>JABBOE010000202.1 GCA_019351955.1 Pseudomonadota bacterium
CGTGGCCACCCAGGGCCGACGCGACCTGCAGGGGCTGAAGGCCGCGCTCGGCCTGCGGCCCGCGCGGCTGTGGTTTGTGGCCAGCGCGCGCAAGGCAGCGGTGCTCAAGCAAAGCCTCGTCGCCAGCGGTGAAGATACGCAGCAGGTTGCGGCCATCGTGGCGCCTGCAGGTGAACATATCGGCGCGCAAACGCCCGAGGAGATCGCGCTGTCGGTGCTGGCAGCGGTGGTGGCCGCACGTCGTGCACCCGCGCACGCCACCGCAGACACGGCGGCCGAGCCGCTGCCGTCCACGACGGTCACGGCGCAAGAGTCTGCGGCGTCAGCCCATTCCTGCTGTGGCGGCGCGACGAAAATGGCCGCTGTAGCCATGGCGCAAGCCCCTGTGGCCGAAGCGCCTGCAGATGCCCCCAAAAAATCCTGCTGCGGGGGCTGAAGCACCATGGGTTGCATTCTCAAAGGAGGCGGCGGGCTGTACAGCCGGCTCGCCGTTGGTGCGGTGCTGCTGGCCGCGGGTTCGGGCTCGCGCATGGGCCATCGCCCGAAAAGCCTGCTGGAGCTCGGCGGCGTCCCGCTGATCCGGCGCCAGATCATTGCGCTGTCGGGCGCCGGTGTGGACGAGTTGGTGGTGGTGCTGGGCCACCATGCGCAGCGGATCGAGCAAGCCGTGCAGGAGTTTCCGGTCACGTTGGTGCACAACCCGGAGCCTGATGCGGGGCAGGTGTCGTCGCTGCGCCTGGGTCTGCAGGCACTGTCCTCAAAAATCGACGCGGTGCTGGTGGCGTTGGCTGACCAGCCGCTGATTCATGCGCAGGACATTACCGATCTGATTGGCGCATACAAGAAACGCTCGGCCCCCGCGCAGGTCGTGCAGCCCACGGTGGATGGCAAGCCGGGGAACCCGGTGATGTTCAGCGCCGCCGTGCGCGAGCAGATTCTGAACGGCGACGCCCGCATCGGCTGCCGCCAGTGGCAAGCCGCGCACCCCGATGAGGTGCAGCACTGGGCAACGCCCAACCAGCGCTACCGCATCGACGTGGACACCCCGGAGGACATCGAGGCCTTGGCCGCGCGCACAGGCCACCAGCTGCGCTGGCCGGCGGACCTCGTGCGCTCGGCCTGACCAATCACGCCATGCTCACGCCCACTCCTTTGCTTCCGCTGTGGCCGACGCCGCTGGGCTTGCACCGTTTTGCGCAGGCCGACTCCGTCAACACCCTGCTGGCGCGGGTCTTCCAAGCCATGCGCGCGACCGATCCGCATGCGCCGCACGACAAGCGAACCTTCTACGCCAGTGGCGACGACCTGCTTGAGCGCATCCGCCTCCCCGAGTGGGACGCTCTCGTTGGCTTCATCGTCGACAGCATGCGCCAGACCGTCGTGCTGGCCAACCAGGGCGCCTGGCCCGTGGCCACGCCGGGCCTGCAGATCGCCCTGCGCGGCATGTGGTTCCAGATCGCCAGCCAGGGCAGCCACCACGACGTGCATACCCATGGCAACTGCTCGTGGTCCGGCGTGTATTGCGTGCAGGTGGACCCCGAGGCGCAACGCGCAGCGCATCCGGTTCTGGGCGCAGGCAACGGCGTCACGCGCTTTTACGGCCCCCACTTCAACCATCTGGGCGGCGCGCACATGGATTTCGGCAACGCCTACCTGCTCTCACCCCATCTCGATGTGCCGCCCTTGCCAGGGCAGCTGGTTGTGTTCCCGTCCTGGCTTGCGCACCAGGCCATGCCCTATGCGGGCGACGCCGAGCGCATCATTGTGTCCTTCAACGCCAGCGTGCATGCGAGCTCGGGCTCCGATCAGCTGCACACCTATGCCGATGCGTGAGCCCATGCCTGTGCCAGCCGTGCAGCGCCGTTGCCGTCGCTCGGCCGGTCCCCCGCCGGACCTAGGGCGCAGTGCCTCGTGTGTGCGGCTGACCTCGGCAAGCGGTAGCACCGGGTTTTTCGGTTGGCGGCGATGCGGCGGAAGAGTCCCCGCACGCCCCGCGTTCACCTTCTGGAGTTGATCATGAATAGCGTCGACATTGAAGTCATGCGCACCGCGCTGCAATGGCTGGACAAGGGACACCGGGTCACGCTCGGCACCGTGGTGCGCACCTGGGGTTCGGCGCCGCGTCCACCGGGCTCGCTCATGATCATCCGTGACGACGGGCAGGTTGCCGGTTCCGTGTCGGGCGGCTGCATCGAGGATGACCTCATCGAGCGTGTGGCCCGCGGGGAGCTGGCCTTGCGCAAGCCGGAGGTCACAACCTATGGACAAACCGCGGAGGAGGTGCGCCGCTTCGGCCTGCCTTGTGGCGGCACGGTGCAGATCGTGCTGGAGCCGCTGGCGCCGCACTCGCAGCTACGCGAGCTGCTGGTGGACATTGAGCGCCGCCATCGCGTGCAGCGACGCATGGACCTGAAAACGGGCCTCGTCCGCCTGGAGCCGGCACTCGACGGCGACCGCGTGACGTTCGATGGCACCCATCTCGTGACCGTGCACGGCCCGCGCCTGCGCCTGCTCATCATCGGTGGCGGACAGCTCTCGCGTTACCTGGCATCGATGGCGGTGATGATCGACTATCAGGTCACGGTGTGCGAGCCGCGCACCGAATATCACGAAGGCTGGAGTGAACTGCCCGGCGTCACCCTGTCCACATTGATGCCCGACGACCTGGTGCTGGCAATGAACCTGGACCACAACAGTGCTGTGGTCGCGGTCACGCACGACCCCAAACTCGACGACCTGGCGCTCATGGAGGCGCTGCGCACGCCGGCGTTCTATGTGGGCGCGTTGGGATCCATGCACAACAACACCAAGCGCCGTGAGCGTTTGCTGCAGTTTGACGTCAGCGCCGAGGAGGCCGCTCGCCTGCGCGGGCCGGTTGGATTGCGCCTGGGGGCGCTGACACCGCCGGAGATCGCCATGAGCATCGTGGCCGAAATGACCGCAATGCGCCGCGGCGTCGACTTGAGCCAGCCGTTGGTTCGATGGGAGGCGTCAACCACCGTCTGCGCCCTGGCCTGACCCGCTGCGCGCGATGGTGTGGTTGGCCAGCGGCTTGTCACTGCTGTTTAGTAACGGTTCCAGGAAAAACCGCCGAATAGCATGGAGATACTAGCGGACGACTTTGGCGATGCATGATGGCCGAAATCTGCTACTCAGCTTCCCGTCAAGGCGGCCTTCATGGATCAGCGGCGGCGGCACCGCGTCGATAAGGTACGCCTCATTGCGTTAGCGAATAAGGGAGTCCGCAATCAGTTGGAGGTCGTCATCATCCAATACTGGGCCGTCGAGCGCATTGACTTGCCAAAGGCCCGATGTTCGGATTTTTTCCTTAGGCGAGTGCAGGCCCAACCATGAATTATTTTGTCGGTCAAGGCTATTGGCGCGCCAGGGATAGACAATTCGGGTTAGCAACGTAACCCATTGAGCAATAGATGCTATTGACAAGCACGAAGGCGGCGCAGCTAGACAGGCCGGCCATATAGCAGTCCTGCGTTTCGCAGTAACTTCAAGACGACACGCCCGTGCGTGATCGTGGCTCCAGGTCGCCGTGTGCCGCGCCATCTGGCGAAAGACGCTCATCTTTGACGGCGCAGAGATCTGGGATGGGTTCGACGGGGCCGTGCGCCCTTGAACGTTTTAGAAGGAAGTTCGCCAAACTGTGTGTAGTAATCGTGCGCGAACCGCGCCAGGTGGAAGAAGCCCCAGCGCATGGCGGTCGACGTCACGGAAACGTCTTCGGCATTTGGCGCTTGCAAGGCGCGCCGCACTTCGTTGAATCGCAGAGTACGAAAATACAAGCGCGGCGGAATTCCAAAGGCTTGCAAGAAGCAGCGCTGCAAAATGGAGCGACTGACCCCCAACGCGCTGCACAGGTCGATCACGGTCAACGGTATGGCCGTGTTCCTCACCATGGCGCGCGCACGCTGTGCGAGGCAATAGGCATCGATGCGTAGCATTTGCTCGGGGCGACGCGCTGGTGCAAACAGGAGGCCAACCAAGCGAGCCATCATCAATGACGCAAGCCGATCATGGTCGAGTGCAACCGATGAAGACAATGCGCTCAAATGTTGAAGACAGAGCAGCGTATTGGCCACCGCGTTCAAATCGCCCGGTGCGACACCGACAAAAAGCAGCGGTTCACGCCAACACCCCGGGACAAGGTGGCCCAGCGTATCGGCCTCTCGCAGGAACGCGGATTGACTCAATCGGCAGGAAAAAATCTCGCTGGCAGGCAAGAGGATTTCATGGTCTCTGCGACCTGGCACATACGCGATGGCGCCCTTGAACAGCAAGTCCGGCCCGCCACCACCCTCCGGAAGGGAAACTTCGCAGATCGCGCTCAGCGTGCAGCACTCGACCGGGACGTGCTGCCGCCTGAGCACGAGGCGACTCTGCCGTTCGACTCTCACGAATCCGCTCGGCAGTTCGAGTTGTTGGTATTGCCCAATAAGAGCGCCGGATTCGATCTCGGTGGATTCCATCGACGGCGCCATTTGTACTGCATGGATCCGGCCCGCTCCACGTCAGTCGTGGAGCGATCCAAACCAGAGCAGGCAGGCTCGCGGTGAGCAGAGCAATGAGGGATCGAGACAGTTGATCCCCCCTGAATGCGTGGGCGGCGCATCGAGCGAAAAACGCCGCGATGACTGATATCGGATAGAGCTCACCTTGCCATCTGCTTAATCTTCGTGTCGTCAAGTTAACACTTGACTGTTGAAAATGGCAAGTTCCGCTCAATTCTGCGGCTCATATGGAGGGGGTTCATTATGTCTCGACTGCTACTTATCGTCGTCATCATCGGCATGCCATTGTTGTTGGCGGGTTGTGGCACGGCACTGCTTCTCTGAAACAGTGGCTTGCGGCGGCCCTTACAGCATTTATTTGGACAAGCACGAGGATGTGAATGCTCCCACGACTAAGCGCCTTGTGGCGCTGTAGTCGGGGGATGTGCCGTGTCCATGCTCAAGCCGAGACCCGATTGCGCCCCAGGTGCTTGGCGTGATACAGCGCGCGGTCGGC
>JABBOE010000203.1 GCA_019351955.1 Pseudomonadota bacterium
AAGCTGCGAACGCTCCGCGTCCGTCAGCAAAAGTTCGGCCTTCGGCCTGCCTGTTTTCATCGCGGTATCTCGGGTTCAAAGATACCGCACTGGCATGCAAGATTAATGCCAGTTATTTACGGGACAGGACACTAGGTTCAGCATGATGAAGATCTTTTTGGCGACGTTGTTTCAAAGGTTAGCCTTTGTGTGTCATGTCGTGAATGCTGATCTATGATGGAATCCATTCCAAAAAGGAATACTTGAGACATGGATTTCCGTGCGCTGCAAGCCCTTGTCGCTGTTGTCAGGGCGGGAGGATTCACCGCCGCTGCCGATAGCCTGCGAACGACGCAGCCAACGGTCAGCAAACTGATCCGGCAACTGGAAGAAGAGATGGGAGAGCAGCTGCTCCAGCGAAACAGCAGGCAGTCTCGACTGACAGACGCGGGCCAGATCGTCTTTCTGCACGCGCAAGCATTACTGCTTTCAGCAGCCAACATCCATGCCGAACTGGCCGATCTCAAGGAGGCGCGGCGGGGTGAGCTTCGCATTGGAGTCCCACCGCTCGGTCCCCATCTTTTCGTTCCGCTGATCAGGGCGTACAAACTCCGGCACCCCGAGATCGAACTGAAATTCTTCGAGGACGGATCTAGCGCGATCGAAGCGGAATTAATCGAAGGGAAACTGGAGCTCGGGGGCTTGCTCGCGCCACTGGACGAATCGCGCTTTGATCATGTCATGCTTATCGACGACAGACTGGCGCTTTTGGCGCCAGCGCGCTCCCGCTGGATGCGTTTCGACACGGTGCGATTGTCGGAGCTCGCGCAGGAACCGTTGATCATGTTTCTAGAGCCCTACATGCTCAATGAACGCATTGAGGGAGCTTGTCGGCAGCGCGGGTTCACGCCGAAGATTGCGGGACGCAGTGGACAAATCAGCTTCATCCATGAACTGGTTCGCAGCGGTGTTGGCGTCGCCCTGCTGCCCAAATCGGAGCTTCAGAGCCTTGGACCCGGAGAGTTTGCTGTGTCGGCTCTGGTCGATCCGGAAATTCCATGGCGGATCGATCTGGCTTGGCTCAGGGGGGCCTATCTCTCCCAAGCCGCCCGCAGATGGCTTGACCTCATGCGTGATAAGCAGCCGATGATCGCGACCAACGTGCATGGCTGAGTTCGGCTCACCGGCCTTCAATCTTGAAGAACATTTGTCTGGCAAGAGCCACGGCGCGTGCGTCGATGGGTGTTGCGATGGACCATGGAGGCGCCCAGCACGGCGCTGACTCAGCAGACATTTTCTGGCTCGACGAAAGACGTCGGGGCGATATTTGTGCCACTTCACTGGACTGCCCTGCTTGATGCGATTCCAAGCTTGAATCTCGCCAAGGTTCATCGTTGCCGGCGCGTCACTTGCTGCGCCGGCAACGCGACCACCTCGTCAGGGCGTAGAAATCGATTGTGAAACTGCGGCAAAGCTGAGATCATCACGTACCTTGCGAAAAGAATCCTTTCGTCGGGCTTTTGCGACAAAAAAAGCCTTGATTTACAAGAGCTTGCCAAGGAAATGATGCTGCTGTCCCGCCGCGGCGACAACAAAGGGCATTTTTGCGTGCATTTCTCTATCCGCGGCAGCAGGTGCGAAGCCGATGTGGACAAGGCATTGATGATTCAGAGAGGAAAGCACTGAGTGGTACGAGAGTTGCTTGGATAGGCTGCTCAAGGGCACCATGCCCATCAGGCAACGAGCATCCTGGGATGCGCACTTATGCTCTTACTCTCACGTTGACTCGTGGAAGCGGTGCTGGTCTTTTGAGACAAAGCTCAGTAGCAAGGAGGCTTGATCATGAATGCAGACCAGAGGCCATTGACGGACTCGCCAGCAAGCGAGGATCCCAATCATCTTGCCATCTCGCAAACCGGCGCGGCAACAGTCGATCAACACGACGCGTTAGCCATGGGTTTACATTGCAAGGCGATGCGGGACTATGGCCAAGCGCTTGCATGGTTCTTGAAGGCGGCACAACAGGGCAACGTACCCGCGCAATATCACCTGGGGGCCCTCTACAAGCAAGGCAATGGTGTTGTGCAAGATTTCGTGAAGGCAGCATCGTGGTTTGGCAGGGCAGCCACGCAGGGTTATGCAAGGGCCCAAAGTGGCCTCGGTCTTCTTTACAAGAACGGGCAGGGAGTCACCAGGGATTTCATACGAGCGTTTGGCTTACTGCGGGAGGCTTCCGAGCAAGGGCTTAGCACGGCGCAGTATCACCTCGGCGATCTTTATGCACAGGGTCTGGGCGTGGCTGAAGATTTCGGGCAGGCCGCGTTCTGGTTTACCCGGGCCGCCGAACAAGGGTGCGGGTCTGCGCAATACCGCCTTGGCGTTCTGTATCAGGAAGGACAAGGAGTGACCCAGAATCTCGCGCAGGCGGCCAACTGGCTGCGTAAAGCCGCCGAGCAAGGTTGTAGCCCTGCCCAATTACGCTTGGGGATGCTTTGCCAAATTGGAATGGGCGTCGGAGACGATGATCAGACGGCATCTTGGATGCGCAAAGCAATGGACTACGGTTATGTCGAAGCGGGGGCGCTAGACAAGTCACGGCAACCCCCGTTGGTATCAACCCCGGAATATCCGTCCATTTAGGAGCAACATGACGGAGGGGGCGTTCTTGAGTTGCATCGGCATGCGATGGCGCTATGCGCGACATCGCAAGGCCCTGGGTGTTCCGATCTGAATTCAACGCAAGGCAATCCGGGGTTCCGTATCGCGGCAAGTGGCCTCGACATATTTGGCGGCGAGTGCTTGGAAACGGAAGAGACTGGCTAGATTCTTTGTCTACCGCGTTTGCATCGAGAGTGAGGCTTTGCCCAATGCCTCAGAGCTGCTATGTTGTTTTGGACGGACAAGTTGGGGCATGAAGGTGAGAGAGCGCGATGAGCACTGAGAGCACGGTTCTGCCATATTTCAATCAGCCGGCACCGGAGATCGTTCCGATGGTGCACCTTGAGGCTGGGCACAAGCGTGTTCTCATGCAACATTTCCGGACCCTGACCTCGCGCGACCGCTACCTGCGGTTTGGGTGCGCGATTAGCGATGAACAAATGCAGAACTACATCAACCAGATCGACTTCAATCAGGATGAGATTTTCGGCATTTTCAATCACAAGCTCGAGCTCATCGCAGTTGCCCATATTGGTATTTCGCGAATGCCCAAGGACACAGGTGAAGCCGAGTTTGGGGTATCCGTAATCCCGAAGGCTCAAGGCAAGGGTTTCGGTTATCGCTTGTTCCAGCGTGCGGTGCTGTTCGCGCGCAATCATGGCATCCAGACGCTGACTTTGCAGTGTTTGAGCGAGAACGGCCCCATGATGCACATCGTGCGCAAGGCTGGCATGACTGTTCAGAGTAGCCACGGGGAAACCATGGCAAGCCTGAAGATTCCTCCTGCGAATTTACCGAGCGTGCTGGATGAGTGGATGCAGTCGGCGTCGGCAAAAGCTGACTTAGCAATCAAGAAAATGACTTACCGGGCGGCTGCGCCAAGCTAGATTGCATCGCGCTGCTAAGCCTGGAGCAAGGTAGGGTCAAGCTAGGCACGTACATGCGAGTTATGAGACTGTTCAGAAAACGACTTACTCGCCGCGACCATGAAAACAATCCCCGCTGCGACTGTCCAACAATTCCACAAGCCGCATCCATGTGATCGGTGCTATCAAAGTCGGTTCTGCTTGCCGACTGCGTTGCCCCGAGAGCAGTTGGGTCGGATGCGAGAGATCGTGCACAGCACGATGCAAGTGGAAAAGGGCGAGTGCCTATTCAGATCAGGCGCGGCAATGGACAAGGTGTATGCGGTACACGTGGGTTCGTTCAAGTCTGTGGTGCATAGCCCGGACGGCCGGCATCAAATCCTTGGTTTTCACGTTCCGGGCGAGTTGATGGGTCTGGAAAATCTTGTTGCACAGAGGTACGCCATCGACGTTGTCGCTCTGGAGGAGAGCGAAGCATGCGAAGTCAACATTCGAGACCTGGAACTCGCTGCGCGGGACGTGTCCACGTTGCAGCATCAGCTGCATTGTCTTATCGGCAACCGTTTGGCACGCGCCCAACAAAACCAGTTCAACCTGGGTAGCGCACATGCCGAGGAACGTTTGGCGCGATTCCTACTTGATCTTTCCCAGCGCTTCAAGGCTAGAGGCTTGTCATCATGGCAATTTACGTTGCACATGAGCCGAGAGGAAATGGCAAGCTATCTTGGCCTGACGATGGAAACGGTGAGTCGGCTTTTATCCCGATTCCATCGCGACGGCCTTATCAACTTGAGCGTTCGAGAATTGCAGATCACGGATCGAGAGGGATTGGCTGCCTTAATCGCTCCGCTTGAGCCCTAACGCAGAGTCGCTTTCGTGCATTTCAGCGGACGTTGGTGACGGTCAATCGGCGCGAATGCTGATGGGAGCGGCCTGCATGCGAAATGGGCTGGCTTATGCGAGTTGCATTCCTCATCGGGTCGGTTGCGAGCCCGCCGCTTTAGGGGCAGCCTTTCAGCAGTTCGCGTCGCGATTCGGGGAGATTCGGGCGCGTTGATGCGGAACGCGCGATTGGGCTCATTGGCCACGAGTGTCGCTTTGAGTGTCGTCCATTGACAGCCACTTGTTGTTTGCGTCTGTTCGCTTAGACGCATTTTTGTATGCGCTAAGCGGGGACCTGTTTGAGCAGGGCAGCGCAGACCCAGTGGAGTCTTTCACGAGGCGCAAAGCGGACGAATTGGTCAAGTTGATGCTCAATGCACGCCAGCAGCGTCAGCATTTGCCGCCGAACGCGGGGAGGGTTTGACGAGCCAGACGAGCACGATCATCGCAAGAAATAGCCAAGCGCTCAAGCGGAACATCTCGTCCACGGAGATCGTGTAGGCCTGCTGGTCGATGAGGCGGTTG
>JABBOE010000038.1 GCA_019351955.1 Pseudomonadota bacterium
TCGATCTTCAAGGTTCCCGCGACCGACTTCATGGCCTTGATCGTGTGCACGGGCCGGGTGTATTACGACCTGCTGGCCGAACGCACGCAGCGTGATGCGCAGGATGTGGCGATCGTGCGCTTCGAGCAGTTGTACCCCTTCCCCCACAAGGCCTTTGCCGCCGAACTCAAGCGCTATCCGCAGTTGCGCGATCTAGTGTGGTGCCAGGATGAGCCACAGAACCAGGGAGCCTGGTTTTTTATCCAGCATCACATTCACGAGAATCTGCAAGATGGGCAGCGGCTCGGCTATGCCGGGCGGCCAGCCTCCGCGTCCACCGCGGTCGGCTATTACGCCAAACACGCCGAACAGCAGAAGGAACTCCTTGCAGCGGCCTTCGGCAAGCTCAAGGGTTTCATCCTGACAAAATAGCCCAAGGCTCTCCGCGCCGCGGTCCGGGCAGGCCTTAGGTTGGCCCAACTGGCTGCGCGCGGGGCGACAACCCGTTCACATCCCTAGCGAGATACCACCATGGCACTGATCGATGTCAAGGTTCCCCAATTGTCCGAATCCGTGGCTGAAGCCACTTTATTGCAGTGGAAGAAAAAGCCAGGAGAGGCCGTAAATCAGGACGAAATCCTGATCGAAATCGAGACGGACAAGGTCGTCCTCGAGGTGCCGGCACCGGCATCCGGTGTCATGGCACACATTGTCAAGCCCGACGGTGCAACCGTCGTGGCCGACGAGGTGATCGCCAAGATCGACACCGACGCCAAGCCACAAGTCAGCCCATTGCCAGTTCAGTCCGTCCCTGCAACGCCAGTGGTGGCAACGCCTGCCGCTGCCACCACGGTGCCAGTCATGCCGGCTGCGGCCAAGATCATGGCCGAGAAGGGAATCGATGCTGCGAACGTGGACGGCACTGGCCGCGGCGGGCGCATCACCAAGGCCGACGTGCTGGGCTCGGCGAAAGCCCCGGCGCAGGCCGTCGCGCCGCAGGCACGGGCTCCCCAGGCCGGGCCGTTCAATGCCCCCCAGGCGTTACCGCCGGTGGACGCCGATATCGACCTCTCGGCTTACGCAGAGCGTCCGGAGCAGCGCGTTCCCATGAGTCGACTGCGCGCGCGCATCGCGCAGCGTCTGGTGCAGTCGCAGGCCGAAAATGCCATCCTCACGACCTTCAATGAAGTGAACATGAAGCCTGTGATGGACTTGCGCAACGCCCACAAGGATCGCTTTGAGAAGGAGCATGGCGTCAAGCTCGGGTTCATGAGCTTTTTTGTGAAGGCCGCGGTGCACGCGCTGCGCAAGTACCCAATCATCAACGCCTCGGTGGATGGCAGCGACGTGATCTACCACGGGTACTTTGATATCGGCATTGCGGTGGGGAGCCCGCGCGGGTTGGTTGTGCCCATATTGCGAAACGCCGATCAGATGAGTTTTGCGGACATCGAAAAACAGATTGCTGAATTTGGGGTACGGGCTCGCGACGGCAAGCTGGCGATCGAGGATCTCACGGGCGGCACCTTCTCCATCAGCAATGGCGGTGTGTTCGGTTCGATGCTGTCCACGCCCATCATCAACCCACCGCAGGCTGCCATCCTCGGTGTGCACGCTACCAAGGAAAGACCTGTGGTGGAAAACGGGCAGGTCGTGATCCGTCCGATTAACTACCTCGCGCTCAGTTACGACCACCGCATCATTGACGGGCGCGAGGCCGTGTTGGGCCTGGTGGCAATGAAGGAAGCGCTGGAAGACCCGGCGCGCCTGTTGCTGAACCTGTGAGGGCACAGCCATGACACAACCAGTGGACCTCATCGTCATCGGCGCCGGCCCCGGCGGGTACATCGCAGCCATTCGCGCGGCGCAGCTCGGCTTGTCGGTGGTTTGCATCGACGCCTGGGTGGGCCCCAAGGGGGGGGCAGCTCCGGGTGGTACTTGCACCAACGTGGGCTGCATTCCGTCGAAGGCGCTATTGCAATCGTCCGAACACTATGAGCACGCCGGGCACGCTTTTGCCGACCACGGGATCCAGATTAAGGGGCTGGGCCTGGACCTTGCCCGCATGATTGCGCGCAAGGACCAGGTGGTGCGCCAGAACAACGAGGGCATCCTCTATCTTTTCAAGAAAAACAAGGTGCAGTTTATACACGGACGTGCGTCCTTTGTTGGCAAGGTGGAAGGGGGTTTCCAGGTGCAGGTCGATGGCTCCACGCCGCAGACCCATACTGGCAAACAAGTCGTGATCGCCACGGGTTCCAGCCCCCGTGCCTTGCCCGGGGTTGCGTTTGACGAAGACCGGATCTTGTCCAATGCCGGAGCGCTGGCGTTGACTGAAGTGCCCAAGCGTCTTGGGGTGATCGGCGCTGGTGTGATCGGCCTGGAAATGGGCTCGGTGTGGCGACGCCTGGGCTCTGAAGTCACCGTGCTTGAAGCTCTGCCCGATTTCCTCGGGGCTGCCGACGCCCAACTGGCCAAGGAGGCCCTCAAGCAGTTCACGAAGCAGGGTCTTGACATCCAACTCGGCGTCAAGCTCACCGAGGTGAAAGCACAAGCCCAAGGTGTGAAACTGCAGTATGCCGATGCCAAGGGTGTAGCCCATGAACTCGAGGTGGATCGGCTGATCGTCTCCATCGGCCGCATTCCACACAGCGAAGGTCTGAACCTGGAGGCGGTTGGTCTGCAGCCGGACGCGAGAGGCTTCGTACCCGTCGATGACGAGTGTCGGACATCGATTGCCGGGATTTGGGCGGTGGGCGACGTCGTGCGCGGGCCCATGCTGGCCCACAAGGCCGAAGAAGAAGGTGTAGCGGTGGCCGAGCGTATCAGTGGGCAGAAGCCGCATGTGGACTTCAACACCGTGCCTTGGGTCATCTACACCAGTCCGGAAATCGCGTGGGTCGGGCAGACAGAGCAGGCCCTCAAGGCTGCAGGGCGAGCATACAAGGCAGGGAGCTTTCCTTTCCTGGCCAACGGTCGGGCACGCGCGCTGGGTGACACGACGGGGTTCGTCAAAGTCCTGAGCGATACCGAGACGGACACCATTCTTGGCGTGCACATCATTGGGCCGATGGCTTCCGAGCTCATCGCGGAAGCGGCTGTTGCCATGGAATTCAAGGCTGCGGCCGAAGATATTGCCCGGATCTGCCACGCCCATCCTACGCTGTCGGAGGCGCTGAAGGAAGCTGCACTCGCCACGGACGGTCGGAGCCTGAATTTCTAAGTTTGTTCATGGATGTGACGGAATACGCCCTGCAGGCGTTGGGTGAGCGGGGCTTCAAGCCCGACCCTGCGCAACGTGCTTCCATCGCTCGTCTGCAGCGCGCCTTTGACGAATGGGTCGCCTACAAGTCGCGGCGCTCTTCGGCGGTGCGGCGCATGCTCATTCATCCCGAACTTCCACGCGGTGTATACCTCTGGGGTGGCGTGGGCCGAGGCAAGAGCTTTCTGATGGACGCCTTTTACGTGACCGTGCCGGTGGTGCGCAAGACGCGGCTGCACTTCCATGAGTTCATGCGGGAGGTCCAGCGGGAACTGGCCATACTCCAGGGTACGCAAAATCCCTTGCAGGAACTGTCGCGCCGCATTGCGCGGCGTTTCCGGCTGATCTGCTTCGACGAATTTCACATCAGTGACGTGACAGACGCGATGATCCTTCATCGCCTTCTACAGGGTTTGTTCGACGACGGCGTGATGCTAATGGCCACCAGCAACTTCGAACCGGATACCCTGTATCCAGACGGCTTGCACCGCGATCGTATCCTGCCGGCAATTGAACTGATCAAGAGCAACATGGACGTGCAGCACATGGACGGTGGCAGGGACTATCGGCACCGGGCCATGCGCAGTATGAGCCTGTACCACAGCCCCCTGGGGTCAGAGGCCGACGCTGCGATGGAGCAAACCTTTGAATGTGTCGCGGAAGCGGCCGAGGAGGACCCCACGCTCCATATCGAATTCCGCGAGCTCATTGCCCTGCGGCGGGCAGGCGGCGTCATCTGGTTCGATTTTGAATCCCTGTGCAGTACCCCGCGCTCGCAGAATGATTATCTTGAAATCGCAGCGTGCTTCCATACCGTTCTGGTTTCGGACGTGCCGCGCATGACACCCGAGCGTGCGAGTGCCGCGCGCCGCTTTACGTTGCTAGTGGACGTACTTTACGACCGCAACATCAAGCTCGTGCTCTCGGCCGAAGTCAACCCGGCCGCACTGTATCCCTCGGGCCCCCTCGCGTACGAATTCGAGCGGACGGTCTCGCGCCTGCTGGAAATGCAGACTTCGGCCTATCTCGCTAAGGGACGGCGCGAGGTCCAGACCGCGCTGACATGATGATCACACGGTTGCCCCACTGGCGCCACGCGGTCGCCGTGCGCGAGCGTGCACGTGGCATCGGCCGAAACGTCGCGCTGAGGGCGGTCTGCTTGGTGCTGCTGGTCGCATCGATGACCAGCGGCAGGACCGCACAGGCGGCCGCAGACCTTCCCGGTCCGTCGCCCGGGGTTGCCTTGCCGGTCGCACAAGCCAGCGCACAGAAAACTGCTGGCACACCTGAACGCGCTGCCGAGCGCATTCAGATCGAGCAGCAGCGACGTAATCTCGACGTCGCATATGCACACCAGCAGACTGCCTGCCAGCAACGATTCTTCGTTAACCAGTGCTTGCAGGATGCCTCGCGACGCTATCGCTCGGCGGTTGGGTCATTGGACGCGCAGCTGAATGCTCTCGATCTCGCCGCTCGTGAACAGCGCGCCGCAGCCGAGCGTGCGCGGGTTGCGCGTAATGTGCGTGAGCGCCAGTTGTCCAACGTGCAAACCATCCAAAGCCGGCGCACAGAGGCTGAGCAGAAACCCGCCGACAAGCAACAGAGTCCAGCCGTGCGCCACGAGCAGGAGGCGGCTCATGAGGCGGCTTATGCAGCCAAGAAGGAGCAGGCCCGAAAGCGGCTGCAGCGCAGTTCACGGCCGCGTGCCAAGGTTCGCGCGGGCGTGCCAAGGCCAGCGCCCGCTGCACATACCAGTCAGCCCGAGTCCGCCTATGCGGCCAAACTTGCCGACTACCAGCGCCGCCAACGAGACGCTGCCAGACGCGCGCAGCAAAAGCCCCCGGCTCCACCGCTTCCTTTACCGCCCGGGTATTGAACGAATGCCGATTGCCGTACGCCGGTGGGAATACCAAACCGTAGCCGCGAGATGCTTATCGGGATTTGGCGACGTGCGGTGCGGATGTTGAACTGGGGTCACTGGGCAGAAGTTTGAGCACGGCCAGAGAAAGGTTGTCACCCCCTCCGGCGGCACGCTGCCTCGCCTTCGCGATGAGAAACTCACAGGATTCGCGCGCGTCGAGTCGATCGAGTGCCGAGCCCAGTTCGGCATCAACAAAGTAATGCCACAATCCGTCGCTGCACAGCAAAACCACGTCCCCGGGGTTGAGCCGCGTAGTTGCGTAGTTGAAGGGGGGCTCCTCGTCCGCCCCCAGGCTGGCCGTGAGCACATTGCTCATCGGGTGGTTGCGTGCCATGGTCTCGCTCAGCGCGCCTGCGTCGACCAGTTCTTGCACGTAGGAGTGGTCCTTTGTGCGAGTCTCGAGCTTCCCGCCTCGAAAGACGTGCACCCGCGAGTCACCTACATGCGCCCAGTGGCAGCTTCCATTCGGCTCCACAAGCGCACATGCCACTGTGGAATGGGGCTCCTGTTCGGCAGAAATTGCGCTGAGCTTGATCATCAGATGGCTCTCGCGCACGATGCTGTGCAGCAGGCTGCGCGGATCGTCCTGGCTGGGCACGTAGCGGTCAAACAACTGCTGTGCAGTGAGCATGACTTGGTCGGCTGCCATGCGTCCGCCACTGCGCCCGCCCATGCCGTCGGCCACCACAGCCAGTACCAACCCTGGCACGCGTGCGTGGGGGAAGATTTCAATGCGGTCCTGCTGATACTGGCGGTCGCCTCGGTGGATGCCTGTGGCAGCCTGCAACTGAAGGCGGGTATGTGTCGGACTCATCAGCCAATCACTGTGTGATGCTCTACCTTGCGCGTTAGCCTGGATTCATACAATGGACGCATGCCCTCCCAAGCACGCACGCGGTAAGACCGATGGAAGAGAACCTGCGTTCTGCCAACCGGCGATTGATCGAACTGCGCATGGAGCATGCGGATCTGGACGACAGCATCGACCGGCTCGCGCACCATGCCCCCGATCAGGAACTCCTGTTGCGCAGGCTGAAGAAGAAGCGGCTGCAGCTTCGTGATCACATCGCACTCCTGGAATCGGCCTTGCAGCCGGATGAGCCCGCTTGAATCCACTCGAACAAGCGCCCAAGCATTTTAGGCAGAACAGCGGCGCCCCCTGCGCGGATATGGCGGAGGCGAGCCCGGGCGCCAATGATTTTCTGCTCTTCGACGCCCTGTGGGGTGAGCGCGGTCTATTTGCGGCAGCGCTCCCCGGTTGGCACGAGCGCCCCGGTCAGCGCAAGCTTGCTGCGGCGGTGTCCCGTGCCATTGGTGAGCGCGGCATCCTGCTGGCTGAAGCGGGTACCGGAACCGGCAAGACACTGGCCTATCTCGTGCCAGCGTTGATGCATGGCGAGCGCGTGATCGTATCCACCGCGACACGTGCCTTGCAGGATCAACTTTCCCGCAAAGATCTGCCGCTGGCAAGCGAGGTGCTGGGCGTGCAGGTGCGCACTGCCGTTCTCAAGGGTCGTGCGAATTATGTGTGCAACTACCGGCTCAAGCGCGCGCAAAGTGATGGCCTCCTGGATACCCGTCGTGCCGTGCAGGAGTTGCGACGTGTGGCCCGCTTTGCGGGCACCTCAGTCGACGGCGACTTGTCCGCGTTATCAGGTCTCGACGAGCACTCGCCCATCATTCCTCTTGTTACGTCCACGCGTGACAACTGCCTAGGCTCCGACTGCCCTGACTATCGACAGTGCTTTGTGATGAAGGCCAGGCGCGAGGCGCTCGCCGCGGACGTTGTGATCATCAACCATCATCTTTTTTTCGCCAACGTGGCCCTACGCGATGAAGGCGTGGCCGAGCTCTTGCCCAGCGCAACCACTGTGGTGCTGGACGAGGCACACCAGCTCTCTGATATCGGTGCCCAATTCCTCGGCACCACCATCGGTACTGGGCAAGCACACGAGCTGGCACGCGACATTCTCGCTTGCGGCACGCAGTTGGCGCGGGGCCTCGCCGATTGGCAGAGTTTATCCAGTCGGCTGCAAAAGGCGGTGCGTGACCAGCGCCTCACCGCGCCGGTGGGCGCGCACCGAATGGACTGGGGCCAAGCGCAGGCGTTGCCGGGCTGGCGTGATGCGCTGAGGCAGTGGCAGGCGGAGCTGGCCGCACTGGAAGTTGCCCTCGACCCCTTTGACGCGCTGGCCCCCGAGTTTGCGCGCTTGATTGCACGCTGCCGCGAGCAGCGCGAGCTTCTTACCAGTTGGCAGCGTGACACCGCAATCGAGCCGGAGGTCAGCACCCCACCGCTCGCGGCGCAGGAGGCGGTGCGCTGGCTTGAGGTGGGCAGCCACCATCTTCGGCTTCTAGCCACACCACTAGGGATAGGGGCTGCGTTCTCGGCGTTGCTGGCGCAGCGTCCCCAGGCTTGGGTTCTGGTGTCGGCTACGCTCACGCTTGATGGCGGATTTCGTTACACCCGCGCGCGGCTGGGACTGGGTGAGGGTAGCCCCGCGTTGGAAGCCATGGAGGGGGTCGCAGCACCTCGCCTGCGCGAGTTGCGGGTAGAAAGCCCGTTCGACTATGCACGGCAAACTCGCTTGCTGGTGCCACGCACAGGCTTTCATCCATCCGACGCCGATCACGCCTTGCATGTGGCAGATCTGGCTGCGCGACTCATCGCGGTCAATCCTGGCGGCAGCTTCGTGTTGACAACCACGCTGCGCGCAATCGGTCGCATCGCGCAGCGTTTGCGTGAACTGCTACCGCCGGGGCGGACCGTTTTGGAACAGGCGAGCGAATCCAAGCAAGTGCTTCTCCAGCGGTTCTCGATCGACTCCAGCGCGGTACTGGTGGGTAGCCACAGTTTCTGGGAGGGGGTAGATTTTCCGGGAGACAAACTCACTCTGGTGGTGATTGACAAGCTTCCTTTTGCGCCGCCCGACGATCCCATGGTGGCCGCTCGGCTCAAACGTCTAGAGGCGGTGGGGCGCAGCGGCTTTATGGACTATTCACTACCGCAGGCCGCTCTTGCGCTGCAACAGGGCGCTGGCCGGTTGGTGCGCAGTGAGCGCGACTGGGGCGTGCTGGCAGTCTGCGACCAGCGCTTGGTCACCACGGGTTGGGGAAGGCGCCTGTTGGCTTCGCTGCAGCCTTTTGGGCGGGTACAGGCGGTTGAGGAGGCGATGGATTTTCTGGTGGCGCACAGTCACAAACCAGAAGCAGACTAGAAGCAACAGGAATGAACTAGAGAAATCAGGTCATGGGTGGTGCCCACATGCTCGTCTGGCGGCGCTGCGGGGCCCACGGACGACGCTGAGGCCAACGCATCCCAGGTGATCGCGCAGCGCGGGGTGGATCTTGTCCTATCGGGTTGGCACCGGGAGAACGGCCGCGCGCGCACGATACGCCTGCGGCAGAAGCAACGTGGACCGGAACGGTCCGAACTCACGCCTACGGCGGAAACGCCTCGCCGTGGCGCTGCAAATCGCGCCACACTTGCGCCACTAACGTGGAGAACCGTAAGCAATGGGATGGACGCCCCACCCGCAGCAGCATCTTCATGCTCAAGCGGAGGTGTTACGTCAAGCACTTGAACCGCGAGATGGCGCTTAGCGGCGGGAGCGTTCATGCAGTTGTGCATGAGGTCGCTCATGCATCGCGCCGTAAGAACCTCCACCCTCCACGCGCAAGCGATGGCCGCAGGCCTAGAGTGGCGACGATGTCAGCTAAAGATCACATCAACAAACGGTCCTAAGCTTCACCAGAGCCTCCACCATGATTCGCTTCGCGGCGGCAGGCCCTGACTGAGATAGGGGCTTTGAGGGTAATTCAGTTTGAGTACACGTTCGGTATCGTCGCGCAGTTGCGTCAGACCGAGTTTGTCGTAGCTGTCCATTAGCACCCCCAGAGCCAACTGCGTGGCGGGCGTGTCTGGATAAGTCTTGATCGATTCCTGGGCGCGATCGGCGGCGGCCACGTAAGCGCCACGGCGGTAATAGAACAGCGCCACATGCGCATCGTAGTCAGCCAGGGAGTTGCGGATGTACTCCATGCGCTGGAGCGCGTCTGGCGCATATTTGCTCTTGGGAAACCGGGAGACCAGTTCCTTGAATGCCTCGAACGATTCCTTGGCAGCGTGCTGGTCGCGTTCATAGAGTTTCTGGTCGGAAAGGCCAGCGAACCAGCTGTCGTTATCGTAAAAGTTGATGCGGCCCTTAAGGTAAAGCACGTAGTCGACATACGGGTTATTCGGGTAGATCTTGAGAAACCGGTCGCAGGCAGCCAACGCTTGGGCGCGTTCGCCTTGCTTGTAATAGCCGTAAGCGGTTTCTATCAATGCTTGCTGCGCCAGCACGCCATAGGGATAGCGCGACTCAAGCTTTTCGAAGTACTTGGTGGCCTTGTCGTACGCACCACTACTCATCTCGTCCTTGGCTTCGCTGTACAGTTTGGCTGCTGACCAACCAACTGTGACGTCTTTTTCCGCAGTGGACGCGCAGGCGCCAAGCAGCGCCGCGACCAGCAGAACGAGGGCGCGCCAAGTCATGCGCACGCCTGGGGATGATGATGTGGGATTCACAATGCAACTCGTTGTAGTGGCGGCAAGCTGCGCATTATAGGAAGCGGGATGTCGGCGGCCTTCACCTGGCGCTGGGCGCATCGCCCCGGCCGATCTCTGCAAGTACGGGGGCTGCACTATGCTGGCACCATGCAAGCACCCGATTCCAACGTTGTCCTTGTGCCAGGCGCCCATTTGGGTGGCGAGTCCGACGAGTTACCTGATTCAGACGTAGGAGATCAGGACACCGCTGCCTCCATCTTGCAGGAGCATGTTCCTTCAAGCGCCGCAGGCATTCGCTTGGACAAAGTGCTGGCTCAGCTGTTCCCGCAGTTCTCCCGCAACCGCCTCAAAGCGTGGTGCGAAGCTGGCATGGTGCGCATGGGCGGCAAGCTTGCGGCCCCGCGAAGCAAGGCGCGAGCCATGGCCGTGGTCGTCCTCCAGGTGCCTCCGGACCTTGAAGCTGCGGCGTTCTCGCCAGAGCCGGTGCCGCTTGCGGTCGTGTGGGAGGACGAGCAACTGGTCGTGATCGATAAGCCCGCGGGGTTAGTGGTGCATCCAGCTGCAGGCAACTGGACTGGTACCCTGCTCAACGGCGTGTTGGCGCGCTACCCCGAAACAGCCGGGGTGCCGCGTGCGGGCATTGTTCACCGATTGGACAAGGACACAAGTGGCCTGCTGGTCGTCGCTCGCACCCTAGAGGCCCAAACGGATCTCGTGCGCCAGTTGCAAGCGCGCAGCATGGGGCGTCAATATCTGGCGCTTGGCTGGGGCGAGCTTGCGAGGCCCCTGACGGTGGAAGCCGCCATCGGCCGCCATCCCCGTGACCGTCTGCGTATGGCTGTCGTACCGAATGGCAAACCGGCGCGGACTCACCTGATTCCATTGGCCGTACTGCACACGGCACATGGACCCGTCACCGCGATTCGCTGCCGACTGGACACTGGCCGCACCCATCAGATCCGCGTTCATGCACAGCATGCTGGCCTGCCGCTTTTGGGTGATGCACTGTATGGCCGTCGTGGCGCGCCTCTACTACCTTTACAGCGCCAAGCTCTGCACGCCGCAGTTCTGCGTTTCACGCATCCGATGAGCAGAAGGGCATTGCGCTTTGGGTCACCTGTCGCAGCCGACATCGTTGCCCAGTGGCAGGCACTGGGAGGCGGTACAGGCGTCTTTGACACGCGCGACTGGGGGGAGTCCGATGGAGCGGCCTGAATACTGGATTTGCGCATCCTGGCCGGAAAATGCACGGGTGCGTGGTGTGTTTACGAGCAGGCATGGAGGCAACAGCGTGGGGCCCTACGGAGCGGGCGATGGCTCCATCCAAGCGCGCACGGGCGGCATGAACCTCGCTAGCCACGTGGGCGATGCCGCCGCCGCAGTCGCTGCCAATCGGGCGCGTCTTGGCGCGCTGTTCCCGGGGTTGCAGGTGGTTTATCTCGATCAAGTCCATGGCACTGAGGTTGCGGATCTCGATACTTGGGACCGACGTTCTGTCCCCCAAGCCGATGCCGCGGTCACCACGACCCCCGATCTTGCTGCATGTGTGCTGGTGGCCGATTGCCTGCCTGTGCTGTTCGCTGCCCCTGGTGGCACTGCGGTGGCTGCAGCGCATGCGGGTTGGCGGGGGCTTGCCGGTGGAGTGCTGGAGAACACGCTGAAGGCCCTTTGCGGCAAGGCGCAATGCGAACCTTCAGCAGTTCAAGTTTGGCTGGGCCCAGCCATAGGGCCGCAGCACTTCGAGGTCGGGGAGGATGTGCGCGAAGCCTTTGTGGACCGGCAGGCTGCGTCGGAAACGGCATTTCGCATGACACGTCCAGGAAAATGGAGGGCGGACCTTTTTTTGCTTGCGCGCCTGCGTCTGCAAGCGGCCGGCGTGTCCTCGGCTCTGGTGCGCGGAGGCGGGGTGTGCACGGTGTCCGAGCGCCAAGGGTATTACACATTTCGCCACGACCGGATCACGGGGCGCCAGGCGGGGCTCGTGTGGATTGCTGCACCAGGGATAACCATCGAGAGGCAGGGCTGATCGCGTTGACACTTTCTTGCGCTTGCTCAAGAATGACCTGAACGCGTCAACGCTGGTTTTAGCCGTAAAAGATCATGGAGGGGCCATCACATCCAACAGTTTGCGTAATTTCCAGGAGTGCCGAATGCCCCTTTCCTGCGCTGGCTGAGCTGCATGCCCGCGTTGCTTACGTAAACGCTGGTATCAGCGATAGGCAGATACCGATTCAGACATTGCAACTTGAAAGTACGATCCGATATGGCAGCCAACCCATCTGCACCCACCCGGCCCGCAGAGCAATCCGGTGGACAGGCCGCAGCCTTTGCTGAAGGTCTGCAGCAAGCCTTTGCCGCGGCGCTAAAGACGGCCGGAGAGGCACAGGCTGTCAAGCTTGACCCCGTCCGCGTAGCTGCGATTCAGGCGCGGTTTGCCAAGGAGTATGTCGAGCTGTGGGCCGGTCTTCTCAACGGGAGCGTGCAGTCGCTCGAAGTAAAGGACCGGCGTTTTGCCAGCGAGAGCTGGCGCGAAAACCGTTTTTCTACCTACACTGCGGCGCTTTACTTGCTCAACGCGCGTGCACTGCTCGAGTTGGTCGAAGCTGTGCAGGCCGATGCCAAGACGCAGCAGAAGGTCCGGTTCGCCGTGCAGCAGTGGGTGGATGCGGCCGCGCCAAGCAATATTTGGGCTCTCAATCCTGAGGCAATGCAAACGGCGATGAAGACCCACGGTGAAAGCCTGCGCCGTGGCATGGACAATTTGCTCGCAGACTTGCGCCGCGGCAAGCTCACGCAGACGGATGAAAGCGAGTTCGAGGTTGGTCGCAACGTGGCGACGAGCGAAGGTGCGGTCGTGTTTGAGAACCCCTGGTTTCAGCTCATCGACTACAAGCCGCTGGCTGCGCAGGTTCATGCGCGCCCGCTGCTGGTGGTGCCGCCGTGCATCAACAAGTTTTACATTCTGGACCTGCAGCCGACGAATTCGCTGGTGCGCTACGCGCTGGAACAGGGTCAGCGCGTGCTGTTGATGTCGTGGCGCAACCCGGATGCGACGTGCGCGCATTGGACATGGGACGATTACATTGAACACGGTGTGCTGCGTGCCATCGAGGTTGCAAGCGAAATTGCCGTCGCTGCTCGGCCAAAGCCCAACAAGGCATCGAAGCCCCCATCGCAAAGTTCGGGTAAGGCCCTCTCGCGGGAGGACGGCGCCATCAATGCGCTTGGTTTTTGCGTGGGCGGAACCCTTCTGGGTACAGCCCTTGCGGTGCTGGCGCAGCGAGGCAGTAAGCCTGTGCACAGCGCGACGTTCCTGACCACGCTGCTGGATTTTTCGGACACAGGCATCCTTGATGTGTTCGTCGATGAGGCGCAAGTGCAAATGCGCGAGGCCACTATCGGCAAGGGTGGCCTGCTCAGAGGAGCCGAGCTGGCTGCTGCATTCTCAAGCCTTCGCCCTAACGATCTCACCTGGAATTACGTGGTGGGGAACTATCTCAAGGGTGAGACGCCACCGCCGTTCGATCTGTTGTACTGGAACGCAGACAGCACCAACCTTCCTGGCCCCATGCTGGCCTGGTATCTGCGGAACACCTACTTGGAGAACAAGCTGGCACGCCCGGATGCAGTGACCGTGGCAGGCAAGCCGTTGAATCTTCGGCGCATCGCCATCCCGGCGTATGTCTATGCCTCGCGCGAGGACCATATCGTGCCGTGGCATTCCGCCTACGCTTCGGCACTCCTGCTCGCGGGGCGTACGCGCTTCGTACTGGGAGCGAGTGGTCATATTGCGGGCGTGATCAACCCGGCGTCCAAAGGCAAGCGTAGCCATTGGCGGTTGGATGCGGCAGCTCGAGGGCGCCACGTGGCGGGCGAGGCGTCGCTGCCGGCGAGTGCTGACGCATGGCTCGAATCGGCCAGCGAACACCCGGGCAGCTGGTGGCCCGACTGGGCCGCATGGCTGGCCGGGCAGGCGGGCCCCCTGCAGGCGGCGCCCAAGGCCTATGGCAGTGCAGGATACAAGCCAATCGAGCCAGCGCCCGGCCGTTATGTCAAAGTACGCGCATGATCTCTGTACTGATTTGGATTCAGTGCATCTGATTTTTCCTTTTTTTTCTCATCGCTAACCAAGGACATCCATTCATGAGCGAAGATATCGTGATCGTTTCGGCCGTGCGCACGGCTGTCGGTAAATTTGGCGGGTCGCTCGTCAAGACCTCCGCAGTCGATCTGGGTGCACTGGTAGTGAAGGCGGCCGTGGCACGCGCTGGCATCGAGCCGGGGCAGGTCTCCGAGGTCATCATGGGCCAGGTGTTGCAGGCGGGCTGCGGTCAGAACCCAGCGCGCCAAGCCAGTATCAAGGCGGGTTTGCCTGACATGGTGCCTGCAATGACCATTAACAAGGTCTGTGGTTCGGGGCTGAAGGCGGTGATGCTGGCGGCGCAGGCTGTGCGCGATGGCGACGCCGATATCGTGGTGGCGGGCGGCCAGGAGAACATGAGCGCTTCGTCCCACGTCCTACCGGGCTCGCGCGAAGGCATGCGCATGGGCAACTGGAATCTGATTGACACGATGATCACCGACGGCCTCTGGGATGCGTTCAACCACTATCACATGGGAACCACGGCCGAGAACGTCGCCAAGAAATATGGCATCACCCGTGAGATGCAGGACGCGTTCGCAGCAGCCAGCCAGAACAAGGCGGAGACGGCGCAAAAGGCCGGGCGTTTCGGCGACGAGATTGTGCCGGTGCTGTTGCCGCAGAGGAAGGGTGATCCGATTGCCTTTGCCGTCGACGAATTTGTGCGTCATGGCGCAACGGCCGAGAGCTTGGCGGGTCTGAAGCCCGCTTTCGACAAGGCGGGCTCGGTCACTGCGGGAAATGCCTCCGGGCTAAACGACGGCGCGGCTGCCGTGGTGGTGATGTCGGCGAAGCGCGCGGCGAGCCTGGGCCTGAAACCGCTCGGGACCATCCGCGCCTATTCGAACGCTGGACTCGACCCAGCCTATATGGGAATGGGCCCAGTACCGGCGTCCACGCGCTGCCTGTCGCGCGCAGGCTGGAAGCCTCAGGATCTGGATTTGATGGAGATCAACGAGGCCTTCGCCTCCCAAGCAATTGCGGTGAACCAGCAAATGGGATGGGATACGAGTAGGGTCAACGTCAATGGGGGGGCGATCGCGATCGGGCATCCAATCGGCGCCAGCGGATGCCGCATCCTGGTCACACTGGTGCATGAAATGGGCAAGCGCGACGCGAAAAAGGGCCTGGCTTCCCTGTGCATCGGCGGTGGCATGGGTGTGGCCTTGGCCATCGAGCGCTGATCGCGTGGTCTGCACCTTTACATCACACCAACTTTGGAGGAACGAGCGATGACCAAGAAAGTGGCTTACGTTACGGGCGGGATGGGGGGCATTGGCACGGCAATCTGCCGGCGTTTGTGCGAAGCTGGGCACAAGGTGATTGCCGGCTGTGGTCCGAATTCCGCGCGGAAGGATACTTGGGTCGAATCCATGCGTGGGCAAGGCTTTGACGTGTGCGCGTCCGAAGGTAACGTCGCCGACTGGGACTCGACCTGCGCCGCGTTCCAGAAGGTCTTCGCCGAGCATGGCCAGGTTGACATCTTGGTGAACAATGCCGGCATCACGCGTGACGCCGTATTTCGCAAGATGAGCTATGACGACTGGGATCGGGTGATGAAGACCAACCTGTATTCGATGTTCAACGTAACCAAACAGGTTATCGATGGCATGGTCGAACGCGGTTGGGGGCGCATCGTCAATATATCCTCGGTCAATGGCGAGAAGGGCCAGTTCGGACAGAGCAACTATTCTGCGGCGAAGGCTGGCATGCATGGCTTCACCATGGCTTTGGCGCAAGAAGTGGCGGCGAAGGGCGTGACGGTCAACACCGTGGCGCCAGGCTACATTGCGACCGATATGGTTAAGTCCATTCGCCAGGACGTGCTCGACAAGATCGTGGCGACCATTCCGGTCAAGCGCTTGGGAAAACCCGAAGAGGTGGCATCTCTCGTCACGTGGCTGGCGAGCGAGGATGGAGCTTTCACGACCGGGGCAGAGTTGTCCATCAATGGAGGCCTTCACATGAGCTGATCGACGCCCGATCGGGAAACCCAGTAGGCGTGCTTGCGGGTTTGTCTGCACGAAAAAGCGGCAGCGTGCCGCTTTTTTTGTGCTCCAATCCAACGCAACCCGGCCATTTTTGCCTCACCCCACCATGCCCCATTCCGAAACTCCCGCTCGCGTCATCAAGAAGTACCCGAACCGGCGCCTTTATGACACGGAAACCAGTGCCTATATCACCCTGGTCGACGTGAAGGCATTGGTGATGGAAGGCGAGCCTTTTGTGGTGCAGGACGCCAAAACTGGCACAGACCTGACGCGCAGTATTCTTCTTCTGATCATCCTCGAAGAGGAGGCTGGAGGCGTGCCGATGCTGAGCACGGCCATGTTGGAACAGCTCATACGGTTCTACGGCAACGCCATGCAGGGCATGATGGGCACGTACCTCGAAAAGACGGTGCAAGCGTTCATCGACATTCAGGGAAAACTGGCTGAGCAGTCGCGTGGGCTTTATGACAGCAGCAGCTTTAGCCCCGAAATGTGGTCGCAATTCCTGAGTGGCCAGGCACCGATGCTGCAGGGCATGATGGGTAATTATCTGGAGCAAAGCAAGAATCTGTACATGCAGATGCAAGAGCAGATGCAACAGCAAACGAAACAGATGCTGGGGGCGTTTCAGCCGCCTGCCAAAAAATAACCTCGGCGGCGACTGCCTCGGCCCTCCGTACCACGTCGGTACTGGGCGACAATAGAGGCTATGACTGAAACATCCACCTTCACGGCCCCTGCGGCTGCTTCCGCGCCAAAGATCGGGTTTGTCTCGCTTGGCTGTCCCAAGGCGCTGGTTGACTCCGAGCGCATCATTTCGCAGCTCCGGGCCGAAGGCTACGAGACGAGCAAGAGCTACGACGGGGCCGATCTTGTCATCGTCAACACCTGCGGCTTCATTGACGCGGCCGTCCAGGAGAGCCTGGATGCCATTGGCGAGGCCTTGCACGCCAACGGCAAGGTTGTGGTCACCGGTTGCCTTGGCGCTCGCAGTGATGATCGCGGGGAAAATCTGGTCCGCAGGATTCACCCCAAAGTGCTGGCGGTGACCGGCCCACATGCCACCGAAGAGGTGCTGGCGCATGTGCATGCGGAATTGCCGCGCCCGCATGATCCCTTTGTCGACCTGCTCCCGCCTGGCGGGCTCAAGCTCACACCGCGCCATTACGCCTACCTGAAGATTTCCGAAGGCTGCAACCACCGCTGCACCTTCTGCATCATTCCGAGTATGCGAGGCGATCTGGTTTCGCGGCCCATTGGTGATGTGCTCGGCGAGGCGCGCGCTCTGTTTGAGGCGGGTGTGAAGGAGTTGCTCGTCGTGAGTCAAGACACATCAGCCTACGGCGTCGATATGAAATATCGCACCGGATTCTGGGATGGGCGTCCAATCCGTACGCGGTTTGCCGAACTCACGCAAGCCTTGGCACAATTGGCCGAGCAGCACGATGCCTGGGTGCGCCTGCATTACGTTTACCCCTATCCCCATGTCGACGAGGTGCTTGCGCTGATGGCGCAGGGCCGCTTACTGCCCTACCTTGACGTGCCGTTTCAGCACGCCCACCCTGATGTGCTCCGGCGCATGAAGCGACCGGCCAGCGGCGAGCGGACTCTGGAGCGGATCGCACGCTGGCGCGAGGCCTGTCCAGAGATTGTCATTCGATCCACCTTCATCGCTGGTTTTCCTGGCGAGACCGAGGCCGAGTTCGACTTCCTGCTCGACTTTGTCCGCGAAGCCGAACTTGATCGCGTCGGGTGCTTTGCTTATTCGCCCGTGCAAGGCGCCACAGCGAACGATCTGCCGGGGGCACTACCGGAGGCCGTACGCATGGAGCGCCAAGCCCGCTTCATGGCGGTGGCGGAGGAAGTGTCCACCCGAAAGCTCAAGCGTCGGATCGGCCAGGAACTGCGCGTCATCGTGGATGCGGCCAGCCGCAGCGGGGCGGTGGCGCGCTCGTACGCCGATGCGCCTGAAATTGATGGCAAAGTGCTCATCCGGGAGCCTGCCAAACCTTCCGCCCGCATGCGTTTGGCGCAGGCTTCCGGGGCGTTCCTGCGTGTACGCGTGGCAGGTACACAAGGGCACGATCTGGTGGCGGACATGTTGTGAAGCCTTCCGACTCTGCAGGCGGGTTTTAACGCTGCTTTCCCAAACAAGCGCGACTGCGGAGTTCGCGCTCAGAGGTGGATCCCGAAGGCTGAGAGATTTCTGTACAGCATGTAAAGGGCGACCACGACCACGAGGGCGGCAAAGATCAGGTTGAGTGTACCTTTGCTGTTCCTGCCCAGGTGCGTGGCAAGGCGCGTGCCAATCCAGCCGCCCAGGATGCCACCGCCGATGTACAGCCCGGCAACAGTCCAGTCCAGGAGTCCCGAACGCGCATAGTTCAGGGCCGTCGTCAGACCGAAGGTGCCGACCGACACGAGCGAGGTGCCGATGGCCGAGATCATCGACATGCCGGTCGACAGTACGAGTCCGGGCACGATCAGGAAACCACCGCCGATGCCGAAGAAGCCGGACAGCGTGCCAACGACGGCCGCGGCGATCACGAGCTTGAGGGTCTTGGCTTTGGACGGATGATCGACGATGGCATCCTCCGCCGACGTGCGTTTGCGCGGGCGTAGCATCAAGCCCGCAATGACCAGCATCAGTATGGCAAACAGGAACAGCAGCTTCTTGCCGTCCACTGCCTTGCCCAAGCTTGAGCCGAGGAACGCGGCTGCCGCGCCCACAATGGCGAAGAGGACGGCTTCTTTCCAGCGTACATTGCCGGCCCGGGCATGCGGAATGAGGTTGATATAAGCGTTGGCGGATACGGCCAGAGCTGTGGTGCCGATCACGACGTGAGGGTTGGGGTACCCGACGAAGTACAGCAGCAGTGGTACCGCGAGAATGGACCCGCCCCCGCCGATCAGTCCAAGCGAGAAACCCACAGCGAAGCCCGAGATCACAGCCAGGGTGTGTTGTGTTGCGGTAAGCACCACGGCGGCTGCAGGAAGAACATGTTCGATTGCCATAGTCCCCACAGCATACGGGACGAGATCGTCGTCAGCTGTGATGAATTGTGCCATTCCGGTGAGCAGTTGTTCGAGAAATGCGGCCTGTCAAAGGCGCACGCTTTTCAGAAGAAACGAAACGTAAAAAAGCTGACTAAAACTGTATACGTAGGCAGGCCGTAAGCCAGCGCAACGACATTGCATGCCGTGCACGAATGCGATGTTCGATGCATGAAAACCCCGTGCTGAACTTTTCAGGACGCACGGAGATTCCAATCGACCGTAGGAGACAACGATGGATAAAAAGTGGATCAACCCCGCCCCGCTGGGGCTCTCGGGCTTCGCCCTCACCACCTGGCTTCTCAGCATGGTCAACGCTGGATGGTTTGGTGGGGCAGACATCCCCATGGTGCTGGCCTGTGCTTTTGCCTTTGGTGGTACCGCCCAGTTCTTTGCCGGCTTGTTCGAGGCCGGGGCAGGCAACAGCTTCGGTTTCGTGGCTTTCTGCGGTTACGGCGCATTCTGGTGGACCTTTGCGCTCTTTGTGGAATTTTTCGCCAAGGGTGTCGAAGGCCCCTTCGTGGGCTGGTATCTGCTGCTGTGGGGTGTGTTCACGACCTACATGTGGATCGGGACCTGGAAGAAAGGCAAGGTCCTGATGCTCGTGTTCACGGCGCTTGTGCCGACTTTCTTCTTGCTCGCTGCTGGCGCCATGACGGGCAACGGTGGACTCACCGTGTTTGGCGGCTATCTGGGCCTGGTGACAGCCGCTCTGGCGTTCTATCTGGCTGGAGCCGAGGTGATCAACGAGTCATGGGGCCGCGTGGTGCTTCCCGTTTGATCGATTGACGTGTAAAAAGCCGCGGCCTTGAGCCGCGGTTTTTTTGCTGCGACAAAGTCCATTGACATCCCACCGCCCTTGGCTTTCGCCATTGCTTGCGCGGAAAGGACGGTGATTCCTACGGCACTCATCCCGGCATCGAGCCGGGATGAGTCGCTTCGGAGAGTTCCTGTTGCTGGCGGCATGGCTGTACCACGCACTTGGCAGGCGATCCGGGCGTGCCCCACCCACCCTTCATTGCAGGATCAAGGCACAGCATCCCGCGAACCAACCCCAAGCCCACAAGGATGCCTGTGTCATCCGCGCGATCCTTCCTCCCCGTGAACGGGGAGGTTTTCCGCGCAAATGATCAAAACTTCCAACCAACCGATACACCCAACACGTTCTGGCTCATGCTGAGAGTCTCTGTGGATCCCGCTGTGAAATAGGGCGCGGGCAGCGCGCCGGTCACCGAGTTTGCAAATGCATGCACATAGTCAAAGGAAAGCTCGGTCGATTTGCTGATCGCGTAAGTCGCGCCAAGCGTCAGGTGGTCCTTGACGACGCCGGGGGCTAGTGTGTTGAAGAACACATTGTTCGTGCCGATCGGATTGTCACCGTGATTCCACCCTGCGCGCAGCGTCAGGTCTTGGTTGTATGCGTAGGCAACCCCAAGCTTGAATACGCTGATGCTGTTCCATGAGAATCCGGGCCCGTTCGGGCTGCCGCCCAGCGGCCCGCCAGGATTGGGGCCGTTGGCAATTGCCGGGATGCTGCCGTAGTCGATACGCACGACGTCGCCAGCAACGGTGAGCGCAGGCGTAGCTTTCCATGCGAAGCCAATGCCGTAATTCGCCGGAATGTTGAACTCTCCGGCATTGGCAAAAAGTCCGCTGTACTTGTTGAACCCGCCCATATGGGTTTCGGACTGGTAGGTCACGCCCAAGGAGAAGGTCGGGGTGAGCTGCCCAATCCAGCCGATGCGCACGCCAACGCCGTTGGAGTCGTCGTGTCCATTGTCGGTGCAGTTGCTCGGATCTCCCGATAGCTGTTGGCACAGGGCTCCCAGCCCGTTTGCCCGGAATGACTGGTGAACGATGTTCAGTGTGACGCCGATTGAATTCGATGGGTTGACCTTCATTGCAAAGGTAGGGGCGATGAACAGCTGCTGCATGTCAACGCCCATGCCAGGAGCAAACGGGGGAAAGATGGTTGAGTAGCCCGTGTTCAGCCCGCCATTCCCATAAACGCTGACGCCGACCGACATGTTCGGATTGATCATGCGGTTGTAGCCAAATTCGGGGATGAGAAAGTTCTTGGTGTCGTTACCGGAGTAGCTGCCGGTAATCGGATAGGGGCCCGAGCCGCCCGGGCCATAGACGGCGCCCGTTGCGCTGACGCTACGATCAGGCTGAAACACGCTCAAACCCAAATCAAGCCGGCTGCCAATGTCGACCATGCCGGCCGGATTGACGGCAGCGGCCAGCGCGTCCTGCGGAAATGCGATTCCCACACCGCCCATGCCGACGGACTTTACACTCAGACCGGGCTGAAAATAGCCGTTGGTGGCGTAGGCGGCGCCTGGCGCGATGACGCCGGCGATGAATAAGGCTGCGGCAAGTTTCTTAAATTGCATAGATGTCTCCCCTGGCGGGGCCGTCCTCGGTTGATGGGTTGCAAAGAACGACGCTCGTGGGAGCGGCGGCGAACCTCCTCGAAATACTGCATCTCAGTAGCAGTATTTCGCCCCACGGATGCTAGAGATGCATGTCGATCCGTTACATCCTGTTTTGCCGCACTTGACGCCATGGCATGAATGCGCTAGAAAATAGCGACTTTGCGATCCTTACTGATGCCCGGTTGTACCAACGGACGTCCCGGCCTCGCGGCCGCGGCCAATTGGTAGATGCGGGAATATTGCCCCCTGCGCGGTGCGCGAGCGGGCCGCTGCTCAGCGTCGACGTCTAACTTGCCGATGGTGGAACGTATCCCGCTGGCGCGTCGGCGCCTTCACCGAAAAAATAGCGCTCCATCTGCCGTGCCAAGTACTGGCGTGCCCGCGCGTCGGCGAGGTTCAGGCGGTTCTCGTTGACGAGCATCGTTTGGTGCTTGAGCCAAGCTTGCCAGGCCTCTTTGGAAACCTGTTCAAAAATTCGCTTACCCAATTCGCCCGGGTACGGCGCGAAGTCGAGTCCTTCGGCTTCGCGGCCGAGTTTGATGCACTTCACCATGCGGCTCATAAGACATTCCTCTTGTGAATTGAAAAAATGACGGTCAGGTTCGTGCGCTCAGGTCAGGTGCTTGACCAGGACACGGGAGCGGCGCTGGTCGTCATAGCGCAGACGGCGGGATTGCGGCAGCCAGTCGCGCTCCACGGGCACGAAGCCGCGTTTGATGAACCAGTGCATGGTGCGTGTTGTGAGCACGAAAATGCTCTGCAGCCCAGCGGCTCGTGCCTGCTGTTCAATGCGCTTCAAGATGCGCTCGCCATCGCCCTGACCTTGAGTCTCGGGCGCCACGGTGAGCGCGGCCATCTCACCGGTCTTGTGATCCCAATATGGATACAGTGCAGCGCAGCCGAAGATCACTCCATCATGCTCGAGCACCGTGTAATTGGCGATGTCGCGCTCAATCTCGGTGCGGCTGCGCTTGACCAGCACACCTTGCTCCTCAAGAGGCGCAATCAGGCGCAGGATGCCGCCCACGTCGTCAGCCGTTGCTTCACGCAAGTGTTCCAGATGCTCGTCAGCGATCATGGTGCCCACCCCGTCATGCGTGAATAGCTCCAGCAGTAACGAGCCGTCGAGCTTGAACGGAATGATGTGGGCGCGTCCTACGCCTCCGCGCACGGCCTTGACGGCGTGGCGCAGATAAAAGGCCGTATCAGTCGGCTGCTGCGGGTCGGGCAGGCGAGTGAGCAGGCTTTCGGCCTGGGCTGCGGTGAGTTCGGGCACGAGATGCTGATCTTCGCCGATCACGCCATCCACCTCGGTCACCAGCACCAGCTTGTGCGCCTTGATGGCTGCCGCCACTGAGCTCGCCACGTCTTCCATGCTGAGATTGAAAGCTTCGCCGGTCGGTGAAAAACCAAAGGGCGACATCAGAACAACGGCGCCATATTCCAGCGCGCGTTGGATCGTGGCGGCGTCGACTTTGCGCACCAGTCCGGTGTGCTGGAAATCCAACCCGTCAATCACGCCGACCGGACGGGCGGTAATGAGATTGCCGGACACCACGCGCAGCGTGGCCCCGGCCATCGGGGTATTCGGCAGGCCCTGCGAGAAGGTGGCTTCAATCTCGAAGCGCAGTTGGCCTGCGGCCTCCTGGGCGGCGTCCAGTGCCACTTCGTCGGTCACGCGCATGCCGTGCGAGTAGCGTGAGCCCACGCCCTTTTCCTTGAGCTGAGCCTCGACCTGCGGGCGAAATCCATGCACCAGGACGATCCGCACACCCATGGCCACCAGGAGCGCGACGTCTTGGACCAAGGCATTGAGCCTGCCTGCCGCAATGAGCTCGCCGGCGATCGCCACGACAAAGGTCTTGCCGCGGTGAGCGTGGATGTAGGGCGCAACGGAACGAAGCCATTGCACAAATTGCGATTGATCCATAGACATATCGGAATTATCAGGGAATGTCCGAGAATGCACGTTTTGCCCCATGCCCATGCCGTATTTTCCGAAGCTCGCCAACAAGGTTCCGCCGATTCGTTTTCCCGCCGAGTTGCCCGTGTGCGCGCGGCGCATGGACATTGCGCGCGCCATCGCCGAGTATCCAGTGGTGATTGTTTGCGGCGAAACGGGCTCGGGCAAGACGACCCAACTACCCAAGATCGCGCTTGAGCTTGGGCGCGGTCTCGGTGCGGGCGGCCGTGGGCTCATCGGGCATACACAGCCTCGCCGCTTGGCAGCAGTGACGGTGGCGCGACGAATTGCGCAAGAACTCGGCTCACCGCTGGGCGAGCACGTCGGCTACAAGGTGCGCTTTGCCGACCGCTTCCAGCCAGGCGCGTCGGTCAAGCTGATGACGGACGGAATCTTGCTTGCCGAAACCCAGGGCGACCCGCTGCTGACGGCCTACGATACGTTGATCATCGACGAGGCTCATGAACGCAGCCTCAATATCGATTTCCTGCTGGGCTACATCCGCAATATCCTGCCGCGCAGGCCGGACCTGAAGGTTGTGATCACGTCGGCGACGATTGATGCCGGCCGCTTCGCACAGCATTTTGCAGGCGCGCGCGGGCCTGCCCCGGTCATCGAGGTTTCGGGACGGCTGTATCCGGTGGAGGTGCGCTGGCGACCGGTGGGGCTGGATTCATCCAGCAAAACCGGAATCGACAAAACGGCCATAAGCCCTTCACAGCCGCGCTTCCAGGCCCAGCGCGAGGAGCGTGATCTGTTCGCTGGCATCTGCGATGCGGTGGACGAGCTTTGGCGAGAGGGTAGCGGTGGCATCCTTGTGTTCCTGCCGGGTGAGCGGGAAATTCGCGAAACCACCGAAGCCTTGCGCAAGCACCACATGGAAACATCGAGGCGCGGGGTAGACATTCTGCCCTTGTATGCGCGGCTGTCACAGGCCGAACAGGACCGCGTATTCGAAAGCGGCGGCGCGCGGCGCATCGTTCTGGCCACCAATGTGGCCGAGACGTCACTCACTGTGCCCGGCATCCGTTACGTGATCGACGCTGGAACCGCGCGCGTGAAGCGTTACAGCTACCGGCAAAAGGTCGAGCAGTTGCAGGTCGAGCCGATCAGCCAAGCAGCCGCGAATCAGCGTGCTGGGCGTTGCGGGCGGGTGGCCAATGGCATTTGCATCCGCCTCTACGATGAGGCAGATTTCAATGCGCGGCCGCGTTTCACGGACCCCGAGATTCTGCGCTCGTCGCTGGCGGCGGTGATCCTGCGCATGCAGGCGCTTGGCTTGGAAGGCATCGAGGAATTCCCCTTTATCGATCAGCCACCGCGGAAAGCCATCGCCGACGGCTACCTGTTGCTCACCGAACTGGGCGCGGTGGACGCACAGCGCCAACTCACGACACTCGGCCATGAACTGGCCCGGCTGGCGCTGGACCCGCGCCTCGGTCGCATGACTTTGGAGGCGCGCCAGCAGGGGGCGCTGGCAGAAGTGCTGATCATCGCCGCGGCCCTGGCCGTGCAGGACCCGCGTGAGCGTCCGGCCGATAAGCAGGAGGCCGCCGACATGGCGCACAGGCGTTTTGTGGAAGGCTCATCGGAGCTCGCAGGCTGGCTAAAGCTATGGGGCCACTATCACGCGCTGGTCGAGCACAAGAAATCCAATCGCAAGCTGCACGAGCAATTGCGCGCAGAATTCCTCTCACCCCTGCGCATGCGCGAATGGCACGACGTGCACAGCCAACTTTTGACTGTGGTGGCCGAGCAGGGCTGGAAGCTGAATGCGGGGCCCGCCGGCGATGAGCAGATTCACTTGAGCCTGCTTGCCGGCCTGCTGGGGAATGTTGGTTGCAAGGCGGACGACGGACCCCATTATTTGGGGGCGCGCGGCATCAAGTTTCTGATTCATCCGGCATCGCCGATTGGGCGCAAGGCAGGCCGCTGGATCATGGCTGCCGAACTGGTGGAGACCACGCGCCTGTATGCGCGTGGCGTGGCCCGCATCGAGCCGCAGTGGATCGAGCGCGTTGGCAGGCACCTGTTGCAGAAGACGTTGCTGGAGCCGCATTGGGAGAAGAAGCCCGCCCAGGTCAGCGCCTTTGAGCGCGCCACGCTTTATGGGCTCGTTGTCTACAACCAGCGCCGGGTGGACTATGGGCGCGTCAATCCTGTCGAGGCGCGCGAGTTGTTCATCCGTCACGCGCTGGTGGACGGCGAGTGGGATTGCCGCTGGCCGTTTTTCGCGCACAACCGCAAGCTCATCGCGGAGGTGGAGGCGCTGGAAGACAAGGCGCGGCGGCGTGACGTGCTGGTTGACACAGCGCTGATCGAAGGCTTTTATGAGCGCTTCATCCCCTCGGATGTGGTGAGCGGCGCAAGCTTTGATGCCTGGTACCGCCGCACGAGCAAGGAACAGCCGCGTTTGCTCTTTCTCGAGCGCGATGCGCTGATGCGTCACGAAGCCTCTGGTGTGACCACCGAGGCTTTTCCCTCCAATCTTCGCGTGGGCAGCCTCGAGTTGCCCCTGTCCTACAGTTTCGACCCTGGTGGTACGCGCGACGGCGTCACCGCCACCGTGCCGCTGGCGGCGCTGAATCAAATTCCGGAAGCACGACTGCAATGGTTGGTGCCTGGAATGCTGAGCACCAAGCTTGCTGCCCTGCTCAAGAGCCTTCCGCAAAAGCTACGCTCGCGTTTGGTGCCCCTGCCCGAGACGGCTCGTGAATTCGCTGCCACATTGAGCACGTCAGAACGCTACGCGCAGGGTGACTTGCTTGACGCCCTGCGGGCGCTGGTGCGCGAGCACACCGGGCTGATTCCAGGGCCCGAAGATTTCAAGCTGGATGCGCTGGACCCTCACGTGCTGTTCAACTTGAAGGTTGTCGACGAGCAGGGTCGTCAGCTGGCAATGGGGCGCAGCCTGGCGCGCTTGCGTAGCGAGTTGGCTGACGCGGCGCGCGCCGCGTTCCAGAGTGCGGTGCGCGCGCAGACGGGGCAGGGCGCTTTGCAGGCGGCGCTTGCACAGACCATGGCCGATGCACGCACGCACCTCAAGCCCGCGCAGGCGCCCGCCAAGCCGCAAGGGGGCATACGTGATGCGCAGGAGATTGCTCGATCGGGGCTGCTGCAGCCGAGCCCGGAACCGTCAGAAGCGCGGTATACCGACTGGGGATTCGACAACCTCCCGGAGCTGCTTGAAATCCGGCGGGGCGACCAGACCCTCGTGGGATTTCCTGCGCTGATTGACCGGGTTGAGTATGTGCAGCTCGACGTATTTGACACGCCCGAGGCTGCGGCATCCGTCCATCGCCAAGGTTTGCGCCGCCTCTTCGCCCTGCAACTGCGTGAACCGCTCAGGGCGGCGGAAAAGAATCTGCCTGGGTTCCAACAGGCAGCAATGCTCTATATGCCGCTGGGTACGGCCGAGGACTTGCGCCGGCAGATTCTCGAGGCGGCTTTGGATCTGGCGTTTCTCGCGGAGCCACTGCCCGCTAACGCGCAAGCATTCGCGACGAGACTCGCGGCGGGCCGTCCGCGCCTGCAGTTGTTGGCGCAGGAAATGGGGCGCCTGGTCGCAACCATCCTCGCCGAATGGAATGCGGCGAACAAAAAGCTCGCGGCCTTCAAGGGGCAGGCAGCCTTGTACGCAGACATTACGGCGCAACTTCAGGCGCTGGTGCCCAAGCTCTTCCTGCTCGATACGCCGCCGGAAAGGCGGTCACACTTGCCGCGGTATCTCAAAGCCGTGCAACTGCGTCTGGACAAGTTCCGCGCCGATCCTGCGCGAGACGCGGCCCGCCAATCGGAGATGGGTCCGTTGCTGGCACGCCTGAGGCGCGAGTGGCAGCGGGCGCAACAGGGAGGTACGCCCGTCGACGCCCAGCTCGTGGAGTTGCGCTGGATGCTGGAGGAGTTGCGCGTGGCACTGTTTGCGCAGGAGTTGCGCACTCCCGCACCGGTTTCGGTCAAGCGCGTCGAAAGAGCCTGGAGCCAGCGCGCCGCATAAGGAGGCAAGCGTGGGGTGAATGTGGGTTCTGGGTCGCGACGATCGAGCCTCGTGCATTGATCATTTGTCACTCGGCTTCAACCGGCACCGGCCAATCGCCAGGATGTGGCGCCGAGGCTGCATGCGTATCCGGTTAAACCCCTAATGAGTGACATATGGTTACATAACGCACGCGATGTCACTTTAGTTTTGTCGGTTTCGCCGTTAATCTTTGACGAACTCGCGCGGCTGCGGCATCGCTGCGCCAAGCGCGTCGTTTGTGCGGAAGATCCCGCAACCTTTTCACTTCGGAGGCAGCTTCCATGTCCAATCCCAGCCCAGTGCGCAAGCTGGGGTTGCTGCAGGTCATTCTGCTGGCAATCCCATGCGTTGCTGTGCTCGCCGTGCCGTTCTACAACACGCTCGAGCCAAGCCTCTTCGGCATTCCGTTCTTCTACTGGTGGCAACTCATCTGGGTGCCGGTGTCGGGAGTCTTCATCGCCATTGTTTACAAAATGGTTGTGCCCCCCGGAAGCGGAGACTGAAGCCATGAACATTGTCGCAACCGTCGTTTTCGTGGCGCTGTTCGCCTTCATCACCGTCATTGGGTTCATCTCGGCGCACTGGCGCAAGGGTGACATGAGCCATTTGCACGAGTGGGGTCTGGGTGGGCGCCGCTTCGGCACCTGGATCACCTGGTTTTTGATCGGCGGCGATCTGTACACCGCATACACA
>JABBOE010000204.1 GCA_019351955.1 Pseudomonadota bacterium
AATTGCAGCCCGGCCAGTGCGCGCTGCGCCGCCGCCTCGGTGCTGCCCAGCGGCCCGGTCGGCGTGGCCAGGATGTCCAGGGCGCGCGCTCCGGCGATGTGACGGATCTGGTTTGGAGTCTGCACCAGCTGCAGGCTTGCAAGCTGGCCCAACGGGGTCCAGCCGCCTGGCGTGTGGATCGGCAGCGCGCCCAGCTGCTCGATCGAGCGCTGGGGCGCGTCGGCCAGGCGTATGTAAAGGTCCAGCGGCACGTTGCCCTCGGGTACTCGGCTGAGGATCTTGCCATCGATCAGCGGCGCGACTTGCGCGTACAGAGCTGCTGGGGTCAGGGCCTGCACCGCGAGAGCTTGCGCCCGGGGCACGATCTGCAGTTGCGTGACTGGATAGCCATCATTGTTGAACACATCTGCTAGGGCCGGAATGCGGCGCAGGCGTGCGGTGATCTTCTCGGCTATCGCGCGCAGCTCGGCAACCCTGGCACCGAACACGTGGATCACGAAGGGCTGCGGCAGGCCAGACAGACTCTCACCGACACGCTCGATGGTCGGCGTGTCCACTGCGAGCTGTACACCGGGAAGCCGTGATTCGCTCTGGATGCGCTGACCGATCGCGTCCAGAGCGCTGACGCTGACGCCGCGCTTGAGCGCCACCTGAATTTCGCCGGCGTAGGCAGGTTCGGTGTAGGCGGTCGACGAGGCCGAGCCGATGCGCGCGTAGACGTGGGCGACCGCCGGATCGCGCAACAAACGCTCGGAAATGTGCCGTACCGCTGCGCGGGTGTCGAGCAGCGAGGCCCCCGGTGGTAGCGTGAACGACTCCAGCAGCGCACCTTCATTGGGAAGAGGTAGGAAGTTGATCGGCACCAGCACCAGACCGACCAGGCTGATGAGCAGCACGGCGAAGGTGATAGCCAGGCTGGTCCGCGGCGCGCGTGCGACCCAGTCAAACAGGCGTTCGTTGCCGCGCTGCAGCCAGTGCAGCAGGCGCTGGCCGCTGCTCGTTCCCGGGCTCGGTCGAGCGTTGATGAAACCCAAGCCGAGCGGAATCAGGGTGAGCGACACCAGTAGCGACGCCAGCAGCGCCAGAATCATCGCCAGCGAGAAAGGGATGAAGAACAAACCGACTAGGCCGCCCACGAACAGCAACGGCACGTAGATCGCGATGTTGGTCAGGGTGCCGGTGATGTCCGGGATCACGATGCTCTTGACGCCTTCCCAGATGCCTTGCCAATGCGCGTCGCCGCTTTCCCAACGGTGGTAGATGCTCTCGAGCACGATGATCGCGTCGTCTGCCAGCAAGCCTACAGCGACGGTCAGCGCGCCGAAGGTCATTAGGTTCAGGGTCTGCCCCAGAGTATGCAATGCAGCGATGCCCAGCGCCAGCGACAGAGGAATGCTCAAGGCCAGGACGACGATGCCGCGTCCGGCTCCCAGCACCCAGAACAGCAAGAGCACAGCGAGCACCGCACCAATCAGCAAGTTGCGCCCTAGGTCCGTGCCGACGATGCCGACGAGGTGCCCTTGGTCGTAGGTTCGCACCCAGTGCACGCCGCCAGGCAACTGCGACAGCGTCTGGTCTAGCGTCGCCTGCACGGAGCGCGTCACGGCCAAGGTCGATGCACCGGGCTGCTTGATCACCGTCAGCGCCACGCTGGGACGACCATCGAGCGCTACGGCATTGTGGGTCGGCACGGCCGAGCGGATGACTCGTGCCAGGGCACGCAGCGGAACAGGGCCTTCGGATGTGGCAACCGAGAGCGCGTCGAGCTGGTCGACGTGCACCGGGAGGCTGCGGGCCTCAATCAGCACGTCGTTGTGTCCCAGGGTGAGGTAGCCAGCCGGAGCGAGCAGGATCTGGGATCTCACCGCTTGCTCGATGGCCTCGACGCCGACGTCATAGCGTCGCATCGCGCTCAGATCAGGCTGGATCCAGAGGGCTTCCTGACCCGCGCCGTAGACGTTGACGAACTGCACTCCAGGTATCGCGCGAAGCGCCGGGGCAATGTCGGCCTGCACCGCGCGCTGCACCAGGGCCGGTGCGATTCCGGGCGGAATCTGCGCGGTGTAGTCAGCCACCTCGTTGATCGCGTTGCCCATGATCTGAGCCAGCGGGTGGGCCTGCGAAGGCAACTGCGCGCGTGCACGGTCGATTGCGCCGTTGACCGCCTGGAGGTCAGACTGCGCGCTGGTTGCCTGGTCAAAACGCACGTCAACCTGAACCGTCCCGTTGCCCATCACCGAGCGCACACTGCGCAGGTGGGTCAGAGTCAGGATCTGGCTTTCCAGCGGATACACCACCAGCTGCTCAAGTTCCGTCGCGGTCGTGCCCGGCAGATGCGCGGTGACGCTGATTTGCGGATAGTTGAACTGCGGCAGTACCTCGACCGGCGTGTGCACAAAGGCGTTCACGGCCCACAACAGCGCCGCTCCGAGCACAAGTAGCCACAGTACCCGGCGCCGCAACAGGCGCGGTATGGAAACGTCGGCGTCCATGCCTCAATCGGGAGGGGTGTAGGACCGAGCAATGCCGCGGTGGTACCGGAGGAAGGCGTCGGTCACGACGACCTTCTGCCCGGGAAGCACGCCGGATGCGATCGCAGTCTCCCAGCCGTGCGCTGGACCGGGCACTACCTGCTGCGGTTTGTCACCCTGAGATGTGTGCACCAGCACCCACCAGCGACCGCGGTCGAGGATGAGTGCGCTGGTTGGCACCGCGACCATGTGGCGGGGCGGCCCAGCGATGCTGAGGGTTCCCCATTCGCCGGCCATCCATGCGGCGGAGGCGATGGGCGATGTGGCCATAAAGCCGACGCGCAAGCCCCCGTCGGGCGTGAGGGCCGGGAAGATTGCGGTCAGCCTGACGGCGATCTGCCTACCACCGGCGACCGGCTGGTAGCGTCCCTGCATGCCCACATGCAACAAAGCGGCGTCGGAACCGTAGTACTCGGCGCGAACCCAGAGCTTGCCCTCGGGCTGCAGGGCCAGGAGGGTCTCGCCGGCCGTGGCCTGTTCCCCATCGGCGGCACGGAGGTCGATCACTTTGCCGCCGACCGGGGCGCGCACGGTCCGCAGATTCTGGGCCTCGCGAAACTGCGCGTCGGCGGTTTGCACGGCGGCGCGTGCAACCGCCACCTCGCTTTGGGCCGCATCAAGCATCTGCTGGGTGGCCAGCTGATCTGCGTATTGGCGGCGAGCGATGTCCAGAGCGCGGCTGGCGCCCTCCTCACGCGCTTTGGAACTGCGCAGGCTCTGCTCGCGTGCGGTGAGCAGAGCCTGCATTCTCGGGCCACCTAGGCGGGCAAGTACCTGGCCTGCGCGTACAACACTGCCCGGCACCACATCGAGACCTCCCACGGTTCCCGGCTCGACGACGCGCACCTGGACCAGCGAGATCGGCTCGACCTGGCCATAGGCGCTCAAGTGCTGCGTCAGGGTTTGTGCCCGTGCGGTGGCGAGGTCGGCTTGGTCAGCGGCGGCCGCGAGTGCCTGCGTTGATTCGGCACCGAAAATGCAGCAAGCGGCAAGAAGCAGAGCAACGGCCAGGCGTCGTCCGTGCGGTTCACGAGTGGCGATCAGACCGCCCATGTCCAGACGAGGAAGGGGTGAAGAATTGTGTTGCCGTACGCAGCCCCCAGGGCAACAACGATGCTGAGCGTGGCGCAAGCCATGCCAAGCAAAGCGGGGTCGCTGAGGCGGGCCCAGAGCATGGCGGCGACGGGCTCTGGCAACGGAGCAAGCAACCTGGCGACGCGCATTTGCAACGATCGAGCGTCGCCAAGCAGGGCAACGTCGATGGACGTGCTCCACCAAGAGCGTCGCGGCTGAGAGGTCGGCGAGGAGCGGCGAGCCGTCGCGACGATGGCCGCCGCTAGGTCGACACCGCAAGCACCGTAGCTGCGGGCCTCATCGTCACGGGCGCATTCCAGAACTTCCAGCCAGGATTCGAAACGCCTGCGAACCCAAGGCCACGGCCATTGGAGGTCGGTGGCAATTTGAGCGAGCCATATGCGTAGGGGATCATGGTGCCGCACATGCGCCTGCTCGTGCGCCCAGGCCGCACAGACCTGCCCCTCGTCCAGAGTCCGGGCGTGAAATGGAGAAAATAAGATCTGCGGGCGCAAGAGTCCGACGGTACAAATCGGAAGTTGCGCCGGTTCGCGCACCATCACCCAGATGGCTCTGAATGCCGCGCGCAAAGCGACCAAGGCGAATGGCATGCTCGCAGCGATCAACATACCGTGATCGAAGCGCGCGCGCACGGGATCGGGTTCCCGCAAGGCCCAACCGCACAACCATGCGGTCACGACCAGGGTGGGGGCGACAGGCAGCCACAACTGCAACCAAGCACGACGCTCGGCAATGCGCGGATCTTCCTCGGGAAGCGGCTTGCGAGGAACCAACGCCAGCGGTTGCGCGGCTAATCCGCCGAACAGCAGCAGTAATATCGTCAGAAGGGTTTCACGTCCCATGACTGAATCTCCTCTTGTCCCGGATCGCGCACTCAAGTTGCTCGAGCAGATCAGGATTGATCTCGTCAACGGCTTCGACTAACGCTGCGACCGCCGCATGGGGGCTCGGCCCTAGGAAGCGGTTTACGAGATGACGAGCACGCGCCCGCTCCACTGTTTCGCGCTCGACCGCAGGGGCGTAAACAAAGGCAGCTCCCTCGCGACGGCGCTCGACCAGTCCCTTGTCGCGCAGACGGTCAATAACTTTCGCGGTTGTGGTGTAGACCAAGCCGTCTGGCGCCCCAACGCGCTCATGCAGGTCGCGCACGGAGGCAGTACGCAGG
>JABBOE010000205.1 GCA_019351955.1 Pseudomonadota bacterium
AAAAACGGTGAAAAGCAGGGACTTGATTCCTGTGGAGCTAAAGGGATACCCCGTTGGAATATACAGCACTACGGGCGTCGCTTCAATCAAACCAGGATGCCTGTGGCACCCGCGCTCTCCTTCCCCGGCATCAATGCCAGGGCTTGTCGCGCACCAGGTCAATTTGGCATCGGCGCCAGCATGCGAGACGTCAACCGATGCGGACGTCGTGCTTGATGCCCGTTCCGTTCGGGACATGCCGCATTGCGGCGCACGCCTCGACCCGCCACCACTCGTCCTAACATTGCGCCATGGATACAGCCCCTTCGACACCCGCCTCCAGCCACCACACCCTGTACTGGGAAGATTTTCCCGCGGGCCACGTGACGGATTGCGGCAGCACCACCATCAGCCGCGAAGCCATCGTGGACTTCGCGCGCCAGTTCGACCCCCAGCCCTTCCACGTGGACGAAGAGGCGGCTCGCCATTCTTTGTTTGGCGGTTTGGTCGCCAGCGGCTGGCACACCTGCTCCATCGCCATGCGCCTGATGTGTGATGCCTACCTCCTGCGCACAAGCAGCCAAGGCTCCCCAGGGATCGACGAGCTTCGCTGGCTTAAACCCGTGCACCCCGGAGACACACTGACGCTGCGCATGACCGTCCTCGAATCGCGGCCGATGCGCAGCAAGCCGCATCTGGGGCTCGTGCAATCGCAATGGGAGATGCGCAATCAAAACGGTGAGTCCGTGCTCAGCATGAAGGGCTGGGGCATGTTCAAGCGCCGGCCTGATGTGCTGCCGACGCAGGAGATCGCCGCTTGAGGGTCGGCACGCAATCTCGCCTATGGGTGGCAGCCCAGTTTGGGCTCATTGCCTTGATGCTGGCGTGGCCAGCCAATTGGGCGTGGGATGCCACAGCCATCGTGCTCGGCGTGCTGGCTGTGGCATTGGGTCTCTGGGTGTTCGCCTACAACCGTCCGGGCAATTTCAATATCCGGCCCGAGCCCAAGGCTGGCGCCACGCTCGTCACGCGCGGACCGTACCGCTGGGTCCGCCACCCCATGTACGTGGCGCTGTTGCTGGGCATGGCTGCGGTGGCTGCGCAGGCGCATAGCCCTGTACAACCCGTCCTATGGGTGATTCTGGCCGCCGCACTCAACTTCAAGGCTGCGCTTGAGGAACGCCTGCTGGCGACGCGATGGCCTGATTACGCCGCCTACTGCGCTCGCACCAAGCGGTTCATCCCGGGCGTCTGGTGAGCCAAGCGGCAAGCGATAGCAAGACACTGGCGGCCGCGATCGGCGCGCCAGGCCAGGCGACGATCCAGGTTTGCAACGCCAGCGTTGCCACGGGCGCAATCCGCGCCAGTGCCGCAAGCGGGCGGGGGCGATGCTGCGCACCCGGTGCGAACCACAGCAAAGGCAAGGCCAGACCACCCACGGCGACCTGCACGGCCAAGGCCGCCCAGCCCGTGCTGCTTGGAGCAAGCAGCCAGTTCTCCCCCGCTGCAACGGATGCCACCGGCAGGGTGACGGCCGCGCCGATGAGCTGATAGAAGAGGAATTTCTCACCCCCGCAGTGCACAAGGCGCGCATCACGCGTGAGGCGCGCCTCTGCCGCCCACACCAAGCCGGCGCCCATCGCGCATGCCGCGGCCCAGCCCCTTGCCAGAAGAAGCCCGCCGAGCAAGGCCATGATGGCAAGCAAAAAGCCGATCAGAACGGTGCGCCGCGGGCCTCGGCTCCCGAGCGCGTAACCGCCCTGCATAGCCACCAGCACGCCGAATGCAAGGACAACGGCGAGCGGCGCCTGTACCTGCGCAATGGCGACGTACAGCAGGCCCAGGCGGAGGCTGAATAGCAGGCCTAACCAAGCCCCGGGAGCCAGTGTGTCATCCTGCGCAAACACAGCCACGTTGTGCCAACGCGTCCACAGCCAAACCAAAAGCAACGCCGAGGTCGTCGCGATGGTGGCTTGCAACAGCGGCGGCACGCTCGCCGCTGCAACTCCGATTGCGACCGGCTGGGTGGTCCAGAGCAGGGCGCTGCCCAGCTCGCGCGAGCGCACGGCTTGCGCGGCTGGGTCACCGATAAGAGGAGGAACATCGGCCGTCATGCACGCAACGCCCGGGTCTTGCGCATGACCGATTGCTTCCCGGCGGCTCAGGCCGTCTTGGTGCTTCGCTCAGCCGCCAGTGTGGCCGCCACGGCGGGGCGGGCCTGCATGCGCGCCATAAAGGCCTGCAAGGCCGGCCAAGGCGCCAGATCTGGACCGACAAAGCCAGCCCACGTCAGCACCGTGAACAAGTAGGCATCGGCCACCGAGAAGCCCGAGGGCAACAGATAGTCCTGTTTGGACAAGGTCTGGGCGATGTAATCGAAACGCTCGCTCAGGCGCTTCTTCTGTGCCTCTTTCAGCGCTTCGGTTGAGTCCGGATTGAACAGCGGGCTGAACTGCTTATGCAACTCGGTGGAGATGAAGTTCAGCCATTCCTGCAAGCGGTAGCGCTCCATCGTGCCATTGGCCGGGGCCAGATGCGCCTCGGGTTTGCGGTCGGCCAAGTACTGCACGATGGCTGGACCCTCGGTGAGAATGCTGCCGTCGTCGAGCTGCAGGACCGGCACATACCCCTTGGGGTTGATGGCGCGGAAATCGCCGCCGCCGTCCATTGCTTTCGTACGCAGGTCCACCTTGACCGTTTCCACCGGCAGGCCGAGCTCGTGCAAAACGATGTGTGGGGACAGTGAACACGCGCCGGGGCTGAAATACAGTTTCATGCAAGATCTCCTTCAAAGCGGAAAAGATAAGGGGTGAGGTGTGCGAGTGCGCTGCACGAACCGGTCCCCATGCTAGCCACGCGTCGGAAATTGTGCAGGCGACGCGTCACCTGCACCCCTTCAGCCGTCTAGACCTTCCTGCACCTGCTCGGCCGCGCGCAACACGGCTCTTGCCTTGGCCTCCGTTTCGCGCCATTCCATCTCTGGCACCGAGTCGGCAACCACGCCGGCAGCCGCCTGCACATACAGCCAGTTGTCCTTGACGATACCGGTGCGGATCGCAATGGCCACATCCATGTCCCCCGCGAAGCTCCAATACCCAATTGCGCCGCCATACAACCCGCGGCGCGTCGGCTCAAGCTCGTCGATGACCTCCATGGCACGGATCTTGGGCGCCCCCGACAGGGTCCCCGCCGGAAAAGTCGCACGCAAGACATCCATGGCTGAAAGCCCTGGCTTGAGCAAGGCCTCAACATTGCTGACGATGTGCATGACGTGCGAATAGCGCTCGATGGCGAAGGCTTCCGTGACCTTCACGCTACCGGTCGTGGCGATACGCCCGAGGTCATTGCGTGCAAGGTCGATGAGCATCAGGTGCTCGGCGCGCTCCTTCGGGTCGGCCAGCAACTCGCGCTCCTGGCGCGCGTCATCCTCAAGGGTTGCGCCCCTCGGGCGGGTTCCAGCAAGGGGGCGGATGGTGATCTTGCGTCCCTGCGTCACCGCTTCCTGGCGCACCAGAATCTCGGGCGACGAAGCTGCCACCTGAAAGTCACCGAAATTGAAGTAAATCATGTACGGCGAGGGGTTAAGCGAACGCAGCGCGCGATACAGTGACAACGGCGACTCCGTATAGCGCTTGCGCAGCCGCTGGCCGACTTGCACTTGCATGAAATCGCCGGCAGCGATGTAGTCCTTGGCACGCTCCACGGCGCTGATGTAATCGGCCTTGTCGAACTCGCGCTCCGTCGGGGTCACGGTGCTGCGGGTCATCGCAGGCGCAGTCACTGAATAGCGCAATTGCTCACGAAGCCCACGCAGGCGCGAGCGAGCCCGTGTAAAGGCTTCGGGCTGCGTGGGGTCAGCGTAGACAATCAGGTACAGCCGCCCCGACAGATTGTCGATCACTGCAAGCTCCTCGCTCAGCAGCAGCAGAATGTCGGGCAGTCCCAGCGGGTCGGGCTTGGGGTGGCGCTTGCCTGAGGCCATCAGGCGCGACTCGATGTAACGCGCAGCGTCATAACCGAAGTAGCCGGCCAAGCCGCCGCAAAATCGCGGCATTCCGGCCGGCAGCGCAACCTTGAAGCGCTGGTAGTAGCTTTCGATGAAATCCAGCGGCGGCTGCTCGGAACGCTCGACCTCGAGGCCGTCGTATAGAACCCGCGTGACGCCGTCCTTCACGCGAAGCTCTGTGCGTGCGGCCAGTCCAATGAAGGAATAGCGCCCGAAGCGCTCGCCCCCCACAACCGACTCCAAGAGAAAGGTATTGCGCCCCCCTTGTGCGGGGTGCGCCAGCTTGAGATAGAGCGAAAGCGGGGTCTCCAGATCCGCGAAAGCCTCGGAAACCAGGGCGATGCGGTTGTAGCCCTCGCGCGCTAAAGATTGAAATTCGAGTTCGGTCATGGCGTCATGTCTTTTGATCAGAGCGCCTGCCACGCTTGACCTTCGCGACGGAAGGCTGTGTCATGTGCGGCCTCATGGCCAGCACGAGGCACCAGTTGCGGGCAGGGCTAGGCTACTGCGCGGGTGCGGATTGCAAGAGCGCACTCGCAGTCGAGTGGGTGGGAATCGGGCGCTCAGGCCCGCCAGGGCCAAGCCCCCCGGTCCGCTGAACCAAAGATGTGTTTGCGATGGACGAACATGCGCGCGATCAAGAGCGTTGCCGGGCACGATAGCGCAGTGCCCGAAATGGCTCGACTGTAGCAAACCCGCGCCCCTCTCGGCGCCGGGTCGTGAGAGCATGACGGTTCTGCGGGCAGTCTTTTCCAAATCAGGTATGAGCCTGGAGCAGGCTGGGATCGGGGGGCGCAG
>JABBOE010000206.1 GCA_019351955.1 Pseudomonadota bacterium
GTATTCAAGGTCATCAGCAGGTAGGCGGAACTGAAGCATGCCAACATCCTACGACGACAGTCGTAGCCGGGCAACTGATGAACACGAAAATGGATGAATCGGCGGTGATCACATGAATAACTCTGTCACGTGTATAAGCACGCGAGCGTTTTCGGAGCCGGCCACGAGATTGGGCGAGAACGCGATCTTGACGGTCTTTTACGCAAGGCAAAGTCGAGTTGCCTGTGGCCGAGGTGTGCTGCAAGCACGGCATCCGCGCGGCGACGTACCACGAGCACGGAGGATCAAGAATGCTGCAGCGATGGTGTCGAAGCGGAGCCGCTTGCGCGAATTGGAGGTGGTGATCTTGGGCGGACTGGTGTGGAGCGCGCGGCGCTCGCCGAACTTGATCCCAGCGCTGTCCATGCATATCGGTGGTGCCTGGATTCATCCACGCGTCGAACTGCCACCAATCGGTAGCGCCATCGCGTTGAACCCGAGGATGTCACCGGCGCGCTCTGGTTGTGGGCGGTTGTCGCAGGCTGCAGCCGTTTTTCGGGACGCAAAAGACGCCGATCGTCCCCTCCCCTTCGCATTCGTCTGCAAGAATGACAGCGGCAGGGGCCATGCCGTCCGATGATCGGGCGTGGGCGTGGGCGCGCGCGTGCGGGAGCATGCTCATGTGCCCGGCTCGCTGCTCGACGTCAGGCGTGGCCAGTTGAGCAGTTCCGCCAGCCTTGTGACTACCCACTGGGCTTCCTTTGGATCCACCCCGGAGGCCTCCGCAAGAAGCCCGCGGTGAATGCGCACAAGAACGTCCTGTTCGGTGACCTTGAGATCCCCTTTGACGTCTGCGGCATGCTCGGTGAGCATCGTCGCCAAATCTTCGCAGAACTCATATCGCGCGGCAATCACATCACGCGTGGCATGGGGCTTGATGCGCCCCGGCTCCAGGTACAGGGCGATAAATGATGGCGGAATCTCGAATTGCGATTCAGGTGACATGGATGACGTGGGAGGTTACTGGGAAGATGTTCGATGCAATTTCGCTATCGAGGCGGTGAAAGAAATTCATTTGTTTTATCCCGTCTGCGCTTTTACGCTTCTTCCATCGCAATGTTGAACGGGAGTCATTCATGATGCAACAGTCAGTCACGCTGAAAAACCTCGAGGGTGCATTTGCTGGCGAATCGATGGCGCATGCCAAGTACCGGTACTTTGCCAAGATCTGCCGCGAACTCGGCGACGAGGAGACTGCTCGTCGATTCGAGGAGACTGCAGCGCAGGAAGTGCTGCACGCGCACGGCCATCTTGAACTTCTCTATCCGAAGGAGAAGCTGACCGTCGCCGACTGCTTGCAGTTGGCAATTGAGGGCGAGACCTATGAGTACACCGAGATGTACCCGTCCTTTCGGCATGCCGCAGTCGCAGAAGGCAATGCGGCGGCCGTGCAGGAATTTGACGAACAGATCGCGGAGTCAAAGGACCATGCCACACAATTTTCGGCGATGCTCATCAAAGCTGCAAAACGGTTCGATGCCCTGACCCGCGTCGAAAAGCGCCACGCCGAGGCTTATGCCGCCCAACTCACCAAAATCACGTCTGAGGTTTAAATCATGTCCCAACAACATGTTTGCATCGTCTGTGGCTACACCTATGACCCTGTAAAGGGAGCCCCCGAGCATGGGATTGCCCCTGGAACGTCATTTGAAGACATCCCTGAGGATTTTCTGTGCCCCGATTGCGGAGTGGCCAAGGCTGACTTCGAGGCAATCTGATGGATCGCAGCCCGATCGTCATTGTCGGAGGGGGGATGGCTGGATTCGCGGTCGCGCGTGAGCTCAAACAGCGCGGTAATACGCGTGACGTGCTGATGCTCACTGCCGACGAGGGGAGCTTCTATGCGAAGCCTCTTTTGTCGCATGTGATTTCCCGTGCTACGCCTGCGGCCGCCCTGCTGATGTCGCCCGAAAAGGCGGCTTCAGCCAATCACGTTCGCGTTGTGCCGCACACCGAGGTCGTTCGCGCTGATTTTGAAGGCAAGACGGTCTATGCGGCGGACGGTCGCGCCTTTACTTACGGCGACCTCGTTGTCGCAACGGGTGCCAAGCCATTGAACTTTTGGCACGGCGATCGCATTTTTTCGGTCAATTCGGCATCGGACATGAGTCGACTGGAGCCGATACTTGAAGGCGCCAAGACGATCTTGATCGCCGGCGCCGGGTTCGTGGGTCTGGAGTTTGCCAATGACTGGGCCAGGGCGGGCAAGCACGTGACGGTCGTGTCCCTGGATGGGCCGTTACGCCCTCTCGTGCCCCAAAGCGTCAGCGCGTGGGTCGAAGACAACCTGACCGGCGCAGGCGTGCACTTTGTGCGAGGCCGTCTGACGCCGATGCATGAGGGCGCCGACCTTTGCGCGGAGGTTGACGGCACGCGACTCCCTGCGCGCTTCGACCTGATGCTATCGGCCGTGGGGCTTGGGCCCGATGTCGCCCTATGGAATCAAGCGGGATTGGTCACCGGCCGTCATGGGCTCGTCGTGAACGCGCGTTTCGAGACCAATATCGCTCACGTTTACGCAGTGGGCGACGTCATGGAATTCCAAGGCCAGGCGTGGCGATTTGTGACCGCGCTGAATCACGCTGCAAGAGTCATTGCATCGAACCTTGGAGGCCAGGAGAGTCGTGAAAATTTTGGGGCCTTGCCTATTTCGTTGAAATGCCCCGATTCTCCGCTTGCGATGGTGTTGCCCCGAGTTCAGGGGTCAGGGTCGTGGGAGGCTAAAGCGGGCGATGCGGATCTCGAAGCGACTTACCGCCAGGACGGAAAGCTCAGGGGATTCGTGCTCGGAGGCACCGCGGCCAACCGAAGAAGGCAGTTCGAGGACGAACTGGCGGCCTGAACGGGCGTTGGGTTGTCGATCACGAGGCTTTCAGCGCGAAAACGCACCAGCGCTCGCATGCATTTAAGGGGTGTGTCATGCGTCGATGGCGGCACGAATCGACTTGGCAGTCACGCTTGTGGACCTCAAGCCTCCTGCACGCTAAAGCGCAGGCCGTTCAAGCGTCCGCGCGACGTGCCGCATCGTGGAGGACTTGTTTCGTCAGCAATTCTGTCCTCGCCGAGAATTCCAGGGGCGAGCGGCACAGACCCGCCCACTCATAGCTGAGATTTTCGTAGATCTCTGCCGCTGCGGGAAATGCGGTTAAGACCGCGTCGAGCTGGGGATCAAAGCGCACGGTCGCAAGCTCGTTCTGGATGCGTTGAACAAGCAGGCGATATTGATCCGGGCTGGCCGTGAGCGGCTGTGTTTCCAGTCGATCCAAAAGATGCGCCAAGGCGATGAGTGCATCAAGTTGCCGTGGTCGTAATGGATTGATTACGGGGTTTTCTTGCATGACAGTCTTCAGGAAAGAAACACTCCTTCATTGGCTATGTAGTTGAGGGCCAAAAGGAAATTTTCAAGGTGCTAGATTGTGGTGGGCGAGGACTCCACCGCTGGCGTTGCCAAGGATGCGAGTCCTGCAGCAGGCGCCCAAAAGCCACGCGGTTGGGGCGCTGATGAACCTGGGTTCGAGTCGCCTGGCGCGCAAGCAATCGGTGGAGCGCGGTTGCACAATAGCCTGGTTGCCCCGATTGAGGCCGCAGCTGCGGTGGTCACCGACTGTGGCTTCCATAGTCTGCAAACATCCTCTTCCCCCTGTTGAACCCTCCCGGAGAACATTGATGGCTCAAACTGCAGTTGCTTTTGTCGGTCTTGGAGCCATGGGCGCGCCCATGGCCCACAACGTGCTGCGCAGTGGCGTTGCGCTCACGGTCTACAACCGCTCCAAGTCCCGGGCGCAATCTTTGGTGGCCGCGGGCGCAAAGCTTGCCGACACGGCGGCCACGGCCGTGAGCCCTGGCGGCGTGGTGGTCACGATGCTGGCCAATGACGCGGCGCTTGAGGCTGTGACGGTTGGTTCCGATGGTTTCATGAACCGCTTGGGCTCCGGTGGCCTGCATGTTTCGATGAGCACGGTTTCCCCGGAAACATCGCGTCGTCTGGCTCGAGAACATGCCAAACGCGGCAGCTTCTACGTTGCCGCACCCGTGTTCGGGCGCCCGGAAGCGGCCGCTGCGCAGAAGCTTTGGATTGCCCAGTCAGGAGCGGCCGAAGCCAAGGCCCGTGCCAAGCCAATTCTCGACGCCATGGGGCAAGGCATTCACGATTTTGGCGAGGACCCCGGCGCCGCGAACGTCGTGAAATTATCGGGAAATTTCTTGATTCTGTCGGCCGTGGAGGCGCTTGCCGAAGCGCTTGTCCTCTCCGAAAAGAATGGAATTGACCGGCATGTCTTGGCAGGCTTTCTTGGGCAGACAATCTTCAACTGCCCGATTTACCAGAACTACGGTCGCATTCTCGCGGACCAGAAGTATGAGCCGGCTGGATTCAAATTGGAGCTTGGCATGAAGGACGTGCGTTTGGTACGCGACGTGGCAGAAAGCGTCACGGCACCCATGCCGCTGGCTGACTTGCTTCACGCGCGGCTGCTGACGAGTTTGGCGAAAGGGCGTGGGGATATGGACTGGACCGCCATTGCCATGCTTAGCGCTGAAGACGCCGGTATCGGCTCCTGAGTTTCCTGACCACGATTTCCGCCTATCGATGAAGGCGCAGAAGCCCGAGTCCAAAGGCGCAAAACACGCCTCCTGAAGCGCGCTGCGGCCAACCTGATGAAAACCAGGCGCGCAAGCGCTTGCGTGTGAGCACGGCAAATCCGGCATATATGCTCAAGGCGGCTAG
>JABBOE010000207.1:0-259 GCA_019351955.1 Pseudomonadota bacterium
CCAGGACCGGCACGGCCAGCAGGCCGGTGCCGATGATGCCCGCGGCAAAAAGCGCAAATGCCAGTTTGCCAGCGAGAGGGCGCAGCGCCTCCGCCGCATCGGAGGAAGACTGGATGTCGGTTTTGCCGTGCGCATGCAAAACCACTGCCGCGGTCAAAATGATGAAAAACGCGATCAGATTGGAAAAAATCATGCCCACGGACGTGTCGATGCCGATGCGGCTCAGGGCTCTGGGTGCTTGCCACGGCGCCCGTTTCAA
>JABBOE010000207.1:306-927 GCA_019351955.1 Pseudomonadota bacterium
CCACGGCGTAGCTGGCACTCCAGACGATCGGCGGCATCACGATGCTCTTCAAGACCGCGCCCCATGGCACATGAACCACCAGCACAGTCGCCACGTACGCGAACAGGCTCAGAGTGAGAGCTTTGAGAAACGCCGAGTAGCGCGAGAACGGGATGAATATCTGCAGCAACAGCGAGGACAATGAAAAAATGATGGTGTACAGGAAGGATGGACCACCGATAAGCAGCTTCAGCGCCGCACCCATCGCACCGATGTCGGCCGCAAGGTTGATCGCGTTGGCGGCGATGATGAAGATGACCAGCCCGTACACGAGCGACCGTGGATAATATCTCCGGATGCCGTCCATCAAGCCGTAGCCGGTCACTCGCCCGATGCCCGCGCTGACCCCCTGAATGGCAATCATCAACGGGATGGTCAGCAGAATGCTCCACAGCATCCCGTAACCGAACGCCGCGCCCACTTGTGAGTAGGTGGCAATGCCGCTGGGGTCGTCGTCAGCGGCACCGGTGATCAGCCCAGCGCTCAGACGCCGCCAGAGGGAAGGCTTCGAACCGGGTTGTTCAGGATCGACTTGCTTGGCCATTCGGGCGGTGTTCCCCGGAAAAGTCGACACCACGAGAC
>JABBOE010000207.1:937-4745 GCA_019351955.1 Pseudomonadota bacterium
ACGAGACTGGGTGGCTTGTGCGCCAGCATTCCTGCGCCGGTGCATGGGCGGCGTGAACCCAGGGACAACCTCCCCAGCAGGTCGATCAGCCCGTCGGTCAGACCCTGCTCGTCTTGCTGCGGGAAAGGATTGTGGAAATATCGGGGCAGAAAGATCGGTGCCTTGCAAGCGCGATCGATGAGTTCTATCAGCACATGGCAGCCAAACGGACTCGTGAGCAAATTCATGGCTCGCAAACCGAGTCAGTCCAGGCAGCATCAAGCTCGGTAGGTAACTGGCACCACGACGATATGTCGAGTTTCCTGGAGCTCCGGGGTGCTTCGAACGGAGCTCCTGGACAGGTTAACCACGTAAGCGCAGTCCAGCGAGAACACCGCAAATATGACGACGGACTCGTAGCAAACTCTTTATGCCGCACTTGATTGCCCGCAGTCCCCGCACGCTGCACATACAGATGCACGAGTAGCCTCATGCCAACTGCTGCCAGCGGATCAATCCCATGCGTTCCATCACTCGAGTCGATTCCGACCTCGGTACGTCACCTATCGTGGTAATCGGCGCTTCGCGTGGCGGTCTGGAGGCGCTTCTTGAACTTTTCCACCCTATGCCTGCCAACTTTAAGGCGGCCGTGCTCGCCGTACTTCACACCTCACCTGATGGCCCCATGCTGGCGGCAAACATACTCAGCAGCAGGATTGCGATGCCGGTTTCCTACGCTCATTCGGGTGAGGAGCCGCAACGTGGGCATGTTTACCTCGCACCGCCGGGTCATCACCTGATCATCGCTGCCGATGGTCGGATGAACTTGAATCAGAACCCGAAGGTTCATCACTCCCGGCCAGCGGCTAATCCTCTCTTTGAGAGCGCCGCCGCGGTATATGGCTCCCATGTCATCGGTATCGTACTGACCGGCGGCGACTCCGATGGCGCGGATGGTTTGCGCTCAATTACTGACGCAGGCGGTGTTGGAATCGTGCAGTGTCCCTCGCAAGCACGCGACCCAAGCATGCCTATCGCAGCAATGCGTGCGGATCATCCTCACTACATTCTTCCTGTCGAGGAGATCGGGCCATTGTTGATGAAGCTGGTTTCCGGGAGCCGTCAGGTCACCGAGAAGAAGGCAGTCTGACTTGGACGATCGCCCTCACTGACGACCATTACGGGGACGCTGTTATGTGAAGTGTGGGCAACTCGGTTGAAGATTGTCGCATGCTACGGACGTATGGCGTTGCCAAGACACTCCCGGTTTCGATGAATTGCTTAGCTACGCCAGTTCCATCTCTGCAAATAAGAAGGGGCTTCGCCACTGGGGCGTGAAGAAGGCATTGCTGCGAAATTCACGTGCAAGCATCCGGTAGCTTGCCACGCTGCGAAAACAGCTCCGATGCCTTCGTGAACGCCCCGCTTCTCTACGTGTGGAACTCCTCGATCACCTTGATCGGACGCAATACCCATTGCGCATGCCTTGCGGCTCAACCACCACCATCAGGAATCCATCATGAGCCCTCAACTAGTTGCCGACTTCACTACCCAATTTGAAGCGATGGCGGCAGCAAATAGACTCATGTCCTGTGGACTCGGACGCGAGCATGTCGTTGTCAAAGTGAATCGAAGCCTCGGGAGGGCTGCTGCCGGCGCGAGTACCACTACAAGCGTCATCCCGGATGTGGCTGACCAAAGCGAAAGCCTCCGAGGAGATGACAGGCCATCCGAGAAGGCCAACTACCCCAGCCCTCTTCCGAGCCCTGCGCAGTTCGGACAGGCTCAGGTGTCGGTGGCATTGGATGACGTGCTATCGGCGCAGGATATTCGATCCATCCTGGAGGTTGCAGGTGCGCAATCCATCCGACGCGTCGACGAAACCTTCGTACGCGAAGATCCCCGAGTGTGGCCTGCTGACGCTCAAGGAAATCGCGATGAGGTGCAACGTGCAATTGAGGCCTCGCGTGCTGGCGAATCGATGCGTTCACCATCGCCAAAATGACACCGGCTTTTGCTCGGCCACCACGTCGCGAACGTATGTCCAGTTGAGCAGTGTACTGACATTCCGAGGTCGATCGGGATCATTGTCGGGCATCGCCAACACCGCGTTGCACGGGCAGGGAAATCAGCCTTTACCTAGCTCATGCCAACTCTTTTCACTGAGTTCGACACCGTACTTCCTTGCAGCTGCCCGGATGCGTTTCCACGCTTCGTCTTTCTCGTGGGCGCTGGCACCTTCGACCTGGTTGAAGCGCGCGACGGCATTGCGCACATGCGCGGCGTCTTCAAGCGGTTCCTTGCGTTGTCCGGGAAACGCAAAGTGGCTCTTCGCCAGGTCGTCGCGCTTTTCAGCATCGAGCTTTGCCATGTCCTCACTCCTTTTCGTTCTGTTACAGAGATCGCGCTATCGAGCTGGAATTTTTCATCATGGAAGCCATGCTCACGGACGAGCTTGATCGAGAAGGCAGTGTGGCTCTCGAGCGTGCATTTCGTGCGTGAAGTCGTCGCTGGAGGTGCTCACAGCAAATTGACCATCGCCCACGCCGTCCACTGACCATTTTGACAACCGTTGGACGTTCATCCCACACCAGGCTTGCTTGGCTTCTACCGTGGTCAGTCTTATTTTCTGCAGTCTGGTGAAATCCAGGTGCGCGCCAACAAGCTCATCGCAGTTCCCCATGAGTACGCTGTGGCTTGGGTTGAATTTTCGCTTTGACACCGCATGCACGATGGCTCTGTTAGCGTTTGTGCGTCGCGCTGTAGGCATGGAGTACTGCGCGAAGATGCATCGATTGCGAAGCTTGCCTAGAGGCCAATCGCACCTAACGGCTCAAGGACACCACCATGTCTCTTTCATTGCTTCTAATCATCGTTCTTGTTCTGCTGTTGATCGGCGCACTCCCCACGTGGGGATACAGCCGTTCGTGGGGATATCGCCCCACAGGCGGCCTGGGCATCATCCTCGTCATAGTGGTCGTACTTCTATTGCTCGGCGTTATCTGAAGCGCACGTTGATGCCGCAGAAGCGTGGGCGAAGGATTGCGTTTCTGTTCCTGATCATCTCGATTGTTGCCATCCTCGGAGCGGGTTTCTACTTGCGCGTAACGCATCAGGGATCGCATCCGATCGACAGTCCCTCGTCAGTAAACACAGAAGCATCGCCGCATTAGCCAGAATTCAGGCTGATCGGCGTCGATCCTCAGCCAAGGGGATCGGTTGCCATACTCAGTAGCCAGCTTTTTGCGGTCGCGATGGCTCAGCGCAGTGACCGGTAACCGCCGGACACGCCTTGGTTCAAATATGCCTATCGAAAAAGCCGCGTCAAAGCGCTCATTGAGCTTGCGGTAGTCCTGCATCTGAATCTCGACCGGCAGATGACCGCATAGCTGCCGGGCATATTCCGCCTGTCCGCGGGAAATGGTCACAGCCACACCAACCACGCCGTGGCGTTCGGCAGCGAATTTGAGCGCCTCACCTCAGCCGCAGCCGATATCGAGCACGCCCGTGCCGGGCTGAAAATTGAGCTTGCGACAGACTAGATCCAGTTTCGCCTCCTGCGCGGAATCAAGATCGGCGGCCTTGGCCATTTAGCCACAGCCGTAGACAAGACGCTCTCCAAGCATCGCAGCGAACAGGTCGTTGCCCAGGTCATAGTGCCGTTCACCTACTGCATAGGCGCGATGTCCACGCTGCAGGTCGAGAAAACGTGCGCGCATCCACAGCCGAGCGCATGCCGTGCAGCTGACTATCAAGGCCGACCGACAGCAGCCGGTTCAGCAATCCAGGCAGGTCGACTGTATCCCAGTCGCGGTCCATGTAGAACTCG
>JABBOE010000039.1 GCA_019351955.1 Pseudomonadota bacterium
GTCCATGCCCAAAGCTATGCAGCATTCGTGCCATCAAATGTTCACAGACTCTGAGTCTGTAGCCCTGCGACGGCAGATCGGCTACATTGGGACATTGACGTATACGTCAATGATTGGCGATTGTCGTAGATTGCCCTACCTTTCCAATGACACGCGACGCCACGCAGAAGACGCTCCATGGAGACCAGCATGACTGACCTTTCCGAATCCAAAGTCCTGGCTGCCTATCGTCCGCAGCGGCGTCTGCGCTTCGTCACTGCGGCGTCGCTGTTTGACGGTCACGATGCGGCGATCAACATCATGCGCCGCATCCTCATCGCCATGGGCGCCGAAGTCATTCATCTCGGGCACAACCGTTCCGTGGACGAAATTGTTACGGCAGCGATCCAGGAGGATGCGCACGCGATTGCCATCTCCAGCTACCAGGGCGGCCACGTGGAGTTCTTCCAGTACATGATCGATCGGCTCCGAGCCCTTGGTGCGGCACACGTCCAAGTATTCGGAGGTGGCGGAGGTGTCATTGTTCCCGATGAAATTGCCGCGATGCAGGCCTATGGCGTTGCGCGCATCTACAGCCCAGCAGATGGGCAGCGCCTTGGCTTGCAAGGCATGATTGGCGACATGCTTGCGCGCGCCGACAGGCCACTCCCATCGCTGCCCTCTGGGACTTTGCAAGAGGCGATCCGGCACGACGAGCAGGCGCTGGCGCGCTTGATCTCCGAGTTGGAGGCGGGCGTCGCCGATCCAACGCTTGTGCGCAATTTGCATGAGCAAGCAGAAGCGGCGCACGGCATTGTGTTGGGCGTGACGGGTACTGGTGGCGCTGGGAAGAGTAGCTTGGTGGATGAGATCATCCGGCGCGCACGGCTCGATCAGGATGACGTCCTGCGCATTGCAGTGATCAGCATCGATCCGTCGCGGCGCAAGTCCGGCGGGGCGCTACTTGGCGACCGCATCCGCATGAATGCCATTGGCCCGTGGTCGCGTGCGGGCGGCAGTGGCTCGGCTGGGGTGTACGTGCGCAGCCTAGCGACGCGCGAAGCGGGCAAGGAAATAAGCACAGCCCTGCCGGAGGCTGTGGCCGCGTGCAAAGCTGCGGGGTTTGATTTGATCGTCGTCGAGACCTCGGGGATCGGGCAAGGGGACGCGGCCATCGTTGCGCACGTGGACCTGAGCTTGTACGTCATGACTCCAGAATTCGGTGCGGCCAGTCAACTCGAGAAAATCGACATGCTGGACTTCGCAGATTTTGTGGCGATCAACAAGTTCGACCGCAAGGGCGCGATGGACGCGCTGCGCGATGTGGCCAAGCAGGTGCAGCGCAACCGCGAGGCATGGAACGCGAAGCCCGAGGATATGCCCGTGTTTGGCACAGTGGCGAGCCGGTTCAATGATGACGGGGTGACAGCCTTGTACCAAGCCATCGTGCAGGGTCTGCACAATCGAGGCATGCGCGTGCAGGAGGGACGACTTCCGCGCGTGGGGACCCGCCACAGCACCCATCAGACACCGATCGTGCCGCCAGCGCGCAGCCGCTATTTGGCGGAGATCGCCGACAGTGTCCGCGGCTATCACCGTGTCGTTGCTGAGCAGACGCGCCTCGCGCGCGAAGCACAGCAATTGCGCGAGTCGGGACGCATGCTGCATGAGGCCATCCCGCACAAGACTGCAGCGGTGCAGGCTGTCGGCGACTTGGCCGAGCAGCGCGAAGCGCGCATGCTTCCGCAAGCGCGCAAGCTGCTGGCCATGTGGCCGCAAATGCAGCAGGCCTATGCGGACGACGTGTACGTGGTGAAAATCCGGGATAAGGAAATCCGGACCCAGCTTACTTACACGACCTTGTCGGGAACACGCATCCGCAAGGTGGTGCTGCCGCGCTGGTCGGACCATGGCGAACTGCTGCGGTGGCTGATGCTCGACAACGTCCCGGGAAGTTTCCCCTACACGGCGGGAACTTTTGCGTTCAAGCGTGAGAACGAGGACCCGACTCGGATGTTTGCGGGCGAGGGTGATGCATTCCGCACCAACCGGCGCTTCAAGCTCTTGTCGCAAGGGATGCCGGCAAAGCGATTGTCCACGGCGTTCGATTCAGTCACGCTGTATGGTGCAGACCCGGACCGGCGGCCAGACATTTATGGCAAGGTGGGCAACTCGGGAGTATCCGTTGCCACGTTGGATGACATGGAGGCGCTCTACGATGGCTTCGATCTGTGCGACTCCGCAACGTCGGTGAGCATGACCATCAATGGTCCTGCCCCCACCATCCTGGCAATGTTTCTCAATGCTGCCATTGATCAACAACTCGACAAGTTCGTGCGGGACAACCGGCGCGACCCCACCGATGATGAGGCTCAGAAAATTCGTGCCTGGGTGTTGGAAAACGTTCGCGGTACGGTGCAGGCTGACATTCTGAAGGAAGACCAGGGTCAAAACACCTGCATCTTCTCCACGGAGTTCTCGCTCAAGGTCATGGGCGATATCCAGGAGTATTTCATCCACCACAAGGTCCGCAACTTTTATTCGGTGAGCATTTCCGGCTATCACATCGCCGAAGCGGGAGCAAACCCAATCAGCCAGCTCGCGTTCACCTTGAGTAACGGATTCACCTTCGTTGAGGCCTATCTTGCTCGCGGCATGCATGTTGACGATTTTGCCCCAAATCTGAGCTTTTTCTTCAGCAACGGGATGGATCCCGAGTACAGCGTTCTTGGCCGGGTGGCGCGGCGCATCTGGGCCGTGGCAATGCGCGATCGCTACGGCGCTAACGAACGAAGCCAGAAGCTCAAATACCACGTGCAGACGAGCGGTCGCAGTCTGCACGCGCAGGAAGTTGACTTCAACGACATCCGGACAACGCTGCAAGCGCTAATTGCGATCTATGACAACTGCAACAGCTTGCATACCAACGCATTCGATGAAGCCATCACCACACCAACGGAGGAGAGCGTCCGTCGTGCGATGGCTATCCAACTCATCATCAACCGCGAGTGGGGCCTGGCCAAGTGTGAAAACCCCAACCAGGGCGCGTTCATCATTGAGGAATTGACCGATCTGGTCGAAGAAGCGGTGCTCAAGGAATTCGAGGCCATCGCTGAACGTGGCGGTGTGTTGGGAGCGATGGAAACTGGCTATCAGCGCGGCAAGATCCAGGAGGAGAGCATGCATTATGAAATGCTCAAGCACTCCGGAGAGCTTCCCATTGTTGGCGTCAACACCTTCATCAATCCGCACGGGGAACCAGTTCCCACAAAGCTGGAATTGGCCCGATCCACCACGCAGGAGAAGGAATCCCAACTCGGGCGCTTGACCGATTTCTGTGCCCGTCACACAGCCGATGGGCCGACGATGCTGCAGACCCTCAGGCAGGCCGTGATCGACAATGGCAACGTATTCGCGGTGCTTATGGATGCCGTGCGCGTATGCAGCCTCGGACAAATTACGACGGCCTTATTTGAAGTTGGAGGCCAATACAGGCGCAGCATGTAAGAAACACGTGATTTCCATTCTTTGCGCAGCGCCATGGCCCACTTCAGGGGAGTCACGGCGTCGCGCCCGAATGCGCGCAGGTGATCGATCCCGACTGGTCATGCGGATGTGGGGTTGGCGGGCGAAGCTCGGTGCGATGGCGCCGCTGCCGTCAAATCATGGCCAACGCCTGCTTGTGGCGGGGCGGAGGGAATAACTGGTCAATCGCTTCGAGGGTCGAGGAGGCTAGCGCAAACTCCGCTGCGCGGAGGTTCTCGCGCAGGTGCTCGGGCCTGCCCGCCTTCGGGATGGCCATCACGCCTGGCTGGCGCAACACCCATGCCAGCGCGAGTTGCGCAGCGCTCAAACCGAGCGGCTGGGCAATCGCCTGCAGGCGCTGGTCGCGCGCAAGGTTGCCACAGTCGAGCGGGCTATAGGCCATGAGGGGCAACGTGCGCTGTCGCATCCAGGGCAAAAGATCAAACTCCACGCCGCGGCTGCTGGCTGCGTAATAGACTTGGTTTGCCGCGCACTGCGTGCCATTCGACGCGCGCATCAATTCGCGCAGGTCATCCAGATCGAAATTACTCACGCCCCAATGGCGAATCTTGCCCGAGGCAGCCAATTGTGCGAAGCCATCGACAGTCTCGGCCAGCGGAACGCTGCCTCGCCAATGCAGGAGGTACAGGTCGACATGGTCCAATCCCAAACGGCGCAGGCTTCGATCGCACGCAAGTTGCACGCCACGTAAGCTGGCGTTGTGCGGATAGACTTTGCTGACGATGAAAACTTGTTCGCGCTTGACAACTCCAGCGCGCATGGCGTCGGCCAGCGCTTTGCCCACGATGCGCTCGGCTCCACCCTCGCCATACATCTCGGCCGTATCAATCACTCGATAGCCAAGGTCAAGCGCTTCGCGCACGCAAGCCATCTCTTGCACCTGGAGCTGGGCGTCCTCGCCAAAGCGCCAGGTGCCGAGGCCGAGTGCCGGCCACCATTCGCCGCAAGCCAACGCTACGTGGTCCATCTGCTCAGGCGCCGAGCCAAACGTGCGCATTCCACAGGGCGAGCAAAATCAAGAACACAAGCAGTCCGACGAAGAAGCCGATCAGGCCCTGAAGCATGGCGTTGGTGCGGCGCTGTTCTTGGAGCAGCTGGCGGCTCGTGTCGCGATCAGCCGGCTTCTGCGCCTGTTCCAGCGCATTGTGGATGAGCCGTGGCAGAGCAGGGAAGAATTGGGCAAATCGCGGCGCCTCCTTTCGCAGGTGATCGCGAAGGGCGCGCCAGCCGACTTGGCTTTGCATCCAGCGACGGAGAAACGGTTGCGCGGTGCTCCACAGATCCAGCTCGGGATCTAGCTGACGCCCCAGACCCTCCACATTGAGCAGCGTCTTTTGCAGCAGCACGAGCTGGGGCTGTATTTCGACCTTGAAGCGGCGCGATACTTGGAACAATCGCATCAGGATTTGCCCGAGTGAAATATCCTTCAGCGGTCGTTCAAACTGCGGTTCGCACACGGTACGCACGGCTGCTTCAAGCTCTTCGACGCGTACCCCCCCCGGAACCCAGCCGGACTCCAAATGCAACTCGGCCACACGCCGGTAATCGCGCTGAAAAAAGGCGATGAAGTTCTGCGCCAGATAGTCCTTGTCATACTCAGACAGGGTGCCGATGATGCCGAAATCCAGCGCGATATACCAGCCGAACGTCTCGGGGGCGAGACTGACCATGATGTTGCCGGGGTGCATGTCGGCGTGGAAAAAGCCGTCGCGGAACACCTGCGTGAAAAAGATTTCCACTCCACTGTGTGCCAGTTTCCGGATGTCGACACCGGCCGTGCGCAAGCGATCGATTTGACTAATTGGCACACCGTGCATGCGTTCCATCACGATGACGTTTTCTGTGCATAGATCCCAGTACATTTGCGGAATTAGCACCAGACCCAGGCCATCCATATTGCGGCGCAGTTGTGCAGCGTTGGCCGCTTCGCGCACGAGGTCGAGTTCGTCGTGCAAGTATTTGTCGAACTCTTCCACCACCTCACGTGGCTTAAGGCGCTTGCCGTCCGTCCAGGCGCGCTCGACCCAGGCGGCTAACGTGCGCATCAGGTCAAGATCTTGGTCGATGATGGCACGCATGCCAGGCCGCAGCACCTTTACCGCCACTTCGTGGCCACCTTGCTCTGGAGGAAGGATGGCGAAGTGCACTTGCGCAATGGAGGCGCTGGCCACCGGAGTACGGCTGAAGCTGGAAAAGAGTTCGGCGACCGGCTTGCCCAGAGCCTTTTCGATTTGCGCCACGGCAAGTGCTGAATCGAAGGGGGGAACCCGATCCTGCAGCTTCGCCAGTTCGTCGGCGATATCCAGCGGCAGCAGGTCTCGACGGGTCGACAGCATCTGCCCGAATTTCACAAAGATCGGGCCCAAGTTCTCGAGCGCCAGACGCAGGCGCTGGCCCCGTGGAGCGTCGAGCTTGCGGCCGAGGGCCAACACCCGCGCCAACGCGCGCAGCCAGCGGTGGCGAAAGCCACTCAGCACGAGCTGGTCAAGCCCATACCGATGGGCGACCGTTGAAATGCGCAACAAGCGCAGAAGACGTCGCATGCGCTTAGCTCTGCAGGCTGCGCGCATGGCGCGCTAACAGGGTGATGCGCTTGTCCAGTCGTGCCACGGCATCGCGCAATTGCGCGACCTGGCCGCTACAGGTCGTGAATTCGGCACGGCCCACCAGCGCCCGCGGCGACTCGGCCACCCAGTCGCGCGCGTCGCCCTCCAGCTGGTGGCGAAGGCGCCGAACTTCGCCCATCAAGCCCCGCGCAGCGCGCGCGACACGATGAGCGCCGACGTCCCCGATCAAATCAGCCAGATCGTCTTCTGCGTCCCAACGCAGATTCGCCATCAGCCATGACATGGTCTGCGCGAACTCGGCATCCCCCGTGATGTGCACCCCTGTCAGTCCCAACGGCTGGCCGCGCATCTGGGCCGCGAGCATTGCAGAGGCATCCACGTCCAGGCGCAAGGCCGGGGGTTGATCATGCGCATCGGCTTGGTGTACTTCAAAATCTCCATCCTGAGCCACGGCCAACATCACCCGCACCGAGGGCGCCCGCAGCATCACCTGCTTGCCTGCATGCATTCGCAAGCGGGTACGTGCCTGCGGTTCCCGCTCGATCAAATGGTTGATGGCACGAACGACGCGGGGCAGCAAGGCTTGCTGAATCGCCGTGGGCAAAGAAAATGCTGGAAATTCTTGGATACGGGGCATGGGCTTCTCGTCGAAGACCAACGCATTCTAGGTTTGCCCCGAAACCTTGGGTTTGTTCCTGCGCAGCCGCGGCCGCGCAGGAACTGCCGGGCCGGCGCGCGCTGGCTCAAGCCAGCTGCTGAATTCCGGCGAGCAGCCAGCCAGACGTTCCTGCCGTTGGTTTGACCAGATTCCAGATCTCGCGCACCGGCTGCGCGCCACCCCAGCTCTCTTCGCGGACCAGGCCAGAAAATTCCACGCTCGCCAGATATTGGCCGTCTTTTTCATGCAAATCGAGCAGCACGGCCTCAAGGGTCACGACATCGGTTTTGTTGGGTATTGAGCCTCGCTGCTCGATTTCGGTGCGCAGTTGGCCAAACATTTCCGAGGTTGTGTACGACTCGATGCCCGGCAAATCGCCCGCATCCCAAGCCTGCTGCAAAAGGTAATAGTGCTCCCGTGCCTTGTTCAGGAAGGCACGCTGGTCGAAACTATCGGGGATTCCGGCGTACGTCTTGGCGGGATCGCTTGAGGCCGGCTGCATGCCTTCAAAACGGTGGACAGATTGATACGATTCCTGGCCAACCTGTCCTGCGTCATAGGCGCCCAGTGGCATCCCCGCCGGGCGCGACTGGCGCAGCGTGCCACTTCGGCGCGAGGACCGCAGCAGCATCATCAGGACCCATACGGCCAGACCTGTAATCAGAAGTGTCGTCATGATGGATGCACCCGCTGCACCGAGCCCCAGCGCATGGAATAGTGCAGCCAAGCCAATACCTGCAGCCAAGCCTCCAATCAGGCCGCCCCAACGGTTTGCAGTTCGCGGTTGTAGCGTCGACGGGTTTGTCGCTGCAGGCGGGCGTGTCGTCACGGGTGGCGCAGCCTGCGGCCGGGTCAGCAAGCTGCTCCTCTGAATGCCCAGACTCCTGCCACCACCCAATCGCTTGGCCTGTGCGTCAGCGGCAAAGATGCTCGCGGCCAATACGAGGCTGAGGCCAATGATTAGAAGAGTCGAGAATTTCGTCATGTTTATATTCACTCGCCTAATTATACATTTCGTTACCAAGGAGTCGAAAAAATCCCTACTCTTCAAAAATTGGGCCTTCTCACGCCTTGAGGCCGATATGCAGCGCCACGACACCAGCGGAAAGATTGTTCCAGTCAACCTTGGCAAAGCCAGCTTGCGCCATCATCCTTTTCAGTGTGCCCTGGTCGGGGTGCTGACGAATCGACTCGGCCAAGTAGCGGTAGCTGTCCGCATCACCGGCGACCAGCTTGCCCAGGCGCGGCAAGACCCGAAACGAATAAAAATCGTACGCACCGCGAAGCGGTTCCCAAGGCCGCGAGAACTCCAGAACAAGCAACTTCCCTCCTGGCTTGAGCACCCGGTACATCTCCGACAGCGCCCGCTCCTTGTGCGTCATATTGCGCAAGCCGAAAGCCACGCTAACGCGGTCGAAGCTGGCACTCGGGAAAGGCAGCGCTTCAGCATCGCACAGCGCTGCAGGAACACACAGCCCGGAATCTTCAAGGCGCCTGCGGCCTTCAGCCAACATGGAGGCGTTGATGTCGGTGGCCACGACCAAGCCACCGGGCTCGACCTGGGGCGCAAAGGCTCGCGCCAGGTCACCTGTGCCTGAGGCGATATCGAGAACGCGGTGGCCGGGGCGTACGCCGGCCACCGCGACGCAGAATGCCTTCCATGCACGGTGCAGGCCCGCGCTCATCAAATCATTCATCAGGTCGTAGCGTGGCGCGACCGAGTCGAACACGTGGGCCACGCGTTGCGATTTCTCCTGCTCTGGGATCGTTTCAAAGCCGAAGTGGGTGGTGCCTTCGCTGCCATCAGTGCTCATGCTGACCCCCGTGGCCGCAGGAACTGCCAGAAGGGGATGCTTTCGGCATCGACGCGTCGCGGTCGAGTCGCGACGCATCCAGGCGGGCCAAATAATCGTTCCAGAGGCGATCCTGCTCTTTGCCGAGGAAGTAAAGGTATTCCCAGGTGAAGATGCCGGTGTCGTGCCCATCGGAGAAAGTCGGCTGCACGGCGTAATTACCCACGGCCTCCAACGCGTCAATGATGACATCGCGCTTACCCGTCTGCAAGGTCTCTTGCCCAGGGCCGTGACCGCGTACCTCGGCCGATGGCGAATACACGCGCATCAGCTCAAACGGGATGCGAAACTGCGTTCCGTCATCGAAGGCAATCTCCAGATTACGGGACTGGCGATGCACCGTTAGCTGCGTTGGCATGGGGGCGGAGGATGGCATGGGCATGGAACCTAAATCTTCAGACCGCCATTATGCGACGCGCGGCTTTGGCCTTGTATGGCTTGGCGCACCCAGGCACAGGTCGAGCGTGCCTTTCTCATACCCGACATGCTGTCGGGGAGTCAGTGCTTGCACTCGCCATGGACCAGCTTCCTGTTCCCTGAGGCGACCCAGATCAAAGCAGGAGGACGGTTGCGCCTCGGCTGTGGGTGTCACCCACGAGATTGGCTCCACGCCCGGGACCTCTGCTATGTTGACAACATAATCTGCAATAAAACCATGGCGCTACTTCTTCTTGATATCGGCAACACCCGCTTGAAGTGGGGCATCTGGGTGCGCGGTCACGCAGGCCCCGAGCCGGAGTTGCTGGCGCACGGAGCGATGTCCCAGCAGTCCATAGAGACTCTTGCAGCAGCGATCGAAGAGCACGGCCGCGCGGATGCCGCGATTGGCTGCGCGGTGGCCGGCGCCATGGCCACTGCCCGCGTGGATGCCCAGCTCGCGATCCTGGGGCTCAATTGCCAGTGGATCCATTCCGCGTTCCAGCAATGTGGCGTGCGCAACGGCTACACCACGCCTGGCCTGCTTGGCACGGACCGGTGGGCGGCGCTGATCGGCGCAAGGGCGCGGCACGCGGCCGAGCCGGTCCTCGTCATCAGCGTGGGCACGGCAGTGACGGTCGATTGCCTGGCGGCAGACGGGCGATTTCTCGGCGGCGTCATCCTGCCGGGCTTCGGATTGATGCTCAAGGCGTTGGAGATGGGCACTGCAGGCCTCAACGTTCCAGAAGGCGAGTTGCGCGAATTTCCCAACAATACAAGTGACGCTTTGATGACAGGGGGGGCGCTTGCCATCTCCGGTGCAGCTCGTCAAATGCATGAGCGCCTGAGCAGGCTCGAAGGCCGACCCCCCATTGTTCTTTTGACGGGAGGCGCCGCGCCGAAGTTGGAACTGGCGTTAGGCTTGCCGCACGTAACCACTGAGCATTTGGTCTTCGAAGGCCTGCTCTGCATCGCCCGCACGCGGGGTCTTATTCAGCGTGATTAACCGTCGGCCCCTGAAATCAAATTTGTGCCCGCCATCGGCCTCGGGCTAGGGTGGTTTGGATCGTGGCGCCCCGATACGGTTCAAGGTGCTGCGTTGGTTCGGCACCAAGCCGACCGTTGCCCAACGCCCTCGGTGGTAGGGGGACCCTGAGGGCGGACACCTGCGCGCCCGGTCGTGTGTGGATCAGGTGTCCAATCCAGCGCAGCATGCGGCGCGCGGATCTCGTCTCCGCGATCGCTCAGGGGATGATGCGGAGTCCGCCCTTGGCGTTAAACCAGCTCGACAAGCGAAGCGATATGACCGTGGAAGACTTGAGCCAAAGGTGTCGGTCTGCGCCGAAAACATCCATAAAACGTTGGGCATGCAGCGCAAACCTAAAGAACAAAACGTGAAAGATCCTCATCAGCCGCAATCTTGCCAAGGCGCTGATCGACGAACTCTGCGTTGATATTCAAAGTCTGCGGCTGACCCCCGTCGGCCTGGAATGAAACATCCTCCAGGAGTCGTTCCATCACGGTGTGCAGTCGCCGCGCTCCGATGTTCTCGGTTTTCCCGTTGACCGCATGGGCCACTTCGGCGAGCCGACGGATGCCGTCAGGTGCAAATTGGAGGATGACACCGTCGGTGCCAAGTAGCGCCTCGTACTGTTTCACCAAACTGGCATCTGTGGCCGTCAGGATGGCCACGAAATCGTCGACCGAGAGGCTCTGAAGTTCCACGCGGATGGGAAAGCGTCCCTGCAGTTCGGGAATCAGATCCGAAGGCTTCGATACATGAAATGCGCCGCTCGCGATGAAGAGCACATGGTCGGTGCGCACCATGCCGTATTTGGTACTGACGGTGGTCCCTTCCACCAGCGGAAGCAGGTCGCGCTGTACGCCTTGGCGCGAGACATCGGCACCTTGGGCGCCGCCGCGCGACGCGATTTTGTCAATCTCGTCGAGGAACACAATGCCGTTTTGCTCCACGCGCTGCATGGCTTGGCTGCGGATTTCGTCCTCGTTGACCAGCTTGGCTGCTTCCTCATCGACCAAAACGCGCAGCGCTTCGCGCACCTTGAGCTTGCGGCGCTGGGTGCGGCCGTGGCCGAGGCCCGCGAACATCCCCTTGATTTGCTCGGCCATGTCCTCCATGCCCGGCGGGGTCATGATGTCCACGCTGGCCTGTGGCTGGGTCAAATCAAGTTCGATTTCCTTGTCATCGAGCTGACCTTCGCGCAGCCGCTTGCGGAAGATCTGGCGGGTGTTGGCGTCCGTTGTGGGAAGCGCTTGGCCAGTTGCGTCACGCGGGCGCGGAAGCAGCACGTCAAGGATGCGATCCTCCGCAGCGTCTTCGGCCTGGGCGCGCCGCGCCAGCATGGCCTGCTCCCGTACCTGCTTGATTGCAATATCTACCAGGTCGCGCATGATGGTGTCAACGTCGCGCCCGACGTAGCCAACCTCCGTGAATTTCGTGGCCTCGATCTTGATGAACGGCGCATTGGCAAGCTTGGCAAGGCGGCGGGCAATTTCGGTTTTGCCCACGCCCGTCGGGCCAATCATCAGGATGTTTTTGGGGGTGATTTCATGGCGCAGTGGCTCGGCCACCTGCTGGCGGCGCCAGCGGTTGCGCAGCGCCACCGCTACCGCGCGCTTGGCATCGGTTTGGCCGATGACGTAGCGGTCCAGTTCGGAGACGATTTCTCGCGGGGTCATGTTCATGATGGGGCGTGGGTGTGATCTGCGCGGGTTACTTGCCGCGCTCCGGCGAAGCCGGCGCCCGGGCGAGATCCAGAGGCCTCAGGCGCCCAGGGTCTCGATGCGCAATTCGTGGTTGGTGTAGATGCAGACATCGGCTGCGATGTGCAGCGAGCGCTCGACGATGGCGCGGGCGTCCAGTTCAGTGTGGTCCAGCAGTGCGCGCGCTGCCGACTGCGCATAGGCACCACCAGAGCCGATGGCCAGAAGGCCGTGCTCGGGCTCCAGGACGTCGCCGTTACCGGTAATGATGAGCGAGGCTGTCATGTCGGCCACCGCCAACATCGCTTCCAGGCGTCGCAGCATGCGGTCAGTGCGCCAGTCCTTCGCCAGTTCGACGGCCGCACGCAGCAACTGGCCGCGGTGTTCATCGAGTTTGGCCTCAAAACGCTCGAACAATGTGAACGCATCAGCCGTGCCACCCGCAAAACCGGCCAGGACCTTGTCCTGGTGCAGGCGCCGAACCTTGCGCGCGGTGGCCTTGACGACGATGTTTCCCAAAGTCACCTGCCCGTCGCCTCCGAGGGCAACCTGCGTGCCGCGTCTCACGCTGAGGATCGTGGTGCCGTGATATTGCTGCATAAGGTAGCCAAGGTGATACGCAATCAGAGGGGGCGCGCCAAATCAGAAATTAGAACTTACGTAAGTCGATTTGCGCCACTGAGTTGATGCCCAGAATGACGAAGAGACCGGCAATCAATCGGTGCGTGCTCTGGAATTGCACCGAGCGTCCCGCGCTGCTTTGCGTCATGACCCAATTGAGCATGATGCCAGCGCTCGCAAAGTCCAGCCGGCGCAAGCCGGCGAGGTTGACCACCACCCCAGCTTGTCCCGACGCTGCCGCATCCAGCGGCTTGAGAAATTCCTCGCTGCCACCTCGGATCTCGCCGCTGAGCGACGCAAATGCGACGCCTGCACCAGTGTTGCCGAAGTGTGTGTTGAACAGACTGGACGCGTGTCCTTGCGAGAGGATGGTGGATGGATTGCCTAATGGTCCAGCAGCGTCGCCCCACGCAGTGTGGACCTTGGCGCGGCTTGGCTCCCAGGTTGGCGGGGAGATTTCGTACGTTACGCAATAATCGAGCGCGACATTTTCGAATGCGTCCTGTTCTCCGGCCAGGCGCAGCGCCTCCAGTCGAAGGCCCCACCACGCCGGATCGGCATTGCGCTGCATGGGCGGAGCGGCGGCAGCGCAGGCCTCGAGAAGATTGCCCACCCCAACGAGTTCAATCACGCAGCCCGCTGCGGCATTAAGGGTTTTAAGGGCCTCAACCGCAAAGGTTTGCGCACCCTGGGCCATGGATGTCAGCGCAGTGAAATCCAAGGCCACTTGTCGGGCGCCGCTGCGCGCCAGGAGCAGAAGGGAGCGCGATTGTGCCGCGTCCAGTTCTCCGAGAGCCGTAAAGGCTGCGGGTCCTGTGGCTGATGCGGCTTGCGGAGGCGCTGAGGCAGCATGTGATGATGGCCCTGCGCTTGATGGGTGTTTGTGGCCAGTCGGTCCGTCCCACGATGGTGCCGAAGATTGGAAGCGTTCGACGTAGTCAGCCACCAAGGCCTCGAATTTCGTCGCGTCGTTTCCGGCTCGGTACAGGTCGAAGAGGGCTAACCAAAACTCGTTTTCGAGGTCGCGCTCAGGGGAGCCGGAAATGGCATCGAGGAGGGCGCGTTCAGCCGCTTCGTCGTGGCCATTGGCGAAATCGATGCAGGCCTGATCAAAAAGCGGACTCGATGACACGCCTTCCTGCACGTCCACCGCCATCGGCCCTGAAGAGACATAGCCGCCCGTCTTCATCCACGTGTCCATTGGTGGGTGATCGGTGGCGAACAGCGTCATGCCCATCACGGTGGCTGCTGCCTGCGTCGCGGCCATCTGCGTTGGGGCCAATTCGGTGGGTACCGCAACGGTGGGGGCGATGGCCACCTGCATGCCTGTCTGACCCGACGCGACCCGGGCGGCGCCGAGCAAGCCGTGATCAGTGGACGGCAATGCGTGCGGTTGCCCATTCGCCGTCTGCCCCGCCGGTGCGGCATTGGCGTCGTCGCCGAAGCGAATGATGTTGTCAGGGGCGACGTCTTGCGCATCGTGCTTGAGCCGGGAATTCGCGGCTGACTTGGCGCGTGGCGCTGCCTCGCCTGCTGGCTTGGCGTCGTCCACCATCGCCTGCTCAATCTCATTGATCTTGCGCAGCGTGGCCTCACGCTCTGGCGCAGAAGGACCCGTGCCGGTATCGGGTAGATCCGTGTAGGCGTCGTCGATGGGCAGGCCGTCGGCTTGGCGCTTTCGCAGGCGGCGCAGCGAGGCAAGCTCACGGCGCCGGATGAACGCATCAAGCTTCCGCTGCTCTTCCTTGGCACGCACCTGCTCCTGCGCCTGCAACTCGCGCAGGGCGTTTTCATGCCGAGTGAGCGACCAATCCTGGGTTGGATTCTTGACGAATTCCGTGACCCGACCCCAGAAGCTGCGTGGCTTGGAATCACTCATTGCGAGGCTCGTGCTGCAAACGACTGTACAACGCGACTCAATCGCCGTACATCTTCTGTTTCATCTCGCGGCGCTGTTGCGCCTCCAGGGATAGCGTGGCCGTGGGTCTGGCCAGCAGCCGCCCGATACCGATGGGTTCTCCCGTTTCTTCACACCAGCCATACTCGCCATTGTCAATGAGTGCCAGCGCTTGCTCGATCTTTTTCAACAGCTTGCGCTCGCGGTCGCGTGTGCGCAGCTCCAGCGCATGCTCTTCCTCAATCGTGGCTCGGTCCGCAGGGTCGGGCACCAGCAGTGTGTCCTCGCGAAGATGCTCGGTCGTTTCGCCTGCGCTGCGTATGAGTTCGTTGCGCAGTGCGCTCAGCCGATGTTTAAAGAAGTCTAACTGCACAGGCTTCATGTACTCGCTTTCCGGCATGGCAAGCACTTCAGCATCGGTCAAATCCTGGGGAGCCTTGTTTTTCCAGGCGCTGGCCAGCTTGGGATCGACCTTTGTCGAGATGGAGGCGGGGGCAATACTGCTCATGGGTTTCGGTACTGAAGTGGATGCATGGGCCAATGGCCTCGGCGCCGTGGTTGCGGCGGACATAACTGGTTTGGCGGGCGGAAGTGTAGCCCGAACCGGCTCACGCATCGCGGCGGCAGCGGATTTTGCCGGGGCTGGGCTCGCCGGAAGCGATGCAGTCGTGCGGTCTGCGGACGTTCGTGCGCGTGCGCCAGCGACTGGCGCGTGAATCTTGGGCTGCGCTGCAGTCGCTAGTTCAACGACATCCTTGCTTGGCGCCTTGCCGGCTTTCGATCCCGCCGCAGCCGCGGCGTGCTTTGGTGTTGGCTTGGGTGCGGGTTTGGGGTGCCCGGAAGCCGTGGTCGCTTTGGCCCCCTGAGCCGTTGCGGTCTTGCTGGCCGGGCGAGCGGCCCGGCTGGGTTCTGGTTTTGCCGCCTTGACCACAGTTCCTCCTGGAATCTGAAGATGCGCGTGTTCTGCCTGCCGGCCAATGGGGCTCGGCACCGTTTGAGCATTTCGGTGCAGGGGCGCCTTTGTGTGTCATGGCACGGCGTGCCGCACAGCGCTCTTGAGTCATGGCCCGGATGCCCTGGGCGTGCGTCCGAAACCGGCCGATTGTAGTCAGATGACCGTGGCTCGCCGTCCTGAAATGCATAAGCAGTGCGTATTGTTGCTTCTGCGCAACAGGGCGAAAATCATTGGCGATGGCGCGCTTGCGCGGATCAGGCGACCAACGACTGTTCGAGCCCTTGCAAAATGATGTCGCGGGGCAGGTCAATGCCAATGAAGACGAGTCTGCTCTGGCGCGGCTCATGCCCCCAGGGGCTGGCCAAGTCGCTGCCCATGAGTTGATGCACGCCCTGAAAAACGACCTTGCGATCGATGCCCTGCATGCTCAGCACGCCCTTGTAGCGCAGCATGCGTGGCCCATAGATCTGCACGATCGCCCCAAGAAAATCCTCAAGCTTTGCCGGGTCGAATGGTCTGTCGGAGCGGAACACGAAGGATTTCACGTCATCATCATGGTGATGATGGTGTGGATGGTTACAGTGCTCACCATGTTTGTGGTCGTGATCATGCCCGTGGTCATGCTCTTCTTCCTTGAGAAACTCCGGGTCGATGTCCAGCTTGGCGTTAAGGTTGAATCCGCGCAGGTCCAGAACATCCTTGAGTGGCACATTCCCGAAATGCGTAATCTGCTGTTTTGCACGCGGATTGATGTGAGCCAGGCGGTGCTGCAGTGCGGCCAATTCGTCGGAGCTGACGAGATCGGCCTTCGAGATGAAAATCTGATCTGCAAAGCCGACCTGACGCTGTGCCTCCAGTCGTGTGTCGAGCTGTTGCTCGGCGTGCTTGGCGTCCACCAGCGTGATAATGGAGTCCAGAAGGTATTGGCTAGCGACCTCATCGTCCATAAAAAATGTCTGCGCCACCGGGCCGGGATCGGCCACGCCAGTGGTTTCAATGATGATGCGATCGAACATCAACTCGCCCTTGCGGCGCCGCGCAGCCAAATCGGACAGCGTGGCTCGCAGATCGTCGCGGATGGTGCAGCAGATGCAACCATTGGACATCTGCACGATCTGCTCGCCGGATTCCTGAACCAGAATGTCGTTGTCAATATTCTCCTCGCCAAACTCATTCTCGATGACTGCGATGCGCGAGCCATGCGCCTCGTGCAGTATGCGCTTGAGCAACGTGGTTTTGCCACTGCCAAGAAAGCCGGTCAGGATGGTGGAGGGTATCAAGGGCGTGGACATGGGGTGGTGCGAGTTTGACGCGTGTGCAAGAGAAACGGGAACAACACAGAAGTGTAGGAGCAGCTGTCAAGCCCTGTCTTTTAGCGGACTTGCAGGAGCAAGCCCTTGAGGTACTCGCCCTCGGGGAAGGACAGCAGCAATGGATGGTCAGATCCCGCCATGGCGCGCGCCACGATGTCCGCCTCCACGCCAGCGTCAACCGCCGCGCCAGCAACAATGCTCTGAAAAAGAGGTGCCTCGATGCCCCCCGAGCACGAAAAAGTGAACAGCCAGCCCCCCGGCGCCAGCATGCCCAAAGCCAGACGATTGATGTCCTTGTAGGCACGCGCCGCGCGCGGCGCTGACGCCGCCGTAGGGGCCAGGTGGCAATTTCAAATCGTACCTCGGCGATGATCGACGTCGCCAAGGTGCAGGGCCAGTTTCGGTGGGTCGAGCACGATGGCATCGAAGCGGCGCCCCTGTTCGCGCAGCGCGCGAAGCGTGGCATTCACATCAGCATCCAGCAGCGTGCTTCGGGTCGGATCGAAGCCATTGAGCCGCACGTGCGCGTCAGCTTGGGCGAGCGCCGGCGCCGAAGAGTCCACGGTTGTCACATGATCAGCGCCGCCAGCAAGCGCGGCCAATGTGAAACCGCCCGTGTAGCCATAGCAGTTGAGAACGCGGCGAAGGCCCCGGTCGCGTACGAGTGCGGCAAAGTGGCCACGGCTGTCGCGCTGATCCAGGTAAAAGCCGGTTTTGTGCCCGGTGGCTACGTCAACCGTGTAACGCAGCCCGTGTTCGGTGATTTCCGTGCGGGTCGAGCCGTCGGCGTGCAGCCAGCCACTGATCGGGGCCAATCCTTCGAGCGCGCGCACGCCGGCGTCCGAACGTTCGTAGATGCGCACCTCCGGCAGCAGCTCGCGCAGCAATTGCACAAGTGTGGCCTTGTTACGCTCGATGCCGGCAGCCAAAGCCTGCAGAACGACGATGTCTCCGTAGCGGTCGATCACGCAACCGGGAAGGCCGTCCGACTCCCCATGCACGAGGCGCACGGCCTGCATGGGCAGGCCCAACCTTACGCGACGGGCGATGGCCGATTGCAGGCACGCTCGGAAATGCGCGCGATCGATGCGTGTATCGGGGTCGAAGCTCCACATGCGAAGGCGAATCTGGGAGTTCGGGCTGTATGCGGCCCAGCCCAGAACACGACCATCAGCCGAATCCACGCGCACCGTTTCGCCTTTGTCGGCGCCGCCCCGAGCAATGGCTCCGGCGAACACCCATGGATGGCGGCGCAGTACTGCGCGGTCCTTGCCTTCGTGCAGGCGGATGACTTTCATGGAATATTCGGTATGAATGGTGGCAAAGAGCGGGAGGCGTGAGCTGCCGGCGCGCTGTCAACTGCGAAACAGACTCGATATTGACCCGCTTAGCGCTTTTTCGCGCGGGGATGAGCCGCGTCGTAGACCTGCGCCAAGTGCTGAAAGTCCAGGCGCGTGTAGATCTGGGTGCTAGCAATGCTTGCATGCCCGAGCAGCTCCTGCACCCCACGCAAGTCGCCACTGGACTGTAGCAAATGCGAGGCAAAGGAGTGTCGCAGCATATGCGGATGCACGGCGGTGGGTAAACCCGCAGCCTGTGCCCGCTCACGCAGTTCCACCCAGACCCTCTGGGCGCTGATGCGTCTTGCACGCGGGCCGAGGAACAGTGCCGCGTGGTCTGCCGTCCCGGCGCCGGGAGCTGGAGACGGACGCAGCGCAAGCCAGTCGCGCAGCGCCTGCATTGCGGGTGGGCCCACGGGCACGCTGCGGCGCTTGCCGCCTTTTCCCAGCACGGCTACCTCGCACGCGTCCCAATCCACCCAGCCGGCCGATTCGTGTTCACTGCTGCGCAGGTAGCGAACATCCAGTCCCACGAGCTCTGACACGCGCAAGCCGCTGGAATACAGGAGCTCGGCGATAGCCCGGCCGCGAGCGTCACGAAGCCTTGCGCCGACGTGCTCGCGTGGCCCTGATTTTCCGTTCATGATGTCAGGCGCCGCGCTGTAGGCGGCCAGGGCCACGGCCTGGTCGACGCTCAGCGCGCGAGGCAGGGGTCGGCCTGCGCGCGGTGCCCGAACGTCCTGCACCGGGTTGCTTGCAACACGACCTTGCAGCCCGAGCCACGCGAAAAGCCCGCGCCAAGCTGACAAACGTGCGGCGATCGCTCGCGGCGTCATGCCGCCCGCGTGGAGCGACGCAGCCCAGGCGCGGATATCCTGCGCGGTGACGGAGCGAAGGTCCGCTCCCGCGCGGCGGGTGCGCTGCTCCAGGTCATTGAGATCGCGCTGGTAATTGACAAGTGTGCGCGCGGACAGGCGGCGCACATGCCGCAGCATGTCGAGGTAGGCCGTGCAGGTCAGGGCAACGCCCCCCGCAGGGGCGCTGGATGCGGGCTCGCGAGCCTTTGCTGGCGCGCCAGCACGGGGGTCTGCATCAAACTTGGCCATGGCAATGGGCGGGCCGCTACGCGTTTTAGCCTGAGCGCACCATGCGCTGCAATGAAGCCGAGGCCAGGTGGCCGATCCGGGTGAGAAACTCGGTTCCCATATCGGCCGTGAAGCGGTCCGCGGCCGGCGAGCCCAGGACCAAAAGGCCGAAGGCTGGTGCCTCGTCATTGGTGCGCAACGCGATCATCGCCAGCGACTGCACCGGCAATTGTGTTCCGAGCCAACGCGCCGCTTCAAACCCTGCGTTGGGACCGCAGTATGGCTGCACAAGACTATTGGCCAGCACGGGGATGTCGGTGCCCACGTCGGCGGCGTAATCGCGCGTGGCGTAGTCCGGCTGAAGATTCCACATTCTCAATGCAGCTTGTGGCAACTGAAACTGGCTCTCGATTTCGCGCACCATGGTATGTGGCAGTGCGCCGATGTCGTGCTCGAGCAGCATCGCCCGTACCCAGCGCAGAAGCCTGCCCGATATGGCCTCATTCTCGGCGGCGTTGCGCATCAGATCGGCCAAGCGGTGTTCAAGCACACGCATTTTGTCCCGCAGCATCTCAATCTGCCGTTCCTGCAGCGAAACGGCACGATTGCCATGGGGGCTTTGCAACTGCACCGTCGAGAGAAGCTCGGCGTGACGCTCGAAAAAATCGGGATGTTCGGCCAGATAGGCGGCCAGGTCCTGTTCGGTGAGTTGCATGGCGGGTCTTGGTTGTGTTCTTCGGTCGTTACTCGGGATGCGTTGCGTCAAATTTCGATCGTACCGTCGAATACATGGGCCACGGGACCGGTCATCAGCACTGGGCCCGCCGCCCCGTCCCACGCAATGGTCAGGCGCCCGCCCCGCGTGTCCACGTCAACCGGGCTTTGCAGCCAGCCATGACGGATGCCGGCAACGGCGGCAGCGCAGGCACCGGTGCCGCAGGCCAGGGTTTCGCCGGCTCCGCGCTCCCACACGCGCAGTCGGATGCCGTGGGGATGCAGAACCTGCATGAAGCCAGCATTCACATGGGCGGCAAACCGGCGGTGAACTTCAATGCGGGGCCCGAGCGTGGTCACGGGCGCATTGTCCACGTCGTCCACGTGTTGAACGGCGTGAGGATTGCCCATGGATATGGCGCTGATCCACACCGTGACATCACCCAGATCCAGCGGCCATCGCATCAGATCACCAACGGTCTGCGGGACGAGGCCAGCCACATCAAAGGGGATCTGCACCGGGTCAAAGCGTGGTGCGCCCATGTTGACCGTCACGCGCCCGTCCGCCTCAAGGCTTGGTTCGATGATGCCGCTGCGCGTGAGCACGCGGATGGAGGTTTTATCGGTGAGCCCGACCTGACGCACAAAGGCAACGAAGCAGCGGGCGCCGTTGCCGCATTGCTCAACCTCGCCACCATCGGCATTGAAGATGCGGTAGCGAAAGTCCACATCCGGTGCCGGAGAGGGCTCCACCACGAGGATCTGGTCGGCTCCGACGCCGAAATGCCGGTCAGCCAGCAGGCGGATTTGCTGCGGACTCAGTTGCAGAGGGTCCCGTGTTGCATCGAGCATCACGAAGTCGTTGCCGGCGCCGTGCATTTTGGTGAAATGGAGTTTCATGCGACAGCTGGATTCAATACAGCGAGGGTGCGCCGGGAGGCCGGGTTTTGAAACGTTTGTGGACCCAATGATATTGCTCGGGCATTTCCATCACGCGCTGTTCGATGAAACGGTTGATGCGCAGCAAGTCACCATCGATGTCCGCTAGGCGTCCGTCGAGCAGCGTCGGGAAGTTGTCCAGACTCGGGTAGATTGTGATGGCATAGCCTGCGTAGTCAGGCAACATGCGCGCGACCACGGGGTACACGCGCGCCTTGCTCGATGCGGCGAGGCGCGGCACCACGTCAAGTGTGGCGGCAGGCACGCCGAAAAAGGGGATGAAGCGGGAATGCCGCGCACCGAAATCCATGTCGGGGAGCGTGTAAAAGGGAGTGTGGCGGCGCAGCGCCCGCAGCATGCCGCCGGCGCCTTCGTGGCGCGACACGATGCGCTCTGTATGAAAGCGGCTTCGTCCTGCCAGTACCCAGCGATCGAGTCCTTCGGTCTTCTGTGGGGTGTACATGCCCGAAAGAGGTCGATTTGCGGCCAAGGTGAGAGCGGTCCAGGCCGCGTCCATGCCCTCGAAATGCAGCCCCATCAGCAGCACCGCCCCGTCTCCGTTGAGGGCTTCATCCACAGGGCCTTGCAGATGCAGTATGCGTTTGAGCTGCTTGGGGCTTGCCCACCACAGAACGACGCGATCGAGAAAGGCACGACTGACGCACTTGAAATGCTCACGTGCCACGCGCCTGCGCTCGGTATCGCTCCATTGCGGAAAACACAGTTCCAGGTTGCGCAGCGCGATGGCGCGGCGCTTGCGCGCGAGCGGCCACAGCAAGGCGCCAAGCGCGGTGCCGATACGGCCAAGCGTGCGATAGGGCAGGAAATGCAGCAGCCACAGCAAGGCCAGGGCGATGCGGGTCATCATGTCGTGGCCTGTAGCGTGGGCTGAACCGCCGGCGCGCCGGGTTGCGAAAGCGAGCCTGGTGGTGCCTTATAGCGGTTATAACCCCAAAGGTACTGCTCGGGGCGCATCCGGATCAGCGACTCGAGTCCTTGGTTGATCCGTGTGGCCGCTTGCACCGGATCCTCGGGAAGCGTTTGGTCGAAGGGCAAGAAATGCTGGACATAGCCGCGCCCGAAACTGAGCCGCTCGACGAAAACAAGGATGATTCGCGCACCGGTGAGATGGGCAAGTCGTGCTGGCAGCGTCATCGTGTACGCAGGGCGCCCGAAGAATGGCGCCCATACGCCCTCGCCGGCCGCAGGCGCCTGATCGGGAAGCAGGCCGACGGCCTCGCCGTTGCGCAACGCGCGAAGCAGGGGGCGCATGCCGGCCATTGTGGCCGGCGCCGTGCGCAACTGGCCACGGGGCCTGGATTGGACAAGGCTTGCAATCCAGGCCTTGCGCGGCGGGCGGTAAAGGACAGTGATCGGCCCCCATTCCGAGGCTGTCTGGGCGGACACTTCAAAACAGCCAAGATGTGGCGTGAGGTACAGAATGCCGCGCCCCTCGCTGCGTGCCTTGTCCACCCATTCGCGTCCGACCACGCGCACCCGGCGTACTGCGGCGGTTCGGCCTGTGCGGAACCAGACATAGGGCATCTCGCCCAGCATGCGCCCGGTGCCGCTGGCCACCGCCAGCGCTAAGCGCTGTGGCGCAAAGCCAGCTTGCGCAAGGTTGGCGCGCAGGCGCTTTCGGTACGTCGGCGAGGCGGCATATACGACGAGTCCCAGCAGGGCCCCCATAGCCTGAAGCAGGCCGAGCGGCAAATGGGACAGCGCACGAAACAGGCGCAGCATTGTGTGGGCGAGGAATGAGAAAGGGGTTGTGGACGGGGCACGTCGCGCAGCGATTGCACGTCGGGTTCGCAAGACGCTCGAACACGGTAATGTTACGTAGCAGCGTTCGCGGCGGCATGGGCCTACAATTTAGGACGGTCGCCGAGTTAATGACAACTTGCGGGGCGACTGGTGGCACAGCAGGATTGGCCGCCGAACCCAAACCGCTAAAGCGTCGCCGTGTGAAGCTTCAAGCGGTGACGGATCCGCAATAGCCCAACAGGAGCTCACACATGGCCGATACTTTTCTCTTTACTTCAGAATCCGTGTCCGAAGGTCATCCGGACAAGGTGGCCGATCAGATCTCGGACGCCATTCTCGATGCCATCCTCGCGCAGGAGCCCCGCTCGCGTGTGGCGGCCGAGACCCTGGCCAATACCGGGCTCATCATGTTGGCTGGCGAAATCACGACGGGTGCAGTGGTCGACTACATCCAGGTCGCCCGCAACACCCTGAGGCGTATTGGCTACGACGACGCTGACTTTGGCATCGACTACAAGAGCTGTGCCGTGCTTGTCGCGTACGACAAGCAAAGCCCCGATATCGCACAGGGGGTGGATTCTGCGCACGATGACAACCTCGACCAGGGGGCGGGTGATCAGGGCCTGATGTTTGGCTACGCCTGCGATGAAACGCCGGATCTGATGCCGGCGCCCATCTATTACGCACACCGGTTGGTGGAGCGACAGAGTCAGCTGCGTCGTGACGGGCGCCTGCCGTGGCTGCGTCCGGATGCCAAGAGCCAGATCACCTTTCGCTACGAGGGCGGCCGCCCGGTGGCGATCGATACGGTCGTGCTATCGACCCAGCATGCGCCCGACATCGCCATGGCCGACCTGCGCGAGGCCGTGATCGAGTCCATCATCAAGCCGGTGCTCCCGCCCCAGTTCATGCGTGGCGACGTGAAATTTCTCATCAACCCGACCGGCCGCTTCGTTGTGGGTGGGCCCCAGGGCGATTGCGGGCTGACCGGGCGCAAGATCATCGTTGACACCTACGGCGGTGCAGCGCCCCATGGCGGTGGCGCATTTTCAGGCAAGGATCCCTCGAAGGTTGATCGCTCTGCGGCCTACGCGGCGCGCTATGTGGCGAAGAACATTGTTGCTGCAGGCCTTGCAAAGAAGTGTCTGGTGCAGATTTCCTACGCGATTGGCGTGGCTCAGCCCACCAGCATTATGGTCACCACCCAAGGCACGGGTGTGATCGATGACGCACAGGTCGAACAACTGGTGCGCCGCCATTTCGACCTGCGCCCCAAAGGCATCGTGCAAATGCTCGACCTGTTGCGCCCGATCTACGCCAAGACAGCGGCGTACGGGCACTTTGGTCGTGACGAGCCTGACTTCACGTGGGAAGCGACGGACAAGGCGTCTGCCCTGCGCGCGGACGCAGGACTGCCCGATGTGCGCCACACGGGGACGGTGGCGGCCTGAGCCAGATGGCGTCGGTCCGCCTGCCGCGCACTACGGGTTCCCGTGAGCGGCAGGCAGCCTCGCCCGTCATTCCAGCCGGTATCACTAGCTCCCTTCTTCGCGTCACACCATGCTCGGCATTCATGATTTCGCCTGGTTTTTGTTGGCCGGCTTGCTGCTCAACATCACGCCAGGGGCGGACATGTTGTTCATTCTCACTCGCACCACGGCGAGGGGTGCGCGCGCCGGCGCCGTGGCCGCGCTCGGGGTGGGGGCAGGTTGTCTTGTGCATGTCACCGCGGCCGCCGCTGGCCTCTCGGCCCTGGTTGCCGCTTCCCATACGGCCTTCGCGGTCGTCAAGTGGATGGGGGCAGCCTACCTTGTGTGGCTTGGATTGACCTTGGTGCGCAGAGGGTTGGTGCGCCGCGCGGCGCCTGATCAAGGGGTGGGCCTCGACGACTCCGCGGGAGCGCCGGTGCTAAGCGCGGTGATGCTTCAAGGCATGTTGACCAATCTGCTCAACCCCAAGATCATTTTGTTTTTCCTTGCATTCCTGCCGCAATTCGTGCGGCCAGCCACCGGCAGTCAGGGCTGGGCATTCCTGCTGCTGGGGGTGGTGTTTACGCTCAACAGTACGCTCTTCAACCTTCTTGTGGCCGTGCTCGCCGCGCGCGCCCACGCCCGGCTTGGGAGGGTTGCCGCCATGGGGCGTTGGGTGCGTGGTGCCACGGGGCTTGTGTTTGTCGGCCTGGGGCTGCGCTTGGCGCTGGCGACACGCGCCTGACCCGTCGGCCGCTCGCGCCAAGCGGGCTGGGTGGGCGCGGTCGAGATGAGCCCGCAAACCCACGCAGCCACCGCGCGCAAGCCAGCCAGAGCGTGTCACCCTACAATTGTGGATTCCTGAGGAGCGTTGCAACGCCAATGCCGGGCACTCCCCGGTGGTCGCCAGGCTCAGGACCCTGATCGCAAGCTGCCATGGGCGGCTTCCTGTCAACGGCGCTCGCCCAACCCGTGCCGGGCGCGGGATGCGGTGAGCATCCGCCCCGGCCGCAGTTTCATGGAGAGTTTGATGAACGCTGTGGTCGACCTGAACCAATCCCCTGATTTCCGCGTGGCTGACTTGGCCCTGGCCGATTGGGGACGGCGCGAAATCCGCATCGCCGAAACGGAAATGCCAGGCCTCATGGCCATCCGCGACGAATATGCGGCCCGGCAGCCGCTGCGCGGCGCCCGCATCACCGGCAGCCTGCACATGACTATCCAGACGGCGGTCCTGATTGAAACACTGCAGGCGTTGGGGGCGCAGGTGCGCTGGGCATCGTGCAACATCTTCTCCACACAGGACCACGCAGCCGCAGCCATTGCAGCAAGCGGTACGCCGGTGTTTGCCATCAAAGGCGAAACGCTGGAAGATTATTGGGAATTCACCCATCGCATCTTCGAATGGACCGACGCAGGTTACTCGAACATGATTCTGGACGATGGTGGTGACGCAACGCTGCTGTTGCACTTGGGCGCTCGCGCGGAAACCGATGCGGCCGTGCTCAACCACCCCACCAGTGAAGAGGAGCGGGTTCTGTTCGCGGCCATCAAGGCGCGCCTCGCCACCGACCCAACGTGGTATTCGACCCGCCTGGCACACATCAAGGGTGTGACCGAGGAAACGACCACAGGCGTGCATCGCCTTTACCAGATGCACCAACGCGGTGAGCTCAAGTTTCCCGCGATCAACGTCAATGACAGCGTCACCAAGAGCAAGTTCGACAACCTTTACGGGTGCCGCGAGAGCTTGGTTGATGGCATCAAGCGCGCCACCGACGTGATGGTGGCGGGCAAGATCGCGGTGGTTGCCGGCTATGGCGACGTCGGTAAGGGAAGTGCACAGGCACTCCGCGCGCTTTCCGCCCAGGTATGGGTGACGGAGATCGATCCCATCTGCGCCCTGCAGGCGGCGATGGAAGGTTACCGCGTGGTTACGATGGATTACGCCGCCGACAAGGCCGACATTTTCGTGACCGCGACCGGCAATTATCACGTCATTACCCATGACCACATGGCCCGCATGAAGGACCAGGCCATTGTTTGCAATATCGGGCACTTCGACAACGAGATTGACGTCGCGGGCGTCGAGAAGTACCAGTGGGAGGAAATCAAGCCCCAGGTTGATCACATCATTTTTCCGGATGGCAAGCGCATCATCCTGTTGGCAAAGGGACGTCTGGTGAACCTGGGCTGCGGAACCGGGCATCCGAGCTACGTGATGTCATCGAGCTTCGCGAACCAGACCATTGCGCAGATCGAGCTGTACACCCAGACCGCCCGATATCCGGTTGGCGTGTACACCCTGCCCAAGCATCTGGACGAGAAGGTCGCCCGGCTGCAACTCAAGAAGCTCAACGCCCAGCTCACGCAGCTGACTGACCAGCAAGCCACCTATATCGGCGTGTCGAAGGACGGCCCCTACAAGGCCGACCACTACCGCTATTAAAGGCATTCAGCGCGTTGCGCGACCAGGACGGCCCAGCCTCCGGCAAAGCCGCGGGGCGGCCGTTCTGGGCAATGCCCCCGGCAGCCCGGTTGGCTTGGCTGCATTCGCGGCTTGACCCCCCGCCGCCATACCCCAGACACACGTCCGCATGGATATTCCGAACCTGAGTTTCGAATTCTTTCCGCCGAAGACGCCTGAAGGCGCGGTCAAGCTGCGCACGGCTCGGCAGCAACTCTATGCGTACCGCCCAAAGTTCTGCTCGGTCACCTTTGGCGCCGGCGGCTCCACCCAGGAGGGTACTCTGATGACCGTGCGGGAAATCGCCGCGGAGGGCATGGCTGCGGCACCCCATCTATCGTGCATCGGGGCCAGCCATGACAGTGTGCGCGCGTTGTTGCAGGGCTACCGGGCTGAAGGCATTCGCCGTATCGTTGCGCTGCGCGGGGACTTGCCTTCGGGCTACGGGATCGGAGGCGAGTTCCACCACGCGCGTGATCTCGTGGAGTTCATTCGTGCGGAAACTGGGGACTGGTTCCACATCGAAGTCGCCGCCTACCCCGAAACCCACCCGCAGGCGCGCAGCCCGCAGGAAGACTTGCGACATTTCATCGAAAAGATGCGCGCTGGCGCCGATTCGGCCATCACCCAGTATTTTTTCAATAGCGATGCCTATTTCCGCTTCATCGACGAAGTCGGCGCAGCCGGGATGAGCGTGCCCATCGTGCCCGGCATCATGCCCATCACCAATGCCAGCCAGTTGTTGCGCTTCTCAGACGTCTGTGGTGCCGAGGTGCCGCGCTGGATACGCCTTCGCCTGCAAAGCTTTGGCGATGACCGTGCAAGCATCCTCGCCTTCGGTCGCGAAGTCGTTGCGGACCTCTGCGACCAGTTGCTTGCCGGTGGAGCCCCAGGACTGCACATCTATACGCTGAACCACGCAGCGCCGGCGCTCGATCTCCTGCAGGACCTCGGCGGTCGGTGACCCCTGAGCGCAGCAGGAATCTCCGGCGTTCGGGATGGCAAACCAAGCGTCGGCACGCCATGCCAGACGTTTGGCGTTGCAGCCATGCAAGCTTGTCCGTTCAGGTGCCGCAGCAAGCTGCCGGCAAGTGAACCGGCCCCGGTCGATGCATTTGACATCCTCACCGCCCTTGGCTGTCGCCACCGCTTGCGCGGCAAGGGCAGAGA
>JABBOE010000208.1 GCA_019351955.1 Pseudomonadota bacterium
CATCTCGTTGGAATCGTGGCCCCGTCCCCAGGCTCATACCTCGTTGGACAAGACTGGGTCGAGACCGGCAAACGACTCCTGCGCTATGCTCAGGCGCATGCGCCAGTTCCCTCGGAAGGGAACCCCGATAGGCCGCTCGCTGGCTAGACGAGGTGGTGGCCGCGTCAAGAGTGAATACATGAGAAGGTGGTTACTCGAGCGGAGATAACGATGAAATGCCCCAAATGCAATGTGGACTTGGTTCCCGAAGTACGACACGGGGTGGACATGAACTTGTGCCCGTCCTGCAAAGGTATGTGGATGGATGCGCAGGAACTCGACCAACTCGAAAACGAGGCGTTTGATCTTGGCGAGGATGCAAAGGGCACGTTAGTTTTCGATGCAGCACCGACAACTCAGAAATGCCCAGTGTGTGCAGCGACGCTGCAGCGCTTCAATTATCACGCGTACGCTCTGGAAATGGCCTTTTGCCCCAATCAGCACGGCTATTGGCTGGACGCAGACGCAGATGCACGCGTGCTGGAGCTTATGAAGGACGAAGAGCGTGGTTATGAACGGAGCGTGCGTGCAGAGTACCAGTGGAGTCGTACGATGCAGCGCATGCGCTCGGGTTCCTTTCTCACCAAACTGAAAGATCTGTTTCGCTGAGAGCGATCGTCCGTCGTAAGCAATGGGATGGACGCCCCCTACCCGCGGCGGCATCTACGTGCCAAAGTGGAGGTGTTACTTCAACCACTTGAACCGAGAGGGGCGTCCGTCCCATTGCTTACCGTCAGTCTGCGACCACAGGCCGTATGAATGGGTTGGCGCAGGCGCCGATTGAGCCACATGCCGATCGGCGACTGAGCTATGGCTGTTGGCGCAGAGCCTAGCGTGAGCCACCTTGCCGATCTGGTGCTGAACCGGCTGCAACATCAACCCGGTGAGAGACGGCGTGGATCCCTACCTATTCTGGCGGCTCATGGCCCAGTTGGCACATTGACTTGAACTGGCTCGATATGGCGTCGGCGCCAACAGGCCATTCACCGGACCGTTCCCGTCCTACCCAGGCCGACGCCACGCGCCAGCACGGCGACAGGCCTTCGTAGATTTCGTGCAGGCACAGCGGGTTCGGGCTTGAGGACGAATGCCAAGACCGAGGTCAGTTTCGGGAGATGACTGGGACCAAGTGGTCCCAGTCATGAACGGTCGCTTGAATTCGAGGAGCCTACGACTGCTCCCATCCGATGCGGTCGTTCGTCGGCGAGATTCTGATAGAAAGGCTCAGGCTGCGGCCCGTTAGGGCTGTCGTGCCTGCAGCGAATTTAGCCCTCACGCGCGACGCAAGATGAAGAAGAACGGCTTCTTCATGCCTTTCCGATCCATGAGGCCGAATACGCAGTTTTCGTCGACCTGGCGGAATACGTCGTTGATTGGGAGCTGGTCATAGATCATGGTTGCACTGGACTTGCCTCGATAAGTCGTCATGCGCAGCCTGGCACGGGACTTTGAAGTCGTGAATAACGGCATAGTGACCTGGAATAAGCGGCCTGCCGCATGCGACTTTGGCATGAGCATACGATCCGCCAGCCCGAGCAATGGCCCCATGAACACGGGGTTAACGCTGGCGACACCACCCCGACGTGTCGAGAAGACCAACGGATGGACGTCTTCTGGACTTTCAAATCGCTTGCCGTACCAGTGATACGCCTCAAGCAGCCCATCCATGGGGTGATCGGTGTGGAAGCCTTCTCCCGTCCAATTGCCGATCATGAAGTCAACTTCAACTGGCGCCAGTGAATCATAGATTTCCAACGCGTCCTCAGTCGTCGCGCTTCCTGCGTTCAATCTTTCAAAGATGCTCATCATGGTGCAACCTCCACGACGATTTGGGGGCTAACGACAAAGCGAAGGCGCGCCGCTGCCGGCACGTGAAGAAGCCGCAAAGCCTTCCGGCGTCGCTTCAGGCGCCTTGTTGGGTACTCGTGCGGTAGCTATACCCATGACGCGCGAAGCCAAGTGACTCATAGAATTCATGTGCCTTCTCTCGGGAGACATTGGACGAAAGCATAGCCTTGTAACAGCCTTTCTTTCCCGCCGACTGGAGGGCGTACGCCATCATTTGCTTCCCCACTCCACGACGCTGGAAACTGGGAGCGACGGCTACATCCTCGATGATGGCAGACCGCGCGCCCTTGTGGCCAAGATTGTCCATGACTAGCAGCGCAAAGGTGCCAACTATCTGATCTTCGAATACTGCGACATAGATCGTGTAGTCAGGGTAGCTGTTAATTCTCTTAAAAAGATCCTCGGCTTCAGATAGCTGGAGCACTTCCCCTGAATCAAAGTCAGGTTGCGAGTACAGCCCAAGCACCTGAGGCAGATCGCCCTTTGTCGCTTCTCTACAAGAGACGGACGTGTCCATGCGTTTCTTCTAGTGCGCCTACCGGTGTTGTGGATGACAACTTTACGCCGTTTTCCAGGGCACTCGTCGTCCATCACAGCCTGCCCGGACAAGGACAAGTTGTTGAATGAGCTCTCCCGCCCCTCAACGCATGGCGTTGTCGCGGGGGTTTCGCGGGTCAGGGACCTGAACTTGCCCCGTTGCTGTGGCAGACGTTTAGGTCTCGCCGCCACGCCCGTTCCAGGCGGGTCCCGTAATGGGATTTGCTGCGCTGCATGAGCGTCCATCCAGCCAGATCGGGATCGGCAAAGCCTGAGAACCGCTTCGCGGACTTGAACCGGGGAAAGCCCGGCGTCTGCCCGGCCTTGACGCGACGGAAGGCCGCGGCAAAGGCCAGATCGAGCCGCCGCAACGTCTGCTGCAAGGCGTGGCTGCCGAGCGCCGCGTTGTACAACTCGCGGTGCAGTCGAGTCCACGCCTCCAGTCGCACCTTCTGCGCAGCATTGGGCTCGAGCTTGAACGTGGCTTCGCGCCGTTGCACGCTGTTCTTTGATCCAAACAAACACGGAACAACAGGCGAAAACCGCCCGCTTGACCCCCTCTCCTGCCCGGACGGCTTCGCCGCAGCGACGCTACGCGTCGGGCCGGGCGAGGACGGGGGAATGCGCGGGCACATGTTTACCTGCAGCAACGAAAATGTCCCGTGCAGCCACGGTGATGTCCCCCGTGCATGACGAAAATGTCATCTTGACGTCATTTGTCTGTAGGCCAACTCTGCCTAGACTGCGGAAGTCCCGAAGCCCAAAAACGGGGCCCACCGCCAGCGATTGGCGGCGCGCTCATCCATCCATCGCGAAAGGAAGCATCATGAATCGCTGGTTCTCCCGCGCAGCCGCTGGTGTGCTGCTCGGCTTCAGCATGGCTGCTGGCGCCGCCGGACTGTCCTTCACCGAAGGCCAGGGCTACACGCGCCTGCCCGTGCCACAACCGGTTAGCCCAGCCGGCAAGATCGTCGTCACGGAGTTCTTCTGGTACGACTGCCCCCACTGCGCCGAGTTTGAGCCCATGCTTGAGCGCTGGGCCCACGCGCAGCCATCACGCGTGGTCCTTGAACGCGTGCCGGTGGCATTCGAGCCGCGCTTTGCGCCCCAGCAAAGGCTGTACTACGCGTTGAAGGCCCTGGGCAAGGTTGACGCCTTGCAGGGCAGAATTTTCCAAGCCATCCACGAGCAGCACATCAAGCTTGAGACGCCGGAGCAAATGGCAACCTGGCTTCAGGCCCAGGGCGTGCCGAAGCCGCAGTTCATGAATGCCTACAACTCGTTCGGCGTACAAATGCAGGCCCGACGCGCCACCCAGATGATGCATGACTATCACATCGATGGCGTGCCGACCCTGGCTGTGCAAGGAACCTACATCGCCTCGGCGGACCTGCCGCAGACACCCAGCATGGACCTGGTGCTCCAGGCGGTCAACTCGCTCATCCGCAAGGTCTGGTCGGCGTCCTGAGGGACCGTCCGCGTCTTGCACCGCACGGGATTGTCGCCCGTTTGTCAACCCGGGCCGCAAATCCGGCAGCCGGTCTCGCAGCGCCACGCTCACGTTGGAGCGAGCCAACGCGATCACTGCGCTGCTCAAACCTCACGTCACCGGGTGACCAGGGCTCGCCGCCCAGCCTGTGCGGCCCACCTGCGCTTGTTGGCCGCGGCTGATGCGCAGGCGCCGGGGCTCGGCACGGCGCTGCCCCTGCTGAGCCACAGCGCCTTCACGGTGCACGACGCGCCGCGGCTCCATGGCGTGGCCAGCGAGGCGCAATGGATGGCGGATGCGGCCTCCACCGGGCACGCGCGGGCTCACCTGTGGAGCGCCCCCGCTTCGCTAGTTGTGCCGCGCAGCTACGAACGGCTTCCGCGCTGGGCCACGGCATGCGCCGCCTCGGCGGCTGGCGGATGGCCCGTGCAGGCGCGAAGCTCGGGTGGTGGTGTCGTGCCGCAAGGCCTCGGCGTGCTTAACCTGAGCATCACATGGCCCAGCGCGAGCGCGACACCCAAAGACACCGATGCCATCTATCAAGCCTTGTGCCACCGGCTCGCTGCGGCGTTTGCGCAATGCGACGTTCTTGCGGTGCCGCAACACGTGGACGGCTCCTTTTGCGACGGACGCTTCAACCTGGCATTTGACGGCCGCAAGCTCGTGGGCACCGCGCAGTCGTGGCGCCGCATGGCGCACACCACGGTGGTTCTGGCGCATGCCGTCATGCTCGTGGATTGCGACACGCAGGCCCTGACGGCGCGCCGCCCATTATAGATTCGGCCCACAAAGAGATTGAACTTATTGAGTTTTTCCGCATCTCACG
>JABBOE010000209.1 GCA_019351955.1 Pseudomonadota bacterium
CGCTCGCCGACTCCAGGGCGTTTCAGGCTGCACGATCCGGTCCGGTCACCTCAACAGTGATTAGACTGCACCGCGCTGATCTGGTTTAAACATACAAGGGCGGACCATGTGGCAGACCTTACGACAAATCGCGCGCGTCGGGCGCATCACCGAGACTCCTGCAAGGCACGACCGTGGCGGAGCTGCGGAGCCTGAAGCCGAGCAGAAGATTCGGACCGAACTGCTGCGCGTGCTCGGGCGTGCCCTGACCATCCGTGTCGTCGACGCCGGTTCGTGCAACGGTTGCGAACTGGAGGTCAACGCGCTGTCCAACCCGTACTACAACATCGAGGGGCTGGGCATCCAGTTCGTTGCCAGTCCGCGCCATGCGGACCTGCTTCTGGTGACGGGCCCCGTATCACGCCATATGCACGGGGCGCTGCGCCGCACCTTTGATGCCATGCCGGATCCGAAGCTGGTGGTGGCGGCGGGGGACTGCGCGTGCTCGGGGGGCATCTTCGGCGAAAGCTACGCAAGCTGCGGTCGCGTCGCCAACGTTTTACCGGTGGACGTGACTGTGCCAGGCTGTCCGCCCAGCCCCGAAGCCCTCTTGCAGGGCATTTCGCGCGCCGTGCACCGTGGTGGCGCCTGAGCGGGTGCGTTGCAGGGATGTGCCGTGCGCTGCGCGGCCTCAGGAGCCCGCTTGCAGGATCTCGCGCGCCAAAGCATCGAACGCGCCCGCATCGGCCGCCTCGACAGGCCACGCTCGGCAGGACCCAAAACCTGCGTAGTTGCGTGCCATCGACTGCGCGTAGCTGGGGTCGTAATGCTGTGCCAACAGTTCCTCGACCAACGTGGCAAATGCCCCCGCATCGACCAGGCTGTGCCAGCGAGCAATGGTGGCCTTGCCCCGTAGTTCGGTGAGCGCGTCCAGCCGGAGGTTGAGTTCCTGTGGGCTGCGTGTGAGCGCGGCATACTCCTGCAGGAGCAGCTGCACCCGCACCGGCAAGCTTGCCTGCAGTCGCATGCATGCGCTTGCGTGCATGCATGCGAGCAAGGTGACCGGAAGCTGGAGGCGCCCGATTTTTCGGCTCTCACTCTCGACAAACACCGTTTGCGAGGGGTCAAATTTGCGCAAGGTGTTCCAGATCCGGGTTTCGAACTGCTTCTGCGTGGGCTGTGCCTCGTCCTCCATGGCGCCAAGCACGGAGCCGCGATGGGCGGCGAGCTGTTCCAGATCCAGAACCTGGGCCCCGTGGCGCCCCAGGGCTTGCAGCAGCCGGCTCTTGCCGCTGCCCGTGGGCCCGCAAACGACACGCAGGCGCAGGCTGCCAACCTGTCGCTCGAGCTGCTTGACCAGTGCAGCACGCAGCGCTTTGTAGCCACCTTGTACGAGATGCACACGCCAGCCGACCTGGCCCAGCACGTGGGCCATTGCCGCGGATCGGTTGCCGCCGCGCCAGCAGTACACCAAGGGCTCGTGGCTCTTGGGCCAGTCCCGCGCATGGTGCTCCATGTGTTGCGCGATGTTGCGTGCCACGAGCACAGCACCGACTCGCTTCGCCTCGAAGGCCCCGGCTTGCACGTACAGCGTGCCCACACGCTCACGCTCGGCGTCATCGAGCACCGGCCAGTTCACAGCGCCGGGCAGGCAGTCCAGGGCATATTCGCCAGGGCTGCGCACGTCCAGCACAGCGCTGTATGCGTCCAGTCGCATCAGCGCCTCATCGGCCGCAATGATGTGCACGCTCATCGTGCTGGGCCTGGCGCGCGCAGCAGGGGCAGGAGCTGCCGCCACACGTTATCGAGCATGACTGGCTGCGCCCGTGCCGTGGGATGAATGTTGTCGGGCTGGAACCAGTCGGGATGATTTGCCACGCCGGCCAGGAAAAAGGGAACCAGCGCGGCATGCTCGGCCCGTGCAACGGCTGGATAGATTGCTGCAAAACGCTCGGTGTAAGCCGGCCCGTAATTAGGAGGAATCTGCATTCCCAGCAGCAAGACGCGCGAACCAGCCGCTCTGGACTGTTTCGCCATCGCGGCGAGATTGGCCCTGGTATTGGACAACGACAGGCCCCGCAGTGCATCGTTTCCGCCGAGCTCGATGATGACCACCCGCGGCTTGTCACGGGCGAGCAGGGCGGGCAGGCGGGCTAGGCCTCCTGCCGTAGTGTCGCCACTGACGCTGGCATTGACCACCGTCCAGCGTGGGAATTCCCGGGCCATGCGCGCGGCCATCAGGCTGACCCACCCATGGCCTGTTTCCAACCCATAGCCGGCGGACAGGCTGTCGCCGACGACCAGCGTGACCGGCATTGCGGCAGGCCCTTTCAAAGCGGCTAGCGCCGGAGGCAGCAAAGCCGTACTGCCCATCAATGCCAGCACAGTTCCTAGAATGGCCCTCAACATTCGCATCAACGCCCCCATGGATTCCATCGACCCGCAAGCTGCCATTGTCGCCCAGCACCTGAGCAAGCACGTGTCCGACGCCCAGGGCACGTTGACGTTGCTGGAGGATGTCAACCTCAGTGTTGGGCGGGCTTCAAGCCTTGCCATCGTGGGCCCGTCGGGTTCGGGCAAGTCCACGCTGCTTGGCCTGTTGGCCGGTTTGGACCTGCCGAGCTCCGGGCGGGTGTGGATCGATGGAGTTGATCTTTTTGCGCTGGATGAAGACGGGCGTGCAGCGTTACGAGCCAGCAAGCTTGGTTTCGTGTTTCAGAATTTCCAGCTCATCGGACACCTGAATGCACTGGAAAACGTGATGCTGGCCCTGGATATTGCAGAGCGCGCGGGCAATACGCGAGCCGAGGCTCAAGCCATGCTCGAACGCGTTGGACTGGGGCAGCGGCTGCGGCAGGTTCCTGCCGTACTCTCCGGGGGCGAACAGCAACGTGTGGCGTTGGCACGGGCGTTCGTCACGCGCCCGAGCTTGCTGCTGGCGGACGAACCCACTGGAAACCTCGACGCTGCCACCGGGCAGCGCATCATTGATCTGCTGTTCGGGTTGCAGCGTGAACAGGGCACAACGCTGGTTTTGGTCACTCACGATATGGAGCTTGCCTCGCGCTGCGAGGTCGTGGTGACCCTCCACGGCGGACGTGTGCACACGCGCGACGCAAACGCGATGGTCGCTCAAGGCTTTTCGGAGGTGGCAGCTTGAGCCTGAAACTTCTCTACGGCTTTCACGCGGTAAATGCGCGTCTGCGCGCGGCCCCCCAAAGCGTGCATGAGTTGCTGGTCGATACGACACGCCACGACGCACGCATGCAGCAGTTTGTGGCGCGCGCGCAAGAGGCGGGCCGACCCATCATTGCCGCCGACGGGGAGCGACTGGACGCGCTGGCCGGCACCCGCCGACACCAAGGCGTGGTCGCACGCGTGGAGCCATTGGACAAATTGTCGACTCTCGATGCAGTGCTCGACGCCGTCGTGGACGTACCCTTGGTGCTTGGTCTTGACGGGGTGACGGATCCCCATAACCTTGGCGCCATCCTGCGCACGGCCGATGCAGCGGGGGTGCACGCGGTGTTCGCCCCAAAAGATCGCGCCGTGGGGCTGACGCCTGTCGTGGCAAAGGTCGCCAGTGGCGCGGCCGACACGATGCAATACATCATGGTGACGAACATGGCCCGCACGTTGGCCGCACTGCGGGAGCGAAGTGTCTGGGTGGTTGGTACCGCGGGCGAATCCCCCCAGAGCCTGTATGCGGCCGACCTGCGCGGACCCACGGCCCTGGTGTTGGGTGCTGAGGGCAGTGGCATGCGGCGCCTGGTGCGCGAGGGCTGCGATCAGCTCGTGCACATTCCCATGGCAGGGAGTGTGGAAAGCCTCAATGTTTCGGTGGCGGCTGGCGTGTGTCTGTTCGAGGCCGTTCGGCAGCGACTCGGGCCCGGCGCCGGCTAAGCGCCGTGCGCAAGAGGCGGCAAGTGTCGTGCCGCCGCGCCAGGACGCGCACGAATGCGGCTGAACGATTGAGAACTGCGCGCATCAGCCCTATAGTGGGCAAGGCACGCGAATAGGGCATGCCCCAAATTGAGTATGTCCCATCCCCTGGTGATTGCAAGCGAATCGGGCAAAACTTTCTCACGCTACGGCCATGGCGCAAATCGACGTCTACCAAAAATGCATTGATGCCGCGCGCAACGACTCGAATGGATTGTTCCGCGGGGTCACGAGGCAGGTTTTGGAGACGTTTCAAGCCCATGCCGAATCGGCCTTGAGCAGCCGAGACAGGAGGCGCTATGCGGATTATTTGATGGTCCTGCGCCGGGTTGAGGTCGATCTGGTCCAGACTTGCGTCCAAAGCTTCGACACGCTTTTGCAGCTGAGCATGCTGGGCAAGCCGGCAGGACCAGCCGATTCGGCCGGATTGCAGATCGAGGATGACGATACGCTGTGGGAGGACGTGGAGGTCTCCCAGCTCATGCTCATGATCGAGTCAGGCACCGAGTGGGAGCTTCGCGAGCTTGACTCACGCATGGAGTCGCTGTTGCCCCAGGGATCCGGGGTCGATCGTAGTACGACGCCTGCCAATCCCTTGCGTCCCGAGCTCTTTGCGCGCACCTTGCACCTGGCGTTGAAGAGCCTGAATGTAGATCATGAAACCCGGGAGGCGCTTCTGGGCGCATTCGGTGTGAGCATGGCCGATGCGCTGAAGACGATGTACAGCGCCTACAACGAACGCCTTGAAGCAGCCAAGGAGAGCCTGCGTGGCAATCCTCCAGGCCCGGCGGCCGTCGACACCGCGGGGCGCGCC
>JABBOE010000210.1 GCA_019351955.1 Pseudomonadota bacterium
CGCACCCAACCCGAACTCGTCTCGTTCGCTAACCAATTGAATCTGTTCGAGATTTAACCGGACACTACTGATGCCGATTTTGTTGTGACCGGACGCTTGCCGGCATCGACATCGGGGTGATGCAGGTACTGGCCGATCGCTTCTGGTCAAAACTTTGTCGGCGCCCTGGTCAAATCGGCATCGGCATGAACAAGCTATACCAATCATTGAGGAACTTGCACGACGCTTCGGCATAGTCTCGCGCGCTGTGTAGCGACAGTGACTTTTGCCAACACCAGCGCTCGCGGTCTGTGCGACATCAACGTCCGTCTTCCAATTGACGATCGCGGCTTTCGGGCATCGCGAGCATGGCCAGCGCGCTGATCACGCTCGTCGCAGTCACGTACCAGGCGGGGGCAGTTGGCAACCCCGTGACGTGAATTAGCCATGTAATGCTGAATTGCGTCGTTCCTCCGAACGCCTTGCTGGGTTGGGGGCGAAAGCGGCTCAGCGCAAGCTCGGCACGGTGGCTCAATCCGGTGCCGGCGCCAACAACGTTGATGTTCATGACCGCGGCCCGCCCGTCCCAGGACCAGAGGCGCGCGCGGGTCAGTCGATGGAGGCCGATTCAGCCGGTGGCCAGCATGACGTCGGCGAAGGCTTCCCCAACGTTGCGCAAATGCTGCTGCCGTGCTGCGGGCGTTGGAAGCTGAAGCGCCAGCGGCCCATCGATCAACAGGCAAGCCGTGCCGTGGACATGGGCCCAGTAGATGCTTGCAAGCTCGCTGCTGAAGCAGCCCTCGTGGACGATGCGCACCAACCGTTCCAACTCGCCGAAGGCCCGCGCTCCCGCCTGCTGAAGCACAGGGAAACGCAGGGAAACTCAGGGGGTCGCAGACGTCGGGACGAAACATGATCTGGAACACGCCGCGGTGAGTCAAGGCGGACTCGACATAGGCCTCGCCTGACGCCAGCAACGCAGCCCGCTTGCCAGCGCTGGCGGCAAGATCGTTGGACAGGCAAAGTCGCTGCGCAAGTTGCTCGAAGCCCTGCATGACCAGTTCGACCAAAATCGACTCGCGGTCGCCAAAGTGGTGATAGGGCGCCTGATGCGTGACCGCCGCGCGCCGGGGAACCTCGCATGCTCAGCGCAGTCGCGCCGTGCCCTGACCCTGGACAACTTGCCGAGATGGCTGAGCCAACCAAACATTCCGATTTTCAAGTCAATATTGGCCTGATTCAAGAGGCTGACGTTTCAGATTTAAGCCACCGTGAACTGTCCCATCATGCCATTGTCTTCATGTTCCAGAATGTGGCAGTGGTACATGAAGGGATGATCCGGGCCTGCGGGCTGGTCGAATCGGGCAATCAGGCGAACGGTTTGGTTGCGCCGCACGAAGACGACATCCTTCCAGCCCCGCTCATGCTCAGGTGGGGCTACACCATCGCGCGCGAGGATCTGAAACGACGTGCCATGCACATGAAAAGGGTGAGCCATCTCCGCATCGTTGCTCACGGTCCAGATCTCGGTGCTGCCTAGGCGTATGCGCTGGTTGATCACTGCCATGTCCATGAACTGGTGGTTGATGGAAAACAGCTTTTCCATGCCCACACCCATGTTCATGCCGCCGGGGCCTGTGTTTGCTCCCATGCCCCGATTCCCCGACATGCCCCCCATGGCGCCCATCGCTCCGCTACCCATGGAACCCTGCATCCCCTGCATCCCCTGCAAACTGAACCGCCGTTCCGGTGCGTCGGGATGTAGTGCTGGAATTGCCACCAGATGATCAGGAAGCCGTCCCGGTTTCCCGGTGGGGGCCCCAACCCGAAGCTGCAGCAGGTCGAACCCTTGCCGATCAAATCGATCCGCGTCCATGGGCATGCTGCTCAGAGTGGGAACGATGGGCCCTGAGTCGCTGCGCAACACCAGGGATTTGCCTTGCAGCTTGCGCAAATCGAGCAGAATTTCCGCACGCTCCGCTGCGGCAAGAAGCAGGCTGCGCATCTCCACAGGGTGAGCCAGCAATCCGGCTTCCGTGGCGACCACATAAAAACGCTGTCCGCTCGCGAAAGCAAAGTTATAGACGCGCGCATTCGACCCGTTGACCAGACGCAGCCGCACCCATTGCGCAGGGACGTCGACATAGGGCTGCTCACACCCGTTCGCCAGAAAGTGGTCGCCTTTCATGCCCATGCGATCCATCGTGCTGTGCATGTAGAGCAGCGCGCCATTGCCAGCGAAGCGTCGATCCTGCACGATCACGGGAATGTCATCCACGCCCCAAGTATGCGGCAACCCGAGGGTGCGATCCACGCCATCGTCCACCAGCAGAAGTCCCGCCATCCCGGCGTAGACATGGGGCCCTGTGAGCCCATCTGGGTGGGGGTGATACCAAAGCGTTGCACCTGGTTGATCCAGGGTGTAGGTGTAGTTCATGGAGTGTCCCGGAGCGATCAGGCTTTGCGGGCCACCGTCCATCGTGCCGGGTACATGGGCGCCGTGCCAATGGGTGGTTGTCGGTTGGTTCAACGCATTGCGAACCTGAATCCGGACCCGTTTGCCCTGCGGGATACGCAGCGTGGGGCCCAGATACGATCCGTTGTACCCCCACGTTGGCGTGTGAATGCCGGCAAGCAATCTGCTGGTTCCGGGCGTAATGCGCAACGCATAAGCTAGGCTGCCATCGGCCTGAGCCTGCCCGCCGAGTTGCGCAGGGATCGGCATGGGGCGGGTGAATACTCCGGTCGGCACTGCGGCGCTGGGCGCGGCACGTACGCCCATGCCGGACATGCCGCCCTGAGCCATGCCCGGCATCGACCCCATTTTCATGCTTCCCATGCCCTGTGCATGCGTGCGGCCCGTCAACCAAAGGGCGCTGCTGGCAACGGCACCGACCACAATCTGGCGTCGGGTGACATGGACGCCACTCAGATTGGTCGGCTTGCGGATGTCGTGCACATCAACCGTCTTTGCCGCATTCGCATTTTTCATGACTTGATCTCCTGCTTCATGCGTTGATCGTCCTCGCGACTGATTTCACCGTTCGCATAGCGCCGGTCAAGCGCCTCACGCGCGGACTCTTGCCCTGAACGCCTTTCTCCGCAATGCGGCATGGCGTGCCCACCTCGAAAAATCATCCAGAGCATCAGGCCAAGCACAAGGACTGGAATGATCCACATCCCCAACCAAGGGCCCGCGCCCCAACCCCAATAGCCCATCATGATGCGTACTCCTCTGTGTTGAGCGCTGCCTTTATGTATTGCCGTAGTGCACGCGTATGTTTGCTGGGGCCGAAAGGATCGTTGTGATCGCCCTAGCTCCAGCGAAGCCACTCAGTCGCACTGAGCAACCATTGTCGCAAGCCTGCTTCGATCGAACACTGGCCTCTGTAGCCAATATCCGACTGGGTGGCAGCCACGTTGCGTTTTGATGCTTGCGCACCAAGTGCACGAAGCCTTGGAGATAGTCGGTTGCGACGTCTGCCTTCCGGTAGCCCTGGAAGATCTGCATGGCCAGGGGTTGAATATCGCTGTCTTGATCCAATTTTCCAGAAGGCTGATACAGCTGCGATGGCACGGCCGAACTCAGCCTCGATCGCCGATAAAACCACAGTTTCATGACCGTCATCAAAGCGCAACCTGGTGGATTTAAAAGACAGGCTTATCCGCGTCCGGAAACTATGAAATGGCCTCGGTTCTATCCATCATCGCATCGCCCGCCAGCCTGCCGCATTTCAGTTCCAATCCCCAGTTTGGCCAAGTTCTTCTCACGCGCCAACTGCATTCGGTATTTCAGCCACTGATCGATCTCCGCAATCGCACGTTTCATGGCTTCGAAGCCTTGGTCCGCGGACCTGCGGATTCGCATCTGGAACGTCCCGATCAGTTGTTCGAGGCGGTACGCCAATGTGGACGCTTGGCTGAATTCGACCGCTTTTGCGCGCAGATCAGTATTGAGACCTTCGCAGCCCAAGGACTACAAGGTTATCTATTTCTCAATGTCACCGAGGCGCTATTCGATTCCGGGTGGTTCGCCGAAGAGGCCACACTACAGTGGCTTCAATCCCTGAAGCTTGCGCCCTCCCGGCTCGTGCTGGAGTTGCTCGAGTCCGACGCGCTGGCGCAGGACAGTCATGCCATTGAGCAGGCGCAATTCCTCCGCCAATTGGGCTACGGACTGGCGCTGGATGACCTGGGTCAGGGCTTTGGGCGATTTTCCTTATGGAAGCAGCTGCGCCCGCGCTATCTGAAGATTGACCGCAGCTTCACGACTAATCTTGGCGACGACCCATTCAAGGCCGCCTTCGTGCAATCCATGCTGTTGTTGGCCGAAGCCAGCCAGTCCATTGTCGTGGCGGAAGGTGTTGAGAACGAACGCGATCTACTCACGCTGCGCGAACTCGGCGTGCCGATGGCTCAGGGCTATTTCATTGCCCGTCCGCAAATTCACCCGCCCAGCGAGCCTGCTGCCATCACCCGGCGTGTCCTGGATAGCCCGCGGCCAACTCTGCATGTCTCGGCCAGCAGGGGCAGCATTGAGCAATCGGTGCTTGGCCTGGCGCGCAGGGTCGCGCCGGTGCGGCCCGAGACCAGAGTCGAGGTCATCCTTCAAGCCCTGGAGCGCGACCGGGACTTGATGTCCGTGCCGGTGGTCGACGACGATGGCTCGCCGCTTGGCATCATCAACCGGTACGTTCTGGCAGACCGACTGTTCCGCCCACATGTGCGCGACCTTTTCGGCAACAAGCCATGCA
>JABBOE010000211.1 GCA_019351955.1 Pseudomonadota bacterium
TCTTCACAGCACAACGCCAATTGCCACTTGATCGCCGGGAGGCATCCATATAAGAACACCATGCCCACGCGCATTTTGCTGGTTCGTCACGGTTCGACAAGGCTGACCCTTGAAGACCGTTTTGCCGGATCGAATGATGAGCCACTTTCGAACGAAGGGCGCGACCAGGCGTCGCGCCTGGGTGTTCGCCTCTCCAGTGTGCCCATTGCGGCGGTCTATGCGAGTCCGATGGCGCGCGCCATGGACACGGCTCGCATCGTCGCGAGCCCGCATGGGCTCAAGGTGCGACCCGAGCCGGCATTTCGCGAGATCGACTTCGGCCAATGGGAAGGCTTGACGCGCGATCAGGTCCGAGAGCGCTATGCGCAGGACTTCGCCCTATGGGAAGAAGATCCCCTATTGGTCGCGCCGGCGCAAGGTGAGTCCGGGCTGTCGGTAATCCATCGCGCGTTGCCACTGATGCGCGAGATCATTGATCGGCATCGCCATCAGACGGTGCTGGTGGTGTCCCACAAAGGAACAAACCGCCTGCTAGTCAGCAGTTTGTTAGGACTCGATGCGCGGGGCTATCGCGAGCGTCTGGATCAGAGTCCGGCTTCTTTAACCATTTTGGATTTTATGAATGAAGTCCGCCCCCGATTGAAACTGTTCAACGATGTCTCTCACTACGAAAGTTTTCCAGAGCGGGAAATCAATGACCGGATCTCAAAATGGTGGCGGCCGACGCAAGCCGCAACGACGTCGAGCGGGGATTGACATCCCACCGCCCTTGGCCTTCGTCACCGCTTGCGTGCAAAGGCCGAAGCGTCCTACGGTGCGCACCCCGGCATCGAGCTGGGATGCACCGCTTTGGCGGGCTCCTGCTGCTGGCGGCATGGCCACACCACGCGCCGCACAGGCGCGGTGAACGCGTGCGCGGCCGTGTGGATCAGCGAGGGTCGCTGCGCGGATGTGCACTTATGGATACCGCAATCTTTGCCTGGTGAGAACGTCATCAAGCCGACATATCGGGTGCCTAGGATGAAACGGTTTACATCCTGAACACCGCTGATGCGCGTCTCCTTCTTCGATCTGGATCACACCTTGCTGAGCACCGACAGCAACCAGCTCTGGTTCGCCTATCTGCACTCGCATGGGCTGTTGGGCGAGAATGCGCTTTCGCGTCATGCGGCATTCATGCATGACTATCATGCCGGCCGGCTTGATTTCGCGGCCCTGCTGACGTTCCGCCACTCGGTGGATGCGTCCATTGCCCCCGATCTGCTGCGCACTAGGCGTGAAGCATTCACCCGCGAGCGCCTGATTCCCGCCGTGGCGCCGCGCGCCCCCGCGCTGCTCGATGCGCTGCGCCGTGACGGCAAACTCACCATGCTGATCAGCGCCAGTCCCGAGGCCCTGGTGCTCCCGGTGGCGCGACATCTCGGCTTCGAGCACGTGCTGGCCGCTGACTCAGTAGCCGGCCGACACCTTCCCGCACCATGCTTCGGCCCAGGCAAGGTGCTTCACGCCGAGGCCGCGCTGGCCGCCATCGGCACCTCCCTAGGGGCACTGGAGCAGAGCTGGTTTTACAGCGATTCGCACAATGACCTCCCCTTGCTGGAGGCGGTACGGCATCCGGTCGCGGTCGACCCCGATCCGACGCTGGCGGAGTTGGCGCGCCAGCGCGCCTGGCCGGTGATTTCGCTGCGAGAAGCCCCTTGATGGCGACCACCATCCATGACGTCGCCGAGCTCGCTGGCACTTCCATCGCCACCGTGTCGCGCGCCCTGAATGAGCCCGCCAAGGTGAGGCCGTCCACGCGAGACCGCGTCCTCATTGCCGTGGAGGCCCTGAGCTTTCGGCCCAACCTGTTAGGCCGCCAGTTGCGCAGCGTGCGCACCCGGCTCATCGGGGTGGTGCTGCCCGACGTGTTCAACCCCGTGTTCGGCGAGTGCATGCAAGGCATTGAGGAATCGGCTGCCGTCAGCGGCTACCGCGTGATGCTGATGACCACCTGCTACGACGCAAGCCGCGAGGCCCACGCAATCGACACCCTGCTTTCGCAGCGCGTGGACGGATTGATCCTCACCGTCGCGGAAGCCGCCGGCCACCCCCTGCTCGACGAGCTGGCCTGCTCGGGCGTGCCCTACCAGCTGGTCTACAACCATAGCCCGTCACACCCTTGCGCGTCGGTGGACAACCGCAGCGCCGCACGTGACGGCGTGCGCCTGCTGGTGGCGCATGGCCACTGCAAGATCCTGATGCTCACGGGCAACCTGGCCGCATCCGACCGCGCCGTGCAACGCTATCAAGGCTATTGCGACGCCGTGGGCGAAGCGGGCTTGGTTGCCGAGGTGCCCTTGCAAGTTGATTTCAACGAACGACGTCTACCGCCGCACATCCTGCAGCGCCTGGCTGATCCGAGCAACCGCCCCACCGCCCTGTTCTGCGGCAACGACCTGCTCGCGCTGGTGGTGATGCGCGCGCTGCGCGAGGCAGGCGTGCGCGTGCCAGCGGACATCTCCATTGTGGGCTTCGATGGCCTGGCCATCGGCGAACTGCTGACGCCACCGCTGGCCACCGTCTACCAGCCCAACCGTGACATCGGCGCTGCCGCCTGGCGGCACCTGCTCGGTACGCTCGATGGCAGGCCGGCCTCCTCCAGCATTCTGCCCCACCGCATCCGCGCCGACGGTACGGTGGCGCCCCTGATCCCCAACCCACTCTTGGAGTGTTTGCCATGAAACGTTTGCACCATTGGCTGTTTGCGGTGTTAGCCGCCCTCAGCGTCTTTTCCATGCAAGGCACGGCGCGCGCCGCGGAAACGGCGATTTGCTACAACTGCCCGCCCGAATGGGCCGATTGGGCCAGCCAGATCCAAGCCATCAAGTCCGCCACCGGCATCACCGTGCCGTTCGACAACAAGAACTCGGGACAGGCCATCGCCCAGCTCATCGCCGAGCGCAGCAGCCCGGTAGCTGACGTGGTCTACCTCGGCATCGGTTCGGCCTTCCAGGCCAAGGCCGCCGGCGTGATCACGCCCTACAAGCCAAAGAACTGGAACGCGATTCCGGCCAACCTGCGGGATCCGCAAGGAAACTGGTTCGCCATCCACTCCGGCACACTGGGGTTTTTTGTGAACAAGGCGGCGCTCGGTGGCAGGCCAGTTCCCCAATCCTGGGCCGACCTGCTCAAGCCCGAATACAAGGGTATGGTGGGCTATCTCGATCCCAGCAGCGCGTTCGTCGGCTACGCCGGCGCGGTGGCGGTAAACCTTGCCCTGGGGGGGGACGCTGGATAATTTCAAGCCGGCCATCCAGTATTTCCAGCGCCTGCAAAAGAACGAGCCTATTGTTCCCAAGCAGACCGCCTATGCGCGCGTGCTGTCGGGCGAGATCCCGATCCTGATCGACTACGACTTCAACGCCTACCGCGCTGAATACAAGGACCATGCGGACGTGGCCTTTGTCATCCCGACCGAAGGCACGATTGCCATGCCTTATGTCATGGCGCTGGTAAAAAACGCCCCACATCCGGCGAATGGCAAGAAGGTGCTCGACTTCGTGCTGTCCAAGCAAGGACAGGCGCTTTGGGCCAATGCTTTCCTACGCCCCGTCATTCCAAGCGCCATGAGCCCGCAAACCTCCGCGAAGTTCCTGCCTGCGAGCGACTATGCCCGCGTCAAGCCAGTGAACTACGAGCAGATGGGCAACGTGCAGCAAGGCTTCGTCAAGCTCTACCTCGCCAACGTGCGCTGAACGCATCTCTCATCGCGGAGCGAGGCCCAGCCCATGCAGGACGTCACGTTTGCCAGACCGTTGCGCGGCATGATGCTGGCGCCCGCTGTCTCCATCTTCGCCGCGTTCTGGCTATTGCCGATGGCGGCGCTCGCGCGCATCAGCGCCGGCGAGGGGCTGGCGGGCTATCTCGCCATCCTCACCAACGTGCGCTATCTGCGTAGCCTGGCGACCACACTTGTGCTGGCCGGCAGCGTGACCGTGGCGGCGCTCGCGCTGTCGCTGGTCGCCGGGCTTTTCCTCGCCCGCCACCGCTTTCGGGGGCGTCACACGCTCATCGCCATGCTCACGCTGCCGCTGGCCTTTCCGGGCGTGGTGGTCGGCTTCATGGTGATCATGCTGGCCGGGCGGCAAGGGCTGGTGGCCGGCGCCACCGTCGCGCTGTTTGGTCATCGCGTGGTGTTCGCCTATTCGCTAGGCGGGCTGTTCCTCGGCTACCTCTATTTCTCCATTCCCCGCGTGATCCTGACGCTGATGGCCGCCGCCGAAAAGCTCGACCCGGCGCTGGAAGAGGCTGCGCGCAGCCTGGGCGCTTCATCCTGGCAGGTGCTGCGCGACGTCGTCCTGCCAGCGCTGACGCCGGCGCTGGCTGCCGCCAGCGCGCTGTGCTTCGCCACGGCCGTGGGTGCCTTCGGCACCGCGTTCACGCTGGCGACCGACATCAACGTCCTGCCCATGGTCATCTACACCGCCTTCACGCTCAACGCTGACTTGCTCACTGCCGCCACGCTCAGCCTGGTGCTGGGCGCAGTGACTTGGCTGGTCCTGGCATGGGCCCACGGACTCGACGGCCAGACGGTGGCCACCGGCGCATGAGCGCACACGCCATGAAGAGCGGGCTGAAGCGCCTGCCCGTCGCCCTGCAGGCGGCCACCACGGTGTTGCTGAGCGGAGCAGAGGCGGGACGAGGCCAGGTCGCGATATCTCTCCAACAAATAAATTCC
>JABBOE010000212.1 GCA_019351955.1 Pseudomonadota bacterium
TGCGCGTCTCATCGCGATCGGGATCGAACAGGCGTGTCTCCTGCACGACGGTGCCGCCGTCTTCGATGAGCTCGATCTGGCGTTGCGCCTCGACGGTGATGGCACGCTCGAGGAAGCGAAAGCTGTTGAGGTTCTTGATCTCGCAGCGCGTGCCCAGCGACTCGCCGGGGCGACGAACGGAGACATTGGCGTCACAGCGGAATGATCCCTCTTGCAGATTGCCGTCGCAGATGTCCAGCCAGACCACGAGCGCGTGCAACGCGCGGGCGTAAGCGGCCGCTTCGGCCGCCGAGCGCATGACCGGCTCGGTGACGACCTCCAGTAGCGGCGTGCCTGCGCGGTTCAGATCAATGCCCGTGGCGTCATGGCCTTCGTAGTTGATGCCGTGCACGGACTTGCCTGCATCCTCCTCCAGGTGTGCACGGGTGAGTTGCACGCCACGCAGTTGCCCGTCGAACAAGAACGACACCATGCCGCCTTGCACCACAGGAATCTCGAACTGGCTGATCTGATAGCCCTTGGGAAGATCGGGATAGAAGTAATTTTTGCGAGCGAAAATCGACATGGGCGCGATGCTCGCGTCGACGGCCAGTCCCAGGCGAATCGCGCGTTCCACGGCGGCGCGGTTCGCCACGGGCAGCGCCCCAGGCAGGGCCAGGTCCACGACGCTGGCCTGGGTGTTGGGCGCCGCGCCGAATGCCGTGGGCGCATTGGAGAACATCTTGGACGCCGTGGACAGCTGCACGTGCGTTTCCAGGCCGATGACGATTTCCCAGGTGTTGGACATGGTGCTTGCTTGGAGCTCAGAGGTGGGGCGCGCGCGTATGCCAGTCGGTGGCTTGCTGGAACTGATGCGCGGCATGCAAAAGGCGCTGCTCCCCGAAATGCGGGCCGACAAGCTGCAAGCCCACCGGTCGGCGGGCGTGCGCGCCAAGGCCGAAACCGGCTGGGACAGCCATGGCAGGAAGGCCGGCCAGGCTCGCCGGAAGCGTGTAGATGTCGGCGAGGTAGTTGGCAAGCGGGTCAGCCTTTTCGCCCAGGTTCCACGCCACCGTGGGCGACACGGGCCCGGCGATGACGTCGCAACGCGCAAACGCAGCAAGAAAGTCCTCGGCGATGACCCGGCGGATCTTCTGTGCCTGTAGGTAGTAGGCGTCGTAATAGCCGTGGGAGAGCACGTACGTGCCCATGAGGATGCGCCGTTTGACCTCTGGGCCGAACCCCTCGGCACGGCTGGCTGCGTAAAGCTCGGTCAGATCGCGGTAGTCGCGGGCGCGGTGGCCATAGCGCACGCCGTCAAAGCGTGAGAGGTTGCTCGAGGCTTCAGCTGGGGCAACGATGTAGTAGGCGGGAATGGCCAGTTCGGTGCGCGGCAGCGTGATGTCCAGCAGCACGGCGCCGAGCTTTTCCAGCTCGGCCAAGGCCCCACGCACAGCTTGAGCCACCTCGTCGGCCAGACCATCGGAGAACCACTCGCGCGGCAGACCAACGCGAAGCCCCGCCAGCGGCCGCCTCGAATCCGCACCAGGCGGCGGCCCGTCGAGCGCCTGCGTGTAGCGAGGGATGTCCCGCTGCACGCTTGTGGAGTCCTGGGGGTCGAAACCGGCCATGACCTCCAGCAACGCAGCGCAGTCCCATGCGGTCTGTGCGATGGGGCCGGCCTGGTCCAGGCTGGAGGCAAACGCGATCATGCCAAAGCGCGAGCACAGCCCGTAAGTGGGCTTGATGCCGGTGACGCCGCACATGGCTGCAGGCTGCCGGATCGAGCCGCCCGTGTCGGTGCCGGTCGCGGCGGCAACGAGGCGAGCGGCCACCGATGCGGCCGAGCCGCCCGAGGACCCGCCGGGTATGGCCTGCATATCCCAGGGGTTGCGCACGGGGCCGAAGGCGGAATTCTCGTTGGACGAGCCCATGGCGAATTCATCCATGTTCGTCTTGCCAAGGACCACCGTGCCGGCCGCCTCAAGCCGCTGCACGACGGTGGCGTCGAACGGGCTCATGTAGCCAGCGAGCATCTTGCTGCCTGCCGTAGACGGCATGCCGCGCGTGACAAACACGTCTTTATGGGCAATCGGCAGCCCAAGCAGCGGCCCCGCATTTGCATGCGCGCCGCTCTGAGCGCGCGCCGCGTCGGCCGCCCGCGCCTGTTGCCGTGCACTGTCCTCGGCCACGTGAAGAAAGGCGCCGAGTTCGGCGTGCGCCGCGATGCGGGCCAATTGTTCCTGCACAAGTTCCAGACTTGAAATGCTGCGTGACTGCAGCGCAGCAGCTTGCTCGCGCAGGCTGGCTGTGGCGATGTCAATCCTGCTTCTCATTCGACCACCCTGGGCACGATGAACAGGCCATCCTGGGCTGCCGGAGCATTGGCCAACGCGGCGTCGCGGATATCCGGCATCTGGGGTGCGTCGTCACGAAGTCGCAGTGGCAAATCCATGGCCGCTGACAGCGGGTGAGCCATGGGCGCCACGCCTGCGGTGTCCACCGCGCGCATGCGCTCGACAATGGTGAAAAACTCGTTGATCTGAGCCAGCATCGACGTTTGCTCGGCACTGCTGAGGCGCAGGCGGGCGAGGTGCGCGATGCGGTCGATATCGCTCGGTTGCAGGGGCATGGCGGAATCGGTGCGGAATTGGGAGCGGGGATTGAACCCCATCGTGGCGCGAGGTGCGCCGATACATGCAAAAACGCACATTCTACGGGGCGCTATCCAGTAACATGGCGCGATTGTCCACGGCAAGAATCCAGCACCTTTGCGGTGCTTTCGACGGTTTTTGTTGCTTTTCTCATACATCCAAAATCCCAATCACGCCATGTTCGGACTTTTTCGAAGGTATTTTTCCACCGACCTGGCCATCGATCTCGGTACGGCCAATACTCTCATCTATGTGCGCGGCAAGGGCATCGTGCTCGACGAGCCATCGGTGGTAGCCATCCGTCACGAGGGTGGCCCCAACGGCAAGAAGACCATTCAGGCTGTCGGCCGCGAGGCCAAGGCCATGCTGGGCCGTGTGCCCGGCAACATCGAGGCCATCCGCCCCATGAAGGACGGCGTGATCGCCGACTTCACGGTGACTGAGCAGATGCTCAAGCAGTTCATCAAAATGGTGCACGAGACAACGCTCTTCAAGCCGTCTCCGCGCATCATCATCTGTGTGCCGTGTGGCTCCACCCAGGTCGAGCGCCGCGCCATTCGCGAATCGGCGCTCGGTGCTGGCGCCAGCGAGGTGTACCTGATCGAGGAGCCGATGGCCGCAGCAATCGGCGCGGGCCTGCCGGTCAGCGAGGCGAGCGGCTCAATGGTGGTTGACGTCGGCGGAGGCACCACCGAGGTGGGCGTGATCTCGCTCGGAGGGATGGTCTACAAGGGCAGTGTGCGCGTGGGAGGCGACAAGTTCGACGAGGCGATCCTCAACTACATCCGCCGCAACTATGGCATGCTCATCGGCGAGCCCACGGCCGAGGCCATCAAGAAGGAAATCGGCTCCGCGTTTCCCGGCTCTGAAGTCAAGGAAATGGAGGTCAAGGGCCGCAATCTGTCCGAAGGCGTGCCGCGCAGCTTCACGATCTCCAGCAATGAGATCCTGGAGGCTCTCACCGATCCGATCAACCAAATCGTCTCCTCGGTGAAGAATGCGCTGGAGCAGACGCCGCCCGAACTGGGTGCCGACATTGCTGAGCGGGGCATGATGCTCACGGGCGGGGGCGCGCTGTTGCGTGACCTCGACCGCTTGCTGGCCGAGGAGACCGGGCTGCCGGTGCTTGTGGCTGAGGACCCGCTGACGTGCGTGGCACGAGGCTGCGGCATGGCGCTGGAGCGGATGGACCGTCTCGGAACCATCTTTACTTCGGAGTAATTGGCCGAACGGCGGCGGGCCAGGCGCTGGGTGCGCCGACCTTCAGCCGCGTCGAGCCGGCAACGTCCCTGCCATGGCCTTTGACACCCTCGATCGCAGTCCGCCACCGTTTTTTCGGCAAGGGCCATCGGCGTTCACACGCCTGGTGTTTTACGGCGCGTTATCGCTTTTGCTCATGGCCATGGATGCTCGCTGGCACATGGTGACGCCGCTGCGCACGATCATTGCCACCGTCATTGATCCGGTGGTGCAAGTGGCGCGCGCACCGATCGGAGTCCTGGCGGCCGTGGCGGAGCATTTCGAGTCGCTTCATACCGCCCAGCAGGATGCCAGGGCCCTGCGCCAGGCCAATGTGCAGCTCGCATTGAAGGCCGAAATGGCCAGTCAGCTGCATGCCGAGAATGCCAGCCTGCGCGCGCTGCTGCAGCTCAGGCGCCGTGTGCCCATCGAGTCCATTGCGGCCCAAATCGTGGCACAGGCCAGCGATCCATTCGCGCGCAAGTTGCTGCTCGACAAGGGGACGCTCGCAGGCGTCGCACTGGGCTCTCCGGTGATGGACGAGACCGGGTTGCTGGGCCAGGTGACTCAGGTCGATCCCCTCGGCGCACAGGTCACGCTCGTGACCGATCGCGACTCCGCGGTGCCTGTGGAGGTGGCCCGCAACGGCGAACGCGGCGTGCTTGCAGGCGATGCCGATGCGACATCAGGCGGGCTGGAATTGCGCTGGCAGGCGGCGGATACCGACCTGCGCGTGGGAGACGTCCTGGTCACGAGCGGGCTGGACGGAATCTATCCCGTTGGAGGGCCTGGCCCAGCTCCGGATCGTCGGGGGCGTCCC
>JABBOE010000213.1 GCA_019351955.1 Pseudomonadota bacterium
CGGTGCGTCTGGCCCGGTACCAGCGGGCGATGAGCCGCAAGGTGAAGTTCAGCAAGAACTGGAGGAAGGCGAAGGCCAAAGTCGCAAAACTCCATCAGAGGATTGGTAACACCCGGCGCGACGTCCTGCACAAGGCCACGACCACGATCAGCCAAAACCACGCGATGGTGGTCGTTGAGGACCTGCAGGTGCGCAACATGATGCGCAGCGCCGCGGGAACGGTCGAGCGCCCAGGCAGGAATGTTCGGGCCAAGTCTGGTCTGAACAAGTCGATCCTGGATCAGGGATGGGCTGAGTTCCGCAGGCAACTGGACGACAAGCTCCAGTGGAACGGGGGCTGGCTCGTGCCCGTGCCGCCGCACAACACGAGCCGCACCTGTCCGGAGTGCGGCCACATCGCGGCCGACAATCGCCGCACGCAGACGCGGTTCAAGTGCGTTGCATGTGGCTATGCGAGCCACGCCGACCTTGTCGGCGCGATGAACATTTTGGCGCGGGGACACCGCGTTGCAGCCCGTGGAGAGGTGGCGCATTCAGGCCCCTCGATGAAGCAGGAACCCACCGAAGCGACTGCGCGAGGTCACTCATGCGTAGCGCCGTAGGAATCCACGTCCTTCCCGCGCAAGCGGTGGCCTCGGGCCAAGGTCGGGGTGGATGTCAACAGCGTGCCCAGGAAGGCGTGATCCAGAAGCATTCGTCTCACACGGGGGTCACCGCCAGTGTGATGCTGGACGGCGCTTGGTCACAACAAAATCGGCATATCGCTCAAATGCGTATCGGCACGTACAGCGACGGCCTCGGGTGTCTGTTGATGCGCGGTTGCGCGCATGCATCCGTTAGGCTTTAGCTATGTCCTTGGCCGGGAGCCCTCCGATGAGCGAAAGAACTGGACGTTGCCTATGTGGCGCGGTGCGCTACCGTATTGCGGCTGAACCCGGTTTCACGCGTATCTGCTGGTGCAGAGACTGCCAGCACATTGCAGGAAACGGCACCGTGAATATGCTCGTGCCGGCGGCCGCGCTCGATGTGTCGGGTGCAACAAGTGCTTACACCAGCATGGCGGATAGCGGCAACCAAATCACTCGGCGCTTCTGCCCGAACTGCGGGTGCCATCTGTTTGCAGACTCCTCGGGCCGGCCACATTACACCGTGGTGCGAGCCGGCACGCTGGATGATCCATCGTCGGTTACGCCGAGCACCAACATCTGGACATCCAGCGCGCCCGGATGGGCTTGCATGGATACAAACCTCGAGCGTGTTGAGCGGCAACCAGCGCCCCCGCAGAACCCTTCGGGAGCGGTCCGCCCTTGAACGTTCTCGAGATCGACTCCCGACATGTATCAGATTAAGGGATGGTTTCTTCTCGTGATCGGCATCGGCTTGGCAGCGGTGGCCGTGCAGGGGTTGCTTCGGGGCTGGCTTCCGAATGGTCGCAACGGTTTCAGGTATGGCAAAGGTGTCTCCCGGGAGAGTCAACCCAGCGGCTTCTGGTTCTTCTTCCTGCTGTATTTCGCCGGTGGCCTGTTCATCGCGTTCTATGCGCTGCATCTTCTGTCTGGCTACACGGCACCCCTTCCGCCACCATAGACAGGGTTGCCGCTCCCACAATCCTCTGTTGATCAGGGGTCTCAGCTTCGCTTTCGGCAAGTGATTTCTGTGGGGGCGTGTGCCGCCCGACGGGGTCTGAGTGCGCGCTCCCGATCCCCCGCAAGTTGAACGAGCTTTGCCAAGACGCGCGGCGACCCATGCACGACCCACTAGGCAACGAGCACCGCTGGTGCGCCAGAGTGCTGCGCGGTCATTGCGCGTCCTACGGCATGCCGAACAGCTGGCGAGCTTTTGCCGGTTTCCGGCAGGCGCTGCGACAGGTTGGTTACTCTGTCTGTAACGTCGCAGCCAACGGTCGCACCGGGCGGGGTGGGATTGGTTCGACGCGGCGACGGCGCGCTACCCACCGCCTGCGGTGCGGATCACTGGTCCCTGGGCCGAACAACGCGCATGGCGCCTTTGGCCTTTGGGAAGAGCCGAGTGCGGGAAGGCCGCATGCCCGGATCTGCCAAGGCGAAGCCTAATGGCTTGGCTACCCGACGAGTATCCATCTGACCCGCCTTTATGCTCGCTTGACTCGCATGTTGCGATGCACCTATGATTCTTAATGTCTCATTTTTGGCCGTATGCCGGCTCAAACCGAACCCATGGACAGTGACAGTTGTCGATCAGTGAAGTGAACGCCTGAAGGCTTTCGACAGCAGACCCTGTTCTTCGCTGCCGCCGCCCTCTGGCTGGCGGTAGTTCCAGGACGAGTTCCTCGTTCTTGCACTCCCCCTCTTCGTGTTGGTTATCGCGTAAGCGTGTTTGCGACGCTTGCGCGCAACTTTTGTTGTGCCGTCTCACACGAACGGAGGAACCGATGTTTGTGCTTCAAAACCTCATCGCTCGCCTGCTGCCACGCCGCGGCAGGTCAGCGCCGCGTGCAGCAGCATCCATCGGAGCGCTTGTCGCAGAACCGGTGCAGATCACCATCATGGATGTGCGCCTGGCCACACTGGGTGTCATCCTAGAACGTCTTGATCAACGCCAAGCCCAAGGCACCCCGACGCGGGGAGGCCGTCCATGAGCACCGATGTCGCGACCCTCGACTCCACGCTTTGCGCGGACTGCCCCCCCTTTCCGGAGAACCTCGAACAGCGTTTGCGCGATCGCCTGCATGTGGATGAACTGCGCCGAGGCAAGCAGAACTGGCGCACGCGTCTGGCCCTGGGGCTAGCCCTCATCGGGCCCGGTGTGTTGGTCATGCTGGGGGACAACGACGCTGGTGGCGTCATGACCTATGCCCAGACTGGTGCGACTTATGGATTGGGCATTTTTCTGCCACTGATGATTCTTTTGGGCTTTGTCGCCTATGTGGTGCAGGAGATGACCGTGCGCTTGGGCGCCGTGACGCGTCGCGGCCATGCTGAGCTCATCTGGAAGCGCTACGGCGCCTTTTGGGGATGGTTCTCACTCATCGATCTGGTGGTCGCCAATGTACTGACGCTGATGACCGAGTTCATCGGCATTCGCCTGGGTGGCCAGGCCTTGGGGCTTTCACAGTGGCTCACGGTGCCTGCTTCGGTGATTTTCATTACCTATGTCCTGGTGTTTTTACGGTACTGGACCTGGGAGCGGATTTCGCTCTTCATCGCGGTGTTCAACCTGATCTTTGTGCCACTGGCTCTGTTCTCGCACCCGAACTGGCATGCGGTGGCCCAAGCCTTCGTCGGCCACGGCTGGATCGTCCCAGGTGGATTTCTTTCCCTCACGTTCTTGATCCTGATCTCGGCCAATATCGGGACAACCATTGCGCCCTGGCAGTTGTTCTTCCAGCAATCCTGTGTCGTCGACAAAGGTTTGCTGCCGCAAGACATTCGCGCGGGTCGGCGGGATCTGATGCTCGGCATCATCGGCATGGTGCTGGTCGCCATGGCCATCATTGTTCTAGCCGCACAGACACTGAAAGGTGTGCCCAATGTGCAGAATCTTGATGCCAATATGGTGCTGCACGCCGTTCGCACCAAACTGGGCGATGGGATGATGGCCTTGTTTGCTTTAGGGCTCATGGAGGCCGGTCTGATCGCCTCCATTGTGATTACGGCCAGCAGCGCCTGGGCGATTGGAGAGGCGTTTGAGATCGACCGCTCAATCAACGCGCCGCCGCGCAAGGCCATGGGGTTCTATCTGCCGGCAATCGTCGGCACGGCCTTGGCCGCGATAGCCGTGATGATCCCTCAGATTCCGCTGGGTTTTCTGAACCTGAGTGTGCAGGTCATTGCCACAGTCTTCATGCCGGCCGCCATGTTGTTCCTGCTCATGTTGCTCAATGACCGCGAACTCATGGGCGAGCACGTCAACTCGGCGCGACGCAATGCGGTGTCGATCGCCATCATGCTTGGGCTGATTATGTGCAATGTCCTGTATGGCATCGCCACCTTGTTTCCCCATGCGCTCGGAGGATGAGTCATGAAACAACTGCATGAATTCGATCCCTTTGTCATTCGCCGCCTCATCGAAAACGAAGGCTGGGAGAAGCCTCTGGCTGATGTGCGACGAGTGCAACTCACGCCCCGGCAGCAAGTCGTGTTCTGGGGGTTGCGCATCTATGTGGCGGTGATGACGGCCGTGGTCGTCTGGGCGTTCCTGCACGGCGCAACCGGCTGAACAACTCGGCTGGCGTGCGCGTCGCGCCAGATCCTGAGACCTGTAAACGCGTGTGATCCACGGCGTGACGCTCCTGCACCAAGCGCTGGTCCGACCAGATGTCGCCCATGCGCATTAGCGTTGCGGTGCCCGCGGAGACCCGGCATCTGCCTTGATTGGCAACGGCAGTGGTCGAGCTTGGACACCTCGGAATGCGTGGATCAGCGAGGATCCTGGGATCCGTGTCTTGGACAGCTGCGCCAGCACCGACTGCTGGGTGCGGCGAAGCATGCGATTCGGAGAAGCAATTTCGCCGAGTCAATCAATCCGCCAGAAGTTCGCGCGGGCGGAAATGCGCTGATCCGAAGATCAGGTGCGCTCCAGGCTGAAGCCATGCAGTGGCGACGCTATTGCTCCGGCCCTGTGAAGTATTAAGCAGCGTAGCGAACGCGCCGGTCCTGGAAGAAACTCATCACACGCTGCGGGTTTTGTTCCA
>JABBOE010000040.1 GCA_019351955.1 Pseudomonadota bacterium
GGCAAACAGACACTGCGCCAGTCCCGGACCGCTTCCAATTCGATGGATGTCGCGCGCCATCGAACTGGACGGGTGAGAAGGCCGGTGGAGACGCACCCCCCAGCCCCTCGCAGAACCCGAGGTGAAAAATCGCACGGACATCTCGGAATTCGTGCCCAAGGATGCAGGAACACAGGACGTCAATGCAATGAATGAGCCAACGACCGGCTGTCCCCACAATCTTCCTCGCCTTATGTGCGCAACCGAACAGTCCGGAACGACCTTCGAGCCTACGCTGCACTTGGCGCATTCCTCTCACCAAAACTTCTCTGAAGGAAACAACGGAACGCCACCCGGCCTTTGCCACCGCTCATCCCCCTGAACCCTAAAAGCCGAAAAGATTCAATGCCCAACCTGCACATGCTTTCCCCCATTTTCCTCGCGCTGCTGGTGGTTGGCTTGTTCCTGGCAACGTCGCTGAAAATCATCTATGAATATCAACGCGCCGTCGTCTTTCAGCTTGGGCGGTTCCTGAAGGTCAAAGGACCGGGTCTCATCTTCGTGGTGCCAATCTTCCAGCGTATGGCTCGGCTGGATTTGCGCACCGTCGTCCATGAGGTTCCGTCTCAGGACGTGATTTCGCGGGACAACGTCTCGGTCAAGGTCGACGCGGTTCTCTATTTCCGCATCGTTGATCCGGAAAAGGCCTTTATCCAGGTCGAAGACTATTTTTCGGCCACCAGCAAGCTGGCGCAGACGACGCTTCGCGCGGTCCTGGGCAAGCACGATCTCGATGAAATGCTCTCCGAGCGGGGAAAAATCAACGCGGACATCCAGACCATACTCGATGCACAGACCGAAGCCTGGGGCATCAAGGTCAGTGTGGTTGAGATCCGCAACATCGAACTCACAGAAGACATGGTGCGTGCGATCGCCAAACAGGCCGAGGCCGAGCGTGATCGCCGCGCCAAGGTGATCCATGCGGACGCTGAGTTCCAGGCGGCGCAGACGCTGGTGAACGCAGCCGCAATCCTGGCGTCCGCACCGGGAGGAATGCAACTGCGCTACCTTCAGACCCTCTCCGAGATCGGCACGGAAAAGAATTCCACAGTCATTTTCCCCATGCCCATCGATCTGATCAAACCGATCTTGCAGATCATTGAGAAGGAGGCACAGCATCAATAAGGTAAAGCGCCGGCCAGCCGCCAGCATGCTCGAAGCGCAAGGGGCAGACAACGCGGGAAGGTTGGACTATCTTTGATGCACACAGAACCCGTTACAGCACGATGGATGGACGCCAACACGAGAGGTGCAACATGATCAGCAAGCCAGACAAGCAGTCCCAAAAATCCTCGAGCTCCCTAACTCTTCCGCAGACGAAACCAACAGGCCAAAGGCGTAGCCTGGAGCGAGGGAAATCGACGCGCAAGAAAAATCCCGGCAAGCGCGCCCACCAGGGAGGCTGATCTCAACGCTGTTGGGTGCATAGGCTCGATCACTCGACGTCCTACCTCCCAAACGATTGCAGCGCGCGGACCGAACGGGTCAGCCCCCATCGGTCTGGGCGCGCCCACAACCCTCTTGGCACACCATCGCGCATGGGTAGCAACCATTGAAGATTCGTACTCCCGCCTCTTGGTTCAACCTCACCCATCTGCGAGACCGCATTGCTCGCCAGTCCGTTCTGCGTCGAAGTCTTGAGCACGAACCCGCCCTGCGTTCGGAGCTGTTCAGTGCCGAGCAGATGGACCTTTATGGAGCTGTACTTGCCCGCCGACATCGATCGACTGATGTCTCGCCGGCCAATTCTCTGCTGGCACGATTGTCGGATAACGAAGCCGTTCTCGGACAGGCCAGCGAGATGCTTGCGCTGGCCTTACGTACTGGCCAACGCATCACACCGGCCGGCGAGTGGCTGCTCGACAACTACTACCTGATCGAAGAGCAGATCCGCACCGCACAAAGGCATTTACCCAAAGGTTACAGCCGCGAGCTGCCGGGGCTTCTCAACGGGCCATCTGCAAAGTTGCCCCGGGTCTACGACATTGCGTTGGAAACCATTTCCCACGGTGATGGCCGGGTGGACAGCGAGAGCCTGAGCTGCTTCGTGGCTTCGTACCAGAGGGTGATCCCCCTCACGCTCGGTGAGCTTTGGGCCATTCCGATCATGCTCCGATTGGCACTGATCGAGAATCTTCGCCGCGTCGCGGTGCGCGTCATGACTAACTGGGCCGACCGCAATCTGGCCAGCCAGTGGGCCGACCGGATGGCCAAAACCGCTGAGAGCGACCCCAAGAGCGTCGTGCTTGTGGTTGCCGACATGGCGCGGTCGAACCCACCGATGGGCAGCTCGTTTGTCGCCGAATTGACGCGGCGGCTGCAGGGTCAGGGACCGGCTTTGGCGCTGGCCTTGACCTGGATCGAACAACGGCTTTCCGAATCGGGGCATGGCCTCGAACACCTGCTGCAGTTGGAGGCACAGCAGCAGGCGGCCGATCAAGTATCCATCGGTAACAGCATTGGCAGCCTTCGCACGCTTTCGGCGATGGACTGGCGCGAATTCGTCGAGGCCATGAGCAGCGTCGAGCACGTCCTGCGTGAGGACCCCGCCGGTGTCTATGCCGCGATGGACTTTGCCACGCGAGATCATTACCGCCACGTGGTGGAGAGCCTGGCCAGGCACAGCACCTTATCCGAGACCCAGGTGGCGCACGCTGCCATCCAATGCGCCAAAGAAAGCAAGCTGCAAGGGCCCCGTGGGCCAGTTGAAGCACATGTCGGTTTTTACCTGGTGGACAAGGGCCTTCCGGCACTGAGGCGCCACATCGTCAAACCGTATAAAGCGGCAAGAGCCTTGCAATCATTGATGGATCGCGTGCCATTGCAGATTTATCTGGGCCTGGTCGTACTGCTCACGGCGTTGCTTGCGCGCCCCTTGCTGCAGGCCGTGCACTTCAGCGCAATACACGGTTGGATATCGCTGCTAATTGCCATTCCTGTCGTGCTGGTAACCAGCCAGCTGGCGATCAGTCTGGTGAATTGGCTCGTCACCATCGTCGTGGCGCCGAACAGGCTACCGCGCATGGACTATTCCAGCGGCCTGCCCGAAGAGGCTCGCACCCTCGTGGTCATCCCTTCGATGTTTTCAGGACCGCAGGATGTCGAAGATCTGGCCGATGCCTTGGAAGTGCACTTTCTGGCCAATCGCGACCCTTACCTGCACTTCGGGCTTTTGACAGATTTTCCAGACGCCCAGGCCGAGACGCTGGAGCTGGATGCGTCGCTGCTTCTGCTTGCTCGACAACGTATCGATGCGCTCAACGCAACCTATCCCGATGCGGATCCTCACACCGATCGTTTCTTTCTCTTTCACCGCCCACGACGGTGGAATCCTGTGGACAAGCTGTGGATGGGGCACGAGCGCAAGCGCGGCAAGCTTGCCGCACTCAATGCGCTGTTACGCGGCCGAAGTCCCGAGCAATTCTCCCTGGTCGTTGGCCGCACCGCGGTGTTGGCCGGTGTGAAGTATGTCATCACCCTGGATGCCGACACCCAGCTGCCGCGAACCTCGGCACGCCAGTTCATCGGCACCATGGCGCACCTCCTTAACCGCGCCGTTTACGACCCCGTCAAGCGGCGCGTCGTCGCCGGTTATGCCATCTTGCAGCCGCGTGTGGGCATCAGCCTGCCAAGCGCTGCGCGATCGAGCTATGCCCGGATCTTCGGGAGCGATGCAGGAATCGATCCCTACACGCGCGCGGTCTCGGACGTGTATCAGGATCTGTTCCGTGAAGGTTCATTCATCGGCAAGGGCATCTACGACGTCGATGCGTTCGAGGAGACCATTGATGGCCGCTTCCCCGAGAACAGTATCCTCAGTCACGATCTGGTGGAGGGCTGCTACGCACGATCAGGGCTGATCAGCGATGTTCACCTCTACGAGGAATATCCGCCCCGCTACCTCGCCGATGTGAATCGGCGCCACCGCTGGATTCGTGGAGACTGGCAACTTCTGCCATGGCTGATGCCATGGACGCCTACGCAGGACAAAGGCCGGGAGCGCAATCCCCTGACTGTGCTTTCACGCTGGAAGATTCTCGACAACCTGCGCCGCAGCTTTGTCCCGTCCGCCTTGTTGGCCCTGCTCCTGTTCGGCTGGATCGCGATCCTGCAAGTGGTTGCGTGGACGGTAGGAGTGCTGGCCGTCGTGCTAGTGCCCGCATTGTTGTCCTCGTGGTTGGATATTGTTCAAAAGCCGCGCGACGTGCAACTCAAGCAACACTTGCGCGCCGCCTTGCGCGGAGCTGGCCAGCATTTCCTGCGGGCGCTGCTGTATCTAGCGTGGCTTCCGCACGAGGCGCTGTACACCCTGGATGCTGTGGCGCGCACGCTGTGGCGATTGGGAGTCAGCAGGCGCCAACTTCTGCAGTGGAATCCATCCAAAGATGCCGAGCGCGCCAGCCCCAACGATTTGATCGGCCTGTACAGATCGATGTGGATCGCGCCATTTGTTGCGCTGCTCGGCGCGCTTGCGCTGCTATGGGTGCGGCCGTATGCGCTGACCGTGGCCATACCGTTCCTGCTGCTGTGGCTGCTCGCGCCGGCCATCGCCTGGCGCATGAGCAACCCCCCAGTTCTGACCGCATTTGTCCCGACCCCCGAAATGCTGCGATTTCTGCACAGACTCGCGCGCAAGACGTGGGCTTTCTTCGAGATTCATGTCAGCTCGCGGGAAAACTGGCTGCCGCCGGACAACATTCAGGAACAGCCGACTGCGGTGACCGCACACCGGACCTCGCCCACCAATATGGGGCTGGCGCTGTTGGCCAATCTTGCGGCCTACGATCTGGGCTATCTGACGGCAGGCCGTTTGTTGGAGCGTACCGGCCACGCCCTGCGAACGATGCAAGGCATGCAGCGGCATCGCGGCCATTTTTACAACTGGTACGACACGTTGACTCTGCAGCCACTGCCGCCGCGATACGTCTCGACCGTGGACAGCGGCAACCTCGCTGGACATTTGTTGACATTGCGCCCGGGCTTGCTCGCGCTTGCAGATGAACCGCTGTTCGACAATCGCATACTCCATGGTGTACATGACACCTTTGTTCTCTTGTGGGAAGCGGCTCCTACTGGTTTTTCGGATGCGACCCCGCTGGCTGGATTGCGCGACGAACTCGCTGGCGCCCTTGCCGCGACGCCGCAGACGATGACAGCGGCCACAGCCTGCATGCGGCGTCTCCTCGACCACGCTGAGTCCATCCATCCACCCGCGCACGACGCCGAATCGGTAAGTGAGGCGGAATTCTGGCTGCAGGCGCTGGTGGATCAATGCCGTGACGCCCATTCATATCTCGTCCAATTCAACTTCGCGTCCCCAGATTTTGCGCCTGACGGGGCCGATGGAATTCCCACATTGCGCCAGCTGGCGGATCTCGACGTGCGCCCTGGTGCTTCCACGGCCCAAGCCACCGCAGCCGCCGCCATGCAACACAAGGCCGGCGTTCTCATCGCAACCATCACCGCGTTTGTGAGACAGGCTGGCGACCTTGCGGTCATGGATTACGATTTTCTCTTCGATGCCGGAAGCGACTTGCTCTCAATCGGCTATAGCGTCGAGGAGCGCCGGCTCGACGCCGGTTCCTACGATTTGCTGGCCTCGGAGGCCAGGCTCACCAGCTTCGTGGCGATCGCGCAGGAGCGGCTGCCCCAGGAGAGCTGGTTCGCGCTAGGCCGGTTATTGACCACCACGGGCGGCGAACCGGTACTGCTGTCGTGGTCCGGCTCAATGTTCGAGTACCTGATGCCCTTGCTGGTGATGCCGACTTATCAGGGAACACTGCTCGATCAGACTTGCCGTGCAGCGGTGGCACGGCAGATTGAATACGGCAAACAACTGGGTTTGGCCTGGGGCGTCTCCGAGTCCGGCTACAACACGCTGGACATTCATCTTAATTATCAGTACCGGGCGTTTGGGGTGCCCGGACTCGGCTTGAAGCGCGGTCTGGGGGATGAAATTGTGATCGCGCCATACGCGTCGGCGCTCGCGTTGATGGTGGCGCCGGACGCCGCCTGCGCGAATCTCCAACGCCTCTCCAACCAGGGTCTGGACGGGCGCTTCGGACTGTACGAGGCGGTTGACTACACACCTGCGCGCCTATCGCGCGGGCAGGACTCGGCGGTGATCCGCTCGTTCATGGCGCACCACCAGGGTATGAGCCTGTTGGCGTTGGATTACGTGCTCAGGGAGCGCCCGATGCAAAGGCGTTTCGAGTCCGATGCAAGCTTGCGGGCGACGCTTCTGCTGTTGCAGGAGCGGGTACCGAAAACTGCTTCGGAGTATCGTCACGCCTCGGGACTCCAGGCGCCGAACGTGCTGTTGCGTACAGCCGGATCCCGCATGCGTGTCGTGACCGATCCGGACAAGTCCCGACCCGCCGTGCAATTGCTCTCCAATGGACGCTACCACGTCATGGTGAGCAGCGCGGGCGGCGGCTACAGCCGCTTCCGTGACTTGGCCGTCACCCGTTGGCGCGAGGACATCAGCGGCGACAGCTGGGGTGTGTTTTGTTATTTGCGCGATGTGGCCAGCGGAGAATTCTGGTCGAGCGCGCATCAGCCAACGTTGAAAAAGCCAGAGCTTAGTGAGGCGATCCTTTCCGATGCCCGAGTGGAGTTTCGCGTACGCGAGCACGATTTCGACACACATACCGAAATCGTGGTGTCGCCCGAGGACGATATCGAGCTGCGCCGCGTTCGCATCACCAACCGTGCACGCGTAGCACGGACCATCGAAATCACCAGCTATGCAGAGGTTGTTCTGGCTCCGCCGATGGCCGATGCGCTGCATCCTGCGTTCAGCAAACTGTTTGTCCAGAGCGAGCTCGTGCGCCCGCTGCAGGCGATCATCTGCACGCGGCGCCCACGCTCCAGCACCGAGCACATACCCTCGTTGTGTCACTTGTTGGCCGTGCACGATGCCGACATTGACGAGATTTCCTACGAAACCGACCGCGCCCGCTTCATCGGACGAGGCGGCAGCGTGGCGAGTCCCGCCGCGATGGGCGGCACCTCGGGGGTGCATCGCCGCCTGAGCGACAGCGAAGGGTCGGTGCTCGACCCGATCGTGGCGATTCGCTGCCGCATCACGCTCCAACCGGAGCAGTCAGCGCTGGTGGATATGGTCACCGGCGTCGGCGACAACCGCGAGGCCTGCTTGCATCTGATCGGGAAATATCGCGACCGCCATCTGGCCGACCGCGTGTTCGATCTGGCCTGGACCCACAGCCAGGTTTTGCTGCGCCAGATCAACGCAGGGCTGACCGCCGCACAGCTCTATGAGGAAATGGCCGCATCCGTCATCTACGCCAGCGCCGCGCTGCGTGCCGACGCGAGCATTCTGCGTGCCAACCGCCGTGGTCAGTCCGGGTTGTGGGGCCAGGCGATCTCCGGCGACCTGCCGATCGTTTTGCTGCACATCGCCGATCCGGCCAATATCGAACTCGTGCGCCAGTTGGTGCAGGCGCATGCCTATTGGCGGCTCAAAGGCTTGGCGGTGGATCTTGTGATCTGGAACGAGGACCGCGCCGGCTACCGGCAGCGGCTGCAGGATTTGATTATGGGGTTGATCGCATCCGGGGTCGAGGCCAGCCTGATCGATCGTCCTGGTGGCATTTTCGTGCGCCAAGCGCAGCAGATTTCCGACGAAGATCGCATCTTGGTGCAATCCGCCGCGCGCATCGTTCTCATGGACGGAGGCGGTGCTCTGTCTGAGCAGATCGGACGTCGCCGGATGCACACCCAGCCGGCACATTTCGTGGCCACCAAAAACCGCCTTGGCGAATCCGGCTCCCCAAACCCAGCTCCCGATTCGGCTGGCCTGCCCCTGCTGCTGGCCAACCCGTACGGAGGCTTCAGCGCGGACGGCACCGAATACGTCATCACCCTTGCGGAGGAGCAGATGACACCAGCGCCGTGGGCCAACGTGCTGGCTAATCCACATTTCGGCACGGTTGTTTCTGAGAGCGGAGGCGCCTACACGTGGAGCGAGAACGCGCATGAATTCCGGCTGACGCCCTGGCACAACGATCCGGTCACCGACGCCAGCGGAGAGGCGATCTACCTGCGCGACGAGGAGACCGGCCATTACTGGTCGCCCACGCCGCTGCCCAGGCGCGGCGAAGGCACTTACCTCACCAGACACGGTTTCGGATACAGCGTGTTCGAGCACAGCGAGGACGGAATTCACACGCAGTTGTGGATCTACGTCGCGTTGGATTCGGCAGTCAAGTTTTCGGTACTCAAGGTGCGCAACGTATCCCGTCGCATGCGCCGGTTGTCCGCAACCGGCTACGTCGAATGGGTGCTCGGGGATCTGCCTGAAAAATCGGCCATGCACGTGGTCACGATGTCCGATCCGATAACCGGCGCGCTATTTGCGCGAAACGGCTACAACCTGGAGTTCCCGGGACGGGTGGCATTTTTCGATGTCGACGATCCGGCGCGCAGCGTCACTGGCGATCGCAGCGAATTTCTAGGCCGCAACGGCAGTCTGCGGACCCCGGCGGCAATGGTGAACGCCCGGCTGTCAGGCCAGGTGGGCGCGGGCCTGGACCCCTGCGCAGCCCTCCAGGTCGTCTTCGAGTTGGATCCTGGCAACGAGCACGAGGTCATCTTCCGCCTAGGCACGGCCGGCGACGTCAAGGCAGCAAGCGAGCTTGTACAGCGGTGCCGCGGACTCGGCACTGCGGCTGCCACGCTCAAAGCCGTGCGCACCCACTGGCACGACGTCCTGGACAAGGTCCAGGTGCAGACGCCGGATCCGGCCATCAACGTCCTCGTCAACGGCTGGCTGATGTATCAGACCATCGCCAGCCGTTTCACGGCCCGCAGCGGCTATTACCAGTCGGGTGGCGCCATCGGTTTCCGCGATCAGCTGCAGGACGCGATGGCCATGATCCATGCCTCGCCGCAAGCCGTACGCCAGCATCTGCTGTTGTGCGCCGCGCACCAGTTCCCCGAGGGTGACGTGCAGCACTGGTGGCATCCGCCAATGGAGCGCGGCGTGCGCACGCGATGCTCCGACGATTATCTGTGGCTGCCCCTGGCCACCAGCCGATATGTACGCGTCACCGGCGACCGTAGTGTGCTCGATGAGAGCGCCGGTTACCTTGAAGGGCGGCGCGTCGGCTTCGACGAGGAGGCCTACTACGATTTGCCGGTTCGCTCGGAACTGCGTGAAACCCTTTATCAGCACTGCGTGCGGGCAATCGAACACAGCACGCCGCGGGGCTCGCACGGATTGCCGCTGATCGGCACCGGCGACTGGAATGACGGGATGAACCGGGTTGGCGATCAGGGACGTGGCGAGAGCGTTTGGCTGGGGTTCTTTCTCCATGACGTGTTGCTGCGCTTTGCCCCGATTGCGCGCTTGCGCGACGACACGACTTTCGCCGCGCATTGCGAGGCCGAGGCCGCCACGCTGCGCGCCAGTATCGAGCAGCACGGCTGGGACGGCGCCTGGTACCGGCGCGCGTATTTTGACGACGGCACCCCGCTGGGGTCTGCCGACAACGACGAATGCCAGATCGATGCGATTGCGCAAAGCTGGTCGGTTCTGTCCGGAGCGGCTGGCGAGAGTCGCCGACGCGCGGCCATGGATGCGCTCGACAAACGGCTGGTGCGCCGCGCCGAGGGGCTGGTGCAGTTGCTGGATCCCCCATTTGACCGGTCGGCGCTCGATCCCGGCTACATCAAGGGCTATGTACCTGGCGTACGCGAGAACGGCGGGCAGTACACGCACGCGGCAGTCTGGGCATCCATGGCGTTTGCCGAACTCGGTGACGGTGCGCGCGCATGGGAACTGCTGCGCATGATCAATCCGGTCCGCCACGGGCAAGGCACGGCTGACATCGAAGTCTACAAGGTCGAGCCCTATGTGATGGCCGCCGATGTCTACGCCGTCGCTCCGCACGTGGGTCGTGGCGGCTGGAGTTGGTACACCGGGTCGGCCGGCTGGATGTACCGGCTGATCGTAGAGTCGCTCCTGGGTCTTCAACGGGAGGGTAACTGCCTGCGCATCGCGTCCGTGCTCCCGGCTGACTGGCCTTCATTCAAGCTCGACTACCGCTTTGGCGACACGAGCTACCACATCACGCTGCTGCAGACAAATGATGTCGACGAAAAAAACAGCTGCATCATGGACGGCGAGCCGATGCCACGGGCGAGCATCGAGCTGATTGACGATGGCCTAGAGCATCAGGTCGAGATCCGTCAAAGGCCTGGCGTATGAACTCTCCCGCCGCTTACCGCATGGCGTTGTGGCCCGAGTTTCGGGGCGAGTGACTTCGAGTTACGCCGTTGCGGAGGCCGAGGTTTGGGTCTCGCCGCCACCGCGTTCCAGGCGCATGCGCGTCGTTCGCCAACGCAGGTGCAAAACATGGAACTGGCTGGGTGAGCAATGCCAAGCGCGCTCGATCATGAGTCAGGCAACCGCGCACCGATCCGCAGCACAGGGTCATCCATGCGCATGGCTGCGTTGCCCCGCGACACTCAGGCACCGCAGACATTGACAGGATTGAGCGGGAAAGCTCCAAGGACGCTACGCATCTGCCGCGCATCCTGCAGCAGGCACAGTCGATCGCCGGTTCTGCGATCGAGATCGGGTGAGGCTCAACGTGCGGACGCTGGCGATGCGCAAGCTGACCCCTGGTGTTCTGGACCCCGGCTAAATGCGGGGCGCGCCAATGGGCTGATCGACGGCCGTGTAAACGCTCCGTCGACGAAGCGCCTTGTGGCGCTGCAGTCGGGGATTGCGCAGTTTTTTTGCTCAAAACTTGTGCTGCAACACCTTGCCAGGCGCAAAACTTTGCATTGCAAATCGCCGCAAAGCCGCTCGACGGCTTCCCACCTCATCCATTCAGCGCATCGGCAGGAACACGGCTTGCGAGCCATGAATACAAGGCCACAAAAATCATGACATCGAACACCACACCAAAGCACAGATACAGCAGAGGCATAAACAACACGGATAGATGTTGCAACACGATGGCGTGTAGAACCGCCATGTGCGGCACCATCAGCGCAAAGTAGGCAAGGACCCCAGCGGTGTGCAGAAATCGCTCTCCACCTCGAATGGGCAATACTCCGTAGCCTAATGCGAGCAGTGCGGGCACCGCGAGCATGACGCCGTATCCTGCGTTCAAAATGGCCTGTAAATGCCCTGGGATGGTGTACGTGAACAGGGATGGTTCGAACGTGAAAAACAGGATGGCTGTGGCCTGGACGACGCACAACGTGCGGATCAGGTACTTCAACGGCGTCATTGCATCGGGCATCCAGAACGTAGCCCCATAAAGGGCAATCACCGCTGCGGTCGTGGCGAGGACGATGCCCCTTGTTGGCATCACGGACGTCGCGGCGACTTGGATCCAGAGCAGAAGCCCAGACTCACCGCGTCCGGCATGCAGTGGGATGCCGAGATGCCCCCCCCAAAACAAAATCACTTCCGCCCACCAGTGCATCAGGGGTTCTTTGCCCCACAGCAAGAGGGCCGTGAACAGTATCGCCCAGGTCAGCGACTGGAGCAATGCGCCCAACCGTAGCCGGGTGCTGCGCATGGCGCGGTGCGCTCCCGGGCCTGGAAAGCTTGACCGGACCTCGTTCAATGCCAACTTTGCGGCTTGCAGGGCATCAGCCCTTGCCAGGCTGCGTTCGTGTGACTCCAGTGGTGCCGATCTCATCCCAGTTGCCAAAAGAGCCCGAGCGTGACGCCCTTCCGGTTGTAGTAGGGGTTCTGGTAGCGTTCGAGCATGGCTGAGACCCCCCAGTTCGAGCCGAGCCAGTGGCGCACGGCAAGGCTGGCGTCGGTGCTGGAGAAGTCAACCAGCTGGACGCCGGCTCCGATGGTCTGGTATCCCTCCATACCCCAGGCGTAGCGCCCGATGATCTGCGTTGCTTTGGCGGCCCCCCAAGTCGCCGCGATGAACTGCTGACGCGTGTCCACGCCACCTGGATTGCTGTTGTTGAAGCGCACTTCGCCTTGAAGGACAAGCGGTTGGGTAAAGTAGTAAATGGCGCCGAGACCAACGCTCCTGTCGGTATGCCCATCGGGCGCAAGGTAGTAGGACAGGCCAAGCGTGGCAACCAGGTTCTTTCGTGCGAGAAGCTTACGGTTGATAAAGGCGTCAACGCGGTAGCGTGGCAGGTAGAACGCGCCATCACCCGCACCCACATTCAAACTTGCGTACCAATCAGGATTGATCGTCAGCGTATCGCCGAACCCCGCATACTTGCCTGGTTCACCGAATCGGCGCATCCCTGCCAATTGGCCCTGGAGCACATTGGCGCCCACCGCATAGGTGCCGAGCACCCCTGTTTCGCTCCACTGACCATATCCGGCTGAGAGGTTCTGATAGCTGGCGTAGGTGTCGATCTCGATCGGGGTCGAGGCGGGAGTCGGGACCGGGGCGGCCGGGGCTGCGGCCGGGGCGGCGGCCGGCACCGCGGCCGGCAGGTTCGTTTGAGCCACGCACGGGATGGCGAGGCATGCCGACAAGCAGCCGAGGAATTGAATGACGCTTTTTCTTTGCACAGGGCTTGGCCTAGGTAGTGATCAAAACATTGGAAATGCGCTTGGACGCTTGCCCGTCGCCAAACGGACTCTCTGGAAGCTGCATGCGCCGATAAACGGCTTCGTCGTCGAGCAATCTCTCGGCCTTGTGCACGATGCGTTGCGTGTCGGTACCGACCAAACAGGCCCCACCAGCCTGCACCAACTCTTGGCGCTCCGTGCTGTTGCGAGCAATCAGAACCGGCGTTGCTAGGGCTGACGCCTCCTCCTGGATGCCTCCTGAGTCGGTCAAGCTGAAATAGCAGCGCGCCAAGAGCGCGATCATGGCCAGGTAGTCGAGTGGCTCGGTCAGGCACAGGCGCGTGCGTGCGTCCGCAGCCAGCCCTGTCAAGCCGTTTGAGACGTCCTCCTGCACGGATGGATTGGGGTGAACAGGCCAGACAACCACCAGCTCCGGGTACGCGTTCAGGAGCCTGACCACGGCGGCGGCGATATCGCGAATCGGCTGTCCCCAGTTTTCACGGCGATGCGCGGTGACAAGCATCAGCCTGTTCTGGCTGTGTTGCGCCAAAAAGGTGCCCAGCCGCCCGGGCATGGCCAGCGTCGGATCAAGCAATCCTTGGCTGATCCGCTCGCGCACCCAAAGCGCGGCATCAATCACCGTATTGCCAACCATGAAAATGCGATCCGGCTCGATCCCCTCCCGGATCAGATTGGCTTGTGCTTGGGCCGTGGGTGCGAAGTGCCAGTGGGCCAAGCGGCCGATCAGTTCTCGGTTCTTTTCTTCAGGAAACGGCTCATGCTCACCCGTGCGCAAACCGGCTTCGATATGCGCCACCGATATGTTGTGGTAGTAGCCGGCCAAAGCCCCTGTAAAAGCTGATGTGGTGTCTCCCTGCACCAGAACCACGTCAGGGTCAGCTCGTTCAATGACCTTGTCAATGCGATCCAGGAGGGTCGCCGTCAAGTTGCCCAGAAGCGGCGAGCGGCGAGGTAACTCGATTTGATAATCCGGAGGCATCTCAAAAAACCGATAAAGCACCTGCGCCACTTCCTCATGTTGCCCCGTATGCAACAACTGCACATGGTGCCCCTGCTCACGCAGCAGACGGTACAGAACCGCAATTTTGATGATTTCCGGCCGGGTCCCGATGCAGGCAAGATACGTTCTCATGTACAGTTTTCTTTCTCGTTCGCGGGCGCCACGTGGTGCGCGTTGAGGATCTGCACCACGACTTCATCGGTCACGGTCCAGTGCGCGGTATGGCGAAATGGCAAGGTGGTGCGCAACCAGCACTGCACGGATCCGATGTCACCCTGCTTCCAGGCAACCAGCGCCACCAGCCCCCACGCAAAATCCGTGTGGACCTGGCTCAGCCATAGTCCGCGATAGTGTTTGATCCACTGCGCGTACCAAGCGTGGGCTCCGCCGGGGATGAGCGGATAGTTTTCCAACAGCGGATAGATCTGAGCGACGGCATCGGGGTAGAACGCCGGTTTGACCAGCTCCTGCCCGGGTTGTGTGGAGACCAAAAACCGCTTCGTCTTGCTGTCCCAGAACGCCTTCGCGATCGACGCCGCCAGATTTGGGTGCGCCGCATTCTCAGCAGCAGCACGATTCGGCTTTCCAGACCAGACTTCGAGGTTATCCATGAAAAGCCCGTGCTGATAGACCGGCGAGACGAGATAGATCCCACGTGAAGGATCCACCAGCCTGGACAGAGCAACCTGGGAGGCTTGCTCGCTATGACGCCAAGCTGGATTGCGCTTCAATTCAGCGGGCATAGTCCTCAAAAACTCGAGCCAAAGTGCAAGCAGCGAATCATCCGCATCAGCCGTCTTGCAGGGAGCCCACACCGGGCCGTTGCGGCAGAATCGATCGAATGTGGCGTCAGGCTTTTGCCGGGCAAGCAGCCAATCCGCCCATTTCGTGCTGTAGGCAGCAATGCTCAAGGCATTCTGTTGTGCCAGAAGAAGGGCTTGCAAGGCGAAATAGGGGTCGACGGTATTGCCATGAAACTGAATGGAAATGGCACCTGAATCATCGGCGTAGCCGGACAGATCAAGCGGTACGGCCTCAGCCGTTGCAAGAAACGCCAGGAGCCCAATCCCAGCAAAACATCGGAGCCATAATCGTGTTCTCATGCCAGCCCCCAAACGACGCCGGCTTCCCGGGCCCATACGGTGCCATGTGCCACGGCGCCACTCTCGGCAATGATGGTCGGCGCGCTGATGGACGTCGGCGCGTGTTGGTGGCCAACCTGCGTGCCGTGATCAAGCAAAACGTGGGTTTCCGAGGTCACCGGGCCATCTGCCGAGGATCCCGCCAAAAAGTGAATCGTGTCCTCGCAGATGACAGCCCCAAGAACCTTGGCGTGGAAGCCAAGGCGGATTCCTTGACGTGCTTTGACGTCGCCCTCGATGCGCGTGAACGCGCCGATCGTGAGGATTCCCGTCACAATCAGCGACCCGATGTAATGACGGTTTTCGGGAATCGTGCAATTGCCGTTCACCCGATACAAGTGCCCTCCCCGATGCTCAGCCCCGGACAATTGGGAAAGCTCGCTCGGCTGGCCTGCGCTGGCACCCGGGCGCTCCGATTTGGCTGGGGTTGCGCCGAATTGCACAGCCGGTGCATGCATGCGCTCGAAGCAGCAACCGTTGCCCAACTCGATCGTGCCATCGGATGACAGGCGGCGCAGGCCAATGCTGAATCCGCCCAAACGCAGACCCTTGTCGCCGTGCGCCCATTCCGTGACCCGGCTTAAAGGGCCGAGCTTGATGCAGCCGCTCGACATGATGGCCGAGAAGGTGGACCCGCCCGCTGCCCGGAAATCCAAAGCAGCGTGCACCGGGCGCAGACACTCGACGGGGGTGGCAAGAACAACGGTTCTGGTTGCAACCACAGGCGAGTCCGTATGGTTCCATGCCTGCACGGCGCGAACGTCGAACATGTGTTGAAGTTGGAGCTCCTTGGATGTGTCAGTGGACGAAGCATCCAGGCCGTCTCCATCGCGCTGCCTCCGCCATGAGTTGGCGAAATGGCTCACCTGATTGCTGTCGTGTGCCGGCACCGGTAAAGCGGCTTCGTCACTCGGGTCGCGCCATTCTCTCCATGCTGGCAGGAATGGGAGCGTCAGAAAGGTCATGGTTCCCAGAGAGAAAACAACCATGAGCGTGAACTCGAAGGGATTCATATCGGACTCGCACTCCTGTAACGCAGGGTTTTGTGCCAGACCAGCTCGCGCTGCAAAAGCCGATCCAGAATGAGCTCAGCCGATGCCCACGTGATTGCAAACAAACTCACGAAAAAGCACAGCAGATTGATGGGGAGAAGGCGGACACGCCGACGGTTGCCATCCAGAAGAACTGCCATCACGATTTCATAAAAGGTCGCGAAATTTCCCAATGTTCCATAGGCCATCACGGCAAATACGGGCAGAACGAGCGCGACCAGGGAACTGGCGTTGAGGTAGTACAGCGTCAAGGCCAAACCCCAGCCCAACAACAGCAGTGGAGGAACCGCGAAGATCGTCAGCAGCATGAAGCCATCGACTTTTTCCCGTGCCGACAAAAACCGGCTACCCAAGAGGCCGTGCCAGTGGCGAACCAGGACCTGGTTGTGCCCCTTGGCCCAACGTCGGACCTGACGAATGCGCACAGACCATTCCTCCGGAACCTCTTCGAAGCACTCGGAGCGGTTGCTGTACACAGTCTTCCAACCATGGATCAGCAAACGAAATGTGATGTCGGTATCTTCTGCCAGCGCATCGTCGTTCCACCCTCCCACGGCGTCCACTGCCGAGCGGCGAATTCCACCGACGGTCCCGCCGTATTGCGGCACCAGGCGAAGATTCATGCGCGCCTGCTGATCCACTTGATACCCGGCAGATCGCTCCAGATCGAGTAATCGCGTGAGCAGATTGCTCCCACCATTGACGGGCACCACGCGCCCCATGACGGCGCCGACCTCTGGATCAAAAAAGGGAGCAGCCAACTGCCGAAGCAGTCCTTTCCCGGGGATGTAGTCAGCGTCAAAGATCAGCGCAATGTCGCCTTCGGCAAGTGGCAACGCATCTTTGAGTGCGGCCGATTTTCCTGGCTTTCCGGTTAATCGATGGAAGGGATGGATGCGGTCAGGAAATCGTTGTGCGAAGCTGTCAATGATGCTCCGCGTCTGGTCCTGAGAGCGGTCATTGACCGGGACAATCTTGAGCCGATTCTGCGGATAATCCGAGTTGAGCAGCGCCGTGATGCATCCGGCAATCACCTTTTCCTCGTTGTGCGCCGCGATGAAGACGGTCAGCATTGGCCAGTCGGCCGTGTCGATGTCGAGGTAGGGATGACGCTGCTTTCCAAATAGACGGCTCAACGTGAATGCGATGTGTCGTGCAGCGTAGGCCATCATCACCAAGACAATCAGACCGAGCAGAAATGCCAGGCCAGTGACGACAGGGCGTTGGTGCAGCGCCACTGCCATATTGGGGAAATCGGGTACGAGTGTGGGAATATCCACTGTCGTGGCGTGGACTGCGCTGCCCACCAGCAGCGTGGCGGCCGCAAAGGTCGCGACTAAGGTCAGGCGAATACGGCGCACAGGCTTGCGGTGAACGAGCAATGGACTCTCCAGTGTTGGCGTCTCCTGCGGGCTTGGGACAACCCGAATGGAATCGCGCATGTTGACTTGTGCCGGCGTCGCGGTCTGTACGCTGGCGTACAGCTCGCACAGATCGGTCATCAGCCAAGCGGGAACATCGGCAGGTTGGAACAGCAGGCTTGCTTGCCAAGCGTTGTGAAGAACGCCATGAATTGCCGGTGCATCGCCGAAGAGTCGGCCGCCCATCTGACGCCCACAAAGAACGACGTGCTAGGGCCCGCTGCAGGGCGCCGTGTGATGGCTACCGCGCGAAAAGGCCTCGATCATCACATCGGCTCCGAACGCGGTGCCAAGCGTGACAAAGGCGCCCTGGATTGGGTCAGCGAACGCTGCCCGATTGCAAAACTGCCTTGCGGGTCCCATGCGCCTGCATCTGCCGATGCAACTCGCATGGAATTTCTCGACGAACCTGGCCACGCTCCGCGCCCAATGCAGAACTCCGGCGCATCCTGGAGCACGAAACGCTCGCGAACAAGCGGTTGAACTACTGAAGTGGGTGGCCGCGCCCGAGTCGGGCGAGGGAGCGCGGCGGCAGACTCGGCGGTGACTCAGTGACACGCGCGGCTTCGTCAAGACCGGCCGAGAGATGAATGTCACGCCGCACGCCGCCCGTGGCGCGCAACACACGCCCCACGGGCGGAAGCGCGATCGACGGGCGATGAGCCGCAAGGTGAAGTTCTGCAAGGACTGAAGGAAGGCAAAGGCCAAAGTCACACTGCTCCACCAGAGGTTCGGCAATGCCCGGCGCGACATCCTGCACAAGGACGCGCCATCCATCAGCCAAGACCACGCGATGGTGTGCGTCGAGCACCTGCAGGTGAAGAGCATGTCGCGCAGCGCGGCGGGAACGGTCGAACGACCGTGCAGGAATGTCCGGGTCAAATCGGGGTTCAACAAGTCGATCCTCGACCAAGGCTGGGCCGAGTTTGGCAGCCCACTGGACGACGAGCTCCAATGGAGTGGTGGATGGCTCATTGCCCTGCCGCCGCCCAGCGCCAGTCGCACCTGTCCAGGCTGTCGCCATGTGGCCGCTGAGAACCGCTGCACGCAGGCGCAGTTCAAGTGGGTCGCGTATGGCCATGCGAACCACGCCGACCTTGTCGGCTTGATGAACGAGTTGGCGCGGGGACACCGCCTTGCAGCTTGTGGATAATCGACGCATTCGGGCCCCTCTGCGGAGCAGGAACCCAGCGAAGCGACTGCGCCTGAGCTCACCCATGCGTAGCGCCGCAGGAATCCCCCTCCTATGCGCGCAAGCGGTGGCCCCAGGCAAAGGTCTGGGGGATGTCAAGGGTGGAAAAAGCATGGAAATGGCCACCCCGAACGCCGAATTTTGGTCGACCCCGAATGGAATCGGACTCCCTGCACAGAAACTGAGCACCGGATGAGCGCCATCGTGCGATTCCGAGGGCAGGAGGGCGCGCATCCATTACGCAATTCAACCGCCTTCTAATGCAGATAGAGACCTCCAGTTCCCACGATACCAATAAGTCCGATGACGATTAAATAAATGGCGACAATATAATTCAACAGCCGCGGAACAACGAGAATAAGTACACCTGCAATCAGGGACACGAGGGGGCCAATGCTTAAATGCAGATTCATCATTAATCCTTTCTTCAATTGAATCAATCTTCCCGCTCTTCTTGACCTGGCCTGCAAGGCCTGCCAGTCAAGATGATCCGGTACCGGGCCTTGCGACGTCACGGATCTGCTTTGCATCGCTGTGTCCATTGCATAGGCATGTCGATCGCTGCAACCGAACAACGGAAGCCGTCGCGTGCGGCATTCTTCAAGAGGGCAAGACCGTGCGCGATCCGACTTGAAGCCAAAGGCTAACCTTGAACGTGATGCTGGACGGTACGCTAACGCACACAGTCTGTCCATCCGGGCCATTCACCCTCCCTCCGAAGGGGGTCGCGGGCCGCCGCCCCGGCGAGCTCCCGAAGCAGCGGCCCAACATGCCGCGCCGTGGCATGCCGCGTCGGGTACGCCATCCCCGGCGTGCCATGATGTGCGCCAACGCACAGACAGCGAGCCTGCGCGGGGGTAGTTTGCCTCAGTGTTCCCGCTTACGCTACCGGCTCGCTGACATCAAACTCTCGAAAGACCTGCCATGCGTCCTTCACCAACAATCGCCATGAATCAAAAAATATCGAGGACTTTATTTACGAAAAATAAATGGCAACGCAGAAGCTCCGCGATTTCATGGCTTGGTTCCGGTCTTGCCTTTGCCATAATTGTCATATATTTTTATATGCGATAATTTTCAGGATGCTCAATAAAGGGTGGACCACTTATTAATAGCCTTGGCAACTGCATTTATAAAAAATACCAGAGAACTCACCGAGTTCGATGGAGACACACATCCACTCTTGATCCCGAGCTTTAAAAAAATACCTTTACCTTCCAGGCAGCCCAAATCGGCCAACCATCAAGTTGTGGGAGGCTCGCGGCTTGACGGTGACCAGCATATGAAATACGCGCATATTCATCACGAACTCGCTCTCGACCCACGTCCTATCGAGGCGGTTGAACCGTGGAACATTTCAATCGCAGTCCATGAATAGGGAGTTCCCCGCGCATGACATCGGTGCGTAGACCCAAGATCACGGAGGCGCGCGAGCGCCTTGGAACGCGGAGGATGTCCTCTGTCGATTTTCTCGATCCGTCGATTGAGTGGCGCCGGGTGTTTGCCGAATGCTGGGGCACGTTTCTTCTGGTCCTCGTTGCTGCCGGCGCAGGGGTTGTCGCGGCCCGCAGCCATGGCTCGGTCACCCTCGCCATGCAGGTGGTTGCGCCTGGCCTCATGGTCATGGCAATCATCTACTTCATGGGGACGGTCAGTGGCGCGCACCTGAATCCCGCCGTGACCCTGGCTTTTGCCGTTCGGCGCAATTTCCCCTGGCAGCGGGTACCAGGCTACATATTGGCCCAATTGGCTGGTGGCGTTGCTGCCGCACTGTTTTTGCGTGCCATGTTCGGAACGGCCGGCGCGCTGGGTGCAACCCTGCCAGGAAGTGGTATCAGCAGTACGCAGGCACTCGCCATGGAGACGGTCTTGACCGCCGGACTGGTAAATACGATTTTGGGTACGGCCTCGGGAGCCCGCAACATCGGCACGAACGGTGCCATTGCTGTTGGGGGGTACATCGCATTGGCGGGACTTTGGGCGGCGCCAATCAGTGGCGCATCCATGAACCCTGTGCGATCGCTGGCCCCGGATCTGGTGCGCGGCGATTTTTCGACAACCTGGATCTATATCGTCGGGCCCATCCTGGGGGCCTTGATCGGGGTCGCATTCGAAGCCATTCTCAGGGGCAAACCCAGCACTGCCGGAACCATGGCGGCAGAAGGCGATCTGGACTTCGATGATACAAAGTCTGGAACGGATCCGCCGTAGCCCTGCTTGGTGTCGATATGGACCGATCCGTCCAATGCCGGACCCGTGCCCGCGAGCGATTCCGGGGACATGGCATGCCTTTCACGTTGAGTCGCTGTCCGGATTGATGGACACGCGCCCTATTGCACGTACCTCGACGTGAATCGGTCGCGCAGTCGACTCCGCATCAAGCCACACCCTGCAGCCCCACTCTGGACTTTCGTCATGCCCATATACCGCCACCACCTTGTCGAGGTTGAATTAAAAGCGCTGAGGCCAACACAGATGACCGTGGGGATGGGAGAGGTTCGCCAGAAGTCCGAACACTGGTGTACGCTCGATTCGCAGCAGCGCAGTCATTACCTTTCCCGGCATTGGTTTCCCGCAGTTCGCGGGCCTAAAGCGCGCTACTACATCATCGACCACCATCACCTGGGACTGGCGTTGATCTTGGAGAAGGTGCAGAGTACCCAGCTCGTTCTCATGCAAGACTTCGTGGCATTGAGTCCGCACGAGTTCTGGGTTGTCATGGACCATTACCAATGGGTGCATCCATATGACCGGCACGGTCATCGACGTGATTTCAACGAACTGCCCAAAAAACTCACGGACATGATCGACGACCCCTATCGCAGTCTTGCCGGCGTCATCAAGAGTTCCGGTGGATTTCCGAAAGATGGGGAGCCATTTGCCGAGTTCCTCTGGGCCGATTTCTTCCGCCGGCGAATTTCCGCACACGTGCTCCAAACGGACCCGGAAGCAGCCATCAGCCGTGCCCAGGAGCTCGCCCACGGCAAGGAGGCTTCGCACCTACCCGGATGGAGCGGTGTCAATGTCGACGGCGAAGACGACTTGGCACCTCGCACCAAAACTTGACCGGATGCGCGACAAGCCCCTTGCGGGCGTCGAAGAATAGCGTGGATGCCACAAGCATCCTTGCGTGGCTTGCAGTTGGTTCATTCGATGCTGTGTATCGATCCTGCAATGAAGGGCGGGGCACGTCCGGATCGCCTGTGACATGAGTGGTGTAGTCATGCCGCTAGCAGCAGCCCCCACCCCGAAGCGGCTCATCCAAGCTCGATGCGAGAGTACGCACCGTAGGAATCGCCTCACCTCCCACCTAGCGGCGGGGACCAACGGTCCAGGGAGGGGGGATGGCAAATTCTTAGGTGAGTAGCCCGCAGGCTCTCTCAGAATCGGACGTAAGACTCTCATCTCATCCAGCTCCTCTCGCCCACCGTTGCGTGTGCCAAAGCGCAATGGGCAAGCGAACTCGGCTACTGGCGCGCACGGTCCACCAGTTCCCTTGCTCGTTTCACCTTGAACTTCAGACGCTTGTATTTCCTGCAGACCCATCGCACGAGATACCCCCCCTGGCGGCATGCGGGCTGACGGCGGGCAGGAAACCAAGGAACACCGCCTGCCGCGCGATGGCGTGGTCCATGACGCCATACGTCAAGGCCAAAATAAAAAGGCCGCTGCGGCACGAATCGGGCGGCAACGACCTTGACACGCGCTGGAAAGACCCGAGTGGGTCTTCCCTTTCGAGCACGTTGACACCGATTTGGGTGCGTAGGCGGATACCTGTCACTTGTGTTGGATCCCGCACAGACGTCTTCGTCACTTAGGCCCAACCTCACTCAACTAAGAAACATTTTCAGAACAGAGAAGAGAGGCGGCCACCAATGGCGTCAAATTTCTTTGTAACGGCTGATCAGCGATATATAAATCTCCCTTAATAAATAAATTCAAAGATTAAAATCTAGTTTATACCATTACCGTAGGGCCGATAAATCGATGCGAAACCTTAGAATTCTGATCATCTTTTTATTGATTGAAGCTGCCGCGGCATCAGTCATCGGCATCATGATTGTCTATCTTGGAATTTTTAATGTTTCAGCGCTCTGGAATGACCCACTTCCTGTATATAACCTCTTCAAGGCAGTACGAACGCACTCAATTGAAAGGCACGCTAGAAATGTCACAATCCCCAAGTACATAAATTTCCAAGACCCCACTCTGATCAGATCCGGTTTCAATATCTATGTACGCTCGTGCATGATTTGTCATGCTGGACCCGGGCTAAAACCATCAAATTTTGTCCGCGAAGGTCTTTATCCTAAGCCACCTAAATTTTCAAAAACCGCCAATCTCCAACTGGATCCACAAAAGTTGTTTTGGGTAATTAAAAACGGGATTCGTATGACTGGCATGCCCGCCTGGGGGCCGAGCAAGACTGACAACCAGATCTGGGCGTTGGTCGCATTTTTGAATAATATTTCACATGACGACCAAGCCAGCCAACCCCCTAACAATAAATAGCGATATATAATATTTATTATAACTTCCATGACCCTATCATATATTAATAATACGGCTGACTTATATCATATAATATGACTATCACCAGATTCAATGAGGAGAACCTATGCCGCGCCTAAAGAAAGATAAAGTGACGACTTTTAATAGAAATGCCATCATTTTTGCCATCGCGTCCTGGCTATCATTGAGTATTAGCGTGGCCTCGGCAGAACCCATCTCGACGTCCCAATCAACACAGCAAAAGTCGGTATCGACAAATGCAACCGCAGCAGGAGACGTGGCAACGGGAAGGAAGTGGGCGCCGTTGTGCATGAGCTGCCACGGCGCTCATGGCATCAGTACCGAGGAAACCTATCCGAACCTGGCAGGACAGAAAGAGGCCTATCTCATTAATGCAATGCACGAATACAAGAACGGCATGCGCAAAAATCCAACGATGGTCGCCATGGCCGCGCCACTCAGCGCTCAGGTCATTGCAGACTTGGCCGCCTTCTTCAGTAGTCTGAGCCCAGGCCATTGATCCGCTTGAGCCCATGCCCGCGCATTCCCCTTCCGAGCCCGGCCTGACGCGCAGCGTCACTTCGGCGAAGCCGACCGGGCAGGAGGGGGTCAAGCGGGCGGCTTTCGCCTTTTTGCTTGGGCGTTGCGTGCGTGCTCGACCGTGCCTTGCGCATCAACATAGGCGCGCACTGTTTCCAAGGTGGCGCGGCCCACGTAATGGGCGCGGTGCCAGAACACTGACTTGGAGTAGAAGGCGCTGCCATGAGCCGCAGCGCGAAAGGCACGGTGGGGACACCGGAACGGCGCGTGCGGCAAAAGTCCGGACTCAACCGCGAGATCCCCTCGGCGGGGTTCGGCATGACGCATCCGATGCTCGCGTACAAAGCGGAAGAATCGGGTACGCGGCTGCACCTGAGCGATACGCGCCAACTCAAACCGTCGCAGCGGTGCTCGGCCTGTTGGGCACTCGTGCCCAAGGCCCTTGCCGAGCGCATACATGCCTGCCCGCACTGCGGGACCATCATGCCACGCGACCGCAACAGCGCGTTGGTGGATCTCATCGATGCGAACACGCCTGGGACGGGCGTGGCGGCGAGACCTAAACCTCTGCCCCGGCAACGGGGCAAGTCCAAGTCCTTGACCCGGGAAACTGCCGCGACAACGCCATGCGTTGAACGGCGGGAGACTTCATGGATCACGTTCAGGGTTCGCAACGGCGGTGCGTCGCCCATCGTGCCGCCCATGAAGCCCAAGGCACAGACATGATTGCGGTCCGGGAAAGCGAGTGACGGTTGGCGCTCCAGCGTCACCCAGGCGCTTCCTGCCCTAGCGTTGCAGGTTTGGGCTCATCGCGCAGTAAGGCGAGGCACCCTTTTGTGAATTGAGCCGTGGGCCCTCGTTGGGCAGGCGGTGGAAGCATGTCCAGAACGCCCAGCGCGTGCGCTTGCCCACGACCGCGTTGCCTCGATGACCAGCGCATCCTTGGCCCGCAGGGGCACGGCTGCGATGTGGCAAATAGGCATGCACGACAGATCACCATCAACCGTCCGGAGTGCACGGAACATCGTGCGCCTCCGCACAGACGGCGGCGCACGGAACAATTAACTTTGAAACATCGAATCCGCAACCCTACACAGGACAGGCGCAAGGTCGCGCCCGACAGGTTAAGCATGCATTTCCTAATCGTCGCAGCACAGCAAGACGCCGCAGCGCATCACGGGCGTGTTGCATGGCGTCGTGCAGCGGCGGTGCCCCGCAGCCCCGGCGGTCGCCAGTCTCCCCCGGCATTATTTGGCGCGATGGCTTCCGTGCCAACGTCTGCGACAAGCCTGATCGCTGCGTTTGCCCTCCCTTCTCGGGGGGCCGCGCGTGGTTCGTCGAGCGCTGACGTGCAGCGGCTTGATCGTTGGTCCGGCCTCGCGGAGCTTGGCACTCGTGTTGCGTCGGACCAGCATCCTTTCCTTCATGAACAAGGTGACCCACGATGATGAATGCACAAGCATTGGCAGCAGCTCCCGCGCAACGGGCAAAATCCTTGCCGGCTTGCGCCGTAGAGGCCATGTCCCCTCAGCAGCTCGCATTCTTCAGGAATCTCCTTCACGCCAAACGAGCCACGCTGCTGCGGGCAGCACATGAGACCATGACCCATCTTCAGGAGTTCGAGGCGACCCCGGATGTATCGGACCGAGCGTCGTTGGAAGAAGACCACTTTCTCGAATTCAGGATACGCGACCGTGAGCGCAAGCACTTGCATGCCATCGATGAAGCGCTGGTGCGCATCCAAGACGGAAGCTACGGCATTTGTGAAGAGACGGGCGAGATGATCGGGATTGCACGCCTCTTGGTGCGCCCCACGGCAACGCTTTCGATCGAAGCGCAAGAACACCAAGAATCGACCCAAAGGATGCAGCCGCTGAAGCGCCGGTCTTGACGACATGCGCCAGCGCGAACGCGTGGCGGCCGGCATCGAAGCCGGCCTATCAAGGAGTTTCCAATGCTCAAGACGACGGTTTCACACATGCGCATCGCCCTTGTCGCGCTTGCCAGCGCGGCTGCTTTTTGGGCTTCCGCAGAGGCGGCTCATGCGACATTCAGCGAGGACGCAGGCATCACCCACTTATGCGGAGGGGTCGGCGCCGCGCATTTGGAAGCGTTGAAGGCGCAAGCCCATGCTTTCAACCTGGGGTTCTGGATGGTTGAGGGTCCGCGCGGCGCCTATCTCGCCGATGTTCCGATTCAGATCAAGGCTGGTGGCAGGATCATCGCCACATTTACTGCCGAAGGACCACTGTGTTACCTCAAGGTACCAGCCGGCGAATACACCATCGTCGGGAGCCACAAGGGCCAAACGCGGGCCATCAGGGCACATTCAGGAAGCATGAATCACTATTTGCGCTGGTGACTTTGCCTCGCGCATCCGGCACCTTACCCCAAGCTCAAGGACACCCCTAGCCATGTATACAAAGATCCTCGTTCCCCTAGACGCCAGCAGCACAGCCCAGACCGCAGCGGAACACGCGGTCGTTTTGGCGCGTGACCATCATGCGGCGGTGCGCTTCCTGACCGTGATTGACTTCAACAACTTCATCGGCGCTTATCCCAACATGATCGAGGTAATGAGCGATGACGCCCGGCAGATGTTGGACGGGTGGATGGAAAAGGCATCGCGGTCCGGGCTCGTCGCAAGTACCGCGATCGGTGAAACCAATCTCGACAATGCCAGTGTGGCCGACGTGATCGCCGCGGATGCCAACACCTGGGGCGCCGACCTCATTGTCTTTGGCCGCGATGGCCACGAAAGTGTGGCTCGCCGAATTCTTGGAAGCGTCGCCGACGGTGTGGCGCGGCTGAGCGCAGTTCGTGTATTGACCGTTCCTTCAAGTGACACAGCGACTGCTTAAAGTCACGTAGGCTGCCTCATACATCCGGGCATGGCTGCACCGGCGGGCATCATCAGCATTGATGTGGCGCGCTGCTCAATGCATGAACTCCCTGTAGGCCCGTCCGTCGGCGGCATAGCAACTGCAGGCTGCGGCTTCGAGCTTGCCGCGGCTGAGCACGGTGAGTTCACCCCGGTGGTATTCGATCAACCCCGCGCGCTGCATGGCACTGGCTGCCACAGTGATGCCGACACGGCGCACGCCAAGCATGTAGGCCAGAGACTCATGCGTCACGTGAAAGCTGTCGGCGTGCGCGCGATCCTGGCTCATCAGCAGCCAACGCGCCAAGCGAGGCCCAATCTTGTGAAAGCGCAAGCACGTCGCCGATGCGGTCAACTGGGCCATCAACACATGGATGTAATGGTGCAGGCAAAGTTGGAGCGCAGTGCTGCGTGCCAACTCGCGTTGGAAGGCTGAGGTATCGATGCGCCACGCAGCTCCGGCTCCCTGCACAAGGGCCTGCAATGGCGCAGTCACCACACCGAGAACCAGCTGCGCCCCCAGCATGCCTTCCCGTCCAACCATTCCGACCTCCAGAGGAGGGGTGTCGTCGTGCCGTGTCAGCAGCGAAATGAAACCATCCGTGGGGAAATAAACGTGGAGCGTGCGCTCCCCCTGCATGCACAGTATTTCGGAAAGCTTGAGTTCGACGGGCTCGCAGATGGATTGCAGGCGCAGGCGATCCGGGCGCGGAAGCAGTTCAATCAGGTGG
>JABBOE010000214.1 GCA_019351955.1 Pseudomonadota bacterium
CTGTGGCATCCGCGCTTGGCTTCCCCGCCCTGAAGGACCGTGCTTGTCGCGCATCCGGTCACGCGTGCCATACTGGGCGCGGACACAATCGCCCTATCCCGTTCCGCCCACTGTCACCTTGTCGATGCGCAGGGTGGGCTGGCCGACGCCAACAGGCACGCTCTGCCCCTCTTTGCCGCAGGTTCCCACGCCGGGGTCAAGTTGCAAGTCGCGCCCAATCATGCTCACGTGCGTGAGCACATCCGGTCCGTTTCCAATAAGTGTGGCACCTTTTACCGGATAAAGAAGCTTGCCCTTTTCAACCCACCAGGCTTCGCTGGCGGAAAACACGAACTTTCCACTGGTGATGTCAACCTGGCCCCCGCCAAAGTTCACCGCATATAAACCACGGTCAAGGCTGGCAATGATTTCCTCGGGATCGGTGTCGCCGGCCAGCATGTAGGTATTGGTCATGCGCGGCATGGGCACATGCGCGTAGCTCTCACGCCTCGCATTGCCTGTGGGCTTGCGCTTCATTAACCGTGCATTGAGCGTATCCTGCATGTAGTCGACCAGAATGCCATCTTCGATCAGCACGGTGCGCTCGGTGGGGTTGCCCTCATCATCCACATTGAGCGAGCCACGGCGCTCAGCGAGTGTGCCATCGTCCAGCACCGTCACGCCCTTGGCGGCAACCCTTTGCCCCAGCTTGCCGGCGAATGCGCTTGAACCCTTGCGGTTGAAGTCGCCCTCCAAACCATGACCGATAGCCTCATGCAGCAGGATGCCGGGCCAGCCGCTTCCAAGCACGACGCTCATCTCGCCGGCCGGCGCCGGACGCGACTCGAGGTTGAGTAAGGCCTGGCGGACTGCTTCATCCACATGATGCCGCACGGCGGCCTCGGTAAATGTGCTCAAAGGATAGCGCCCGCCGCCTCCCGAGGAGCCCGTCTCCCGACGCCCGTTCTGTTCGACAATGACGGTGACGTTGAACCGTACCAAGGGACGCACGTCGGCTGCAAGCATGCCGTCCGAACGCATGACCAAAATCACATCGTATTCACCCGCCAGACTGGCCATGACCTGACCCACGCGAGCATCTTTCGCACGGGCCATGGCGTCCGCAAGCTTCAAAAGCTCGACCTTCGCAGCGGAGTCCAGTGCGGCCAGCGGGTCAATAGGCTCATAAAGCGCATGCCCAGCGGTTGCGCGTGCATCGCCGCCCAGCTTCACCCGCCCCCGCCCTTGACGCGCGATGGCACGCACGGTGTCAGCCGCTTCCATCAGCCTGGCCGCCGAAATATCGTCGGAGTACGCGAACGCCGTCTTGTCGCCCTCGATCGCGCGAATGCCGAAACCTTGCTCGATCCCGAAACTCCCGCTCTTGACCAAACCTTCCTCCAGACTCCAGCCTTCCGAGCGCGTGTATTGCAGATAGACGTCTGCATAGTCGAGCCTGTGCTCGAAAGCGCGGGCCAAGGCGCTTTGCAATGTTGATTCGTCAATGCCATAGGGCGTCAGGAGCAGACGACGCGCTTCATTCAGGCGTAACACAGTGGGTTCGATCAGCATATTCATAGTGAGATTGTAGGAAGGGCCGCTTGCCCCCTCGGCTGGCGTGGGCAGCACGGGCGGCAAACCGGTGGGAATACAGCAATAGCGGCCAATTCAGGTGGCGACAGCAAGATCTGTGCTCCGTGAAACCCACGCGGCATGCCCGCAACCACTGGCATCAGCCTGCGGTTGCCGCCGCCTGCCATAGCCCGGTCTTGCCGCCCTGCTTTTCGAGCAGGCGCACATCCCCTATCACCATGCCGCGGTCCACCGCCTTGCACATGTCGTAGATGGTCAGCAAGCCAACCTGCACGGCCGTGAGCGCTTCCATCTCGACGCCTGTACGGCCATGCGTTTCCGCACGAACCACGCACCGCACGGAACTCGTCGCCGGATCCGCGGTAAATTCGACCCCCACGTGCGTAAGCGCAATGGGATGGCAAAGCGGAATGAGATCCGCCGTGCGTTTGGATGCCATGATCGCCGCGATGCGCGCGACGCCCAGGACGTCCCCCTTCTTGGCGGTGCCAGACTGGATCAAGGCCAGAGTCTCGGGGCGCATGCGGATCGTTCCGGTGGCCACGGCCACGCGTGCACTTTCATCCTTGGCCCCCACGTCCACCATATGCGCTTGACCGGTGGCGTCGAAATGCGTGAGCGGCGATGTCATATCGGGTGCGGACCTACAGATTCTGAAAATGATGCGTTACAGGATGTGGCTCAGGACGTTTGGGCAACCGCGATCGCTTCGCGCAATGCGGCAGCCTCGGCGCGTGCTGCCGCGGCAAAGTCGGCGCCCGCACTGGCGTAGAGCACGCTTCGTGAGGCATTGATTAAGAAACGGTGGTGTGCGGCGTGCACAGTTGCAGGCAAGTCACCGCCCTGCGCGCCAATACCGGGAATAAGCAATGGCGCCTCAGGGGCGATCGCCCGGATGTGGACAATGTCGTTGGGCCGTGTGGCGCCCGTGACCAGGCCGATCTGCCCGCTTCGGTTCCACGGCCCAGTGGCCAAGCGCGCGACGCGCTCGAACACACGCTCCGCGGCAAGATTCGGGCGCTCGGGCTCGGCCTGGATACGCAGTGCCTGGATGTCTTCGCCTCCAGGGTTGGAGGTACGGCACAGCACAAACAGGCCTCGGTCAGGGTAGCTTTGAACGTAGGGGTCGAGCGAATCGGCCCCCATGAAGGGTGACACCGTCAGCGCATCGGCGCCGTATCGCTCAAACGCTTCCCGAGCGTAATGGCGCGCGGTCGAGCCGATGTCCCCACGCTTGGCATCAAGAATGACCGGCACTCCGGGCGCGTTGCGGTGGATGTGGGCAATGAGCTTTTCAAGCTGGCCCTCGGCGCCTACGGCGGCGAAATGAGCGATCTGCGGCTTGTAGGCACAAACGAGATCGGCCGTGGCATCGACGATGGCAGCGCAGAAATCAAACAGCCGCGTGGTGTCGCGGGTCCATGGCGCAGGGAGACGCTCAGGCTCCGGATCCAGGCCCACGCAAAGCGCGCTGCGATTGTGGCGCGCGGCCCTCTCCCACTTGTCGATGAAAGTCATGCGCGGCATTTTAGGAAACTGCTGCAGAGTTCGTCGCCAAGGCCACTGCAAGCTGCTCCTGTGCAAAACACAGGTCTGCCCAGGCCTTGGCCTTATCCAATGGTGTGCGCAGCAGATAAGCGGGGTGATAGCTCACGACGACGGGAATGCCCTGGTAGTGATACAACCGTTGCCGCAACCGGCCGATCGGATCAAGACTGCCGGTGAGGGTCTGCGCCGCAAATCGCCCCAGCGCCAACAACAGGCGCGGACGCACAAGCGCGATCTGCCTGGCGAGAATTGGCTCGCATTGCGCGATCTCATCCATCTCAGGATTGCGGTTGCCCGGCGGGCGGCATTTGATGACGTTGGCGATGAACACCGCGTGCGCCTCATCGGCATCATTGCGCGCCAGCCCCACCGCGCGCAGCATATTGTCGAGCAGCCTTCCTGCGGCCCCGACAAAAGGCTCGCCCGAGCGGTCTTCCTCGGCCCCTGGCGCCTCCCCGATAACCATCACGTGCGCTCGGGGATGCCCAATGCCAAACACGGCTTGGTGGCGTAGACCTCCGAGCTTGCAGGCGCGACAATCATGGGTGAAGGCAGCCAACTGCTCCAAGTCAAGCGTCGCAATGCTCTGCAGCCTCAGGGCAGGCGCCTGCGGAGCCCGCGTTGGCCCCGAGACCCGCTTGGGAGGCCGCATGGATGCGGGCGGCGTGCCGCCCGCATCCATGCGGCTCGGCGTATGCCCCGGGACACTGCGTTGATCGAGTGCGAGGGTGCGACTCGCCCCCTCGCCCGGCTCCGTCTGCAATCCCGCCCCTGCCGCTACGCGCGCCATACCGGGAAGTTCAGGCAGCAAAGCAGCCATTTCGCCATCAACGAGGATGCTGCGCCGCACGTAGATCATCGGCACGCCAAGCGCCTGAAGGGACGCCAGGCGCACGGGATCAAGCGCAGACTGTGCCATGCGTCGTTGCCTTGTATGTTTAAACCAGACCAGCGCGGTACAGTCTAATCACCGTAGAGGTGACCGGACCGGATCGTGCAGCCTGAGATTGCCTGGAGTGGGCGAGCCGGCTCGCCAGCTCGTGCATGAGTCGCTTGCGCACGGACCCCGTGCTGGTCTTCCTGATGCCCGAACGGTTAGTTGAGAGGCGTTTCGCCTGCTCGCATGCACAAGGAAGGGATATGAAGACCATGTCTGGATCATCCGTGATGGTGGGCATCGACGTTGCCAGTGCGCATGTCGATGTGGCTTGCCTGGGAGCAGTCTTGCCATCGGAGCTGGCTCATGTCAGCAACGATGCCGAGGGGCATTCCGCTCTGGCCGACGCCTTGGTGAAGCTGCAGCCGGGGCTGGTGCTGATGGAAGCCACCGGTGGCTATGAGGCGGCGCTGGCGTGCGCGTTGCAGGCGGCGGGTCTGCGTGTGGCGGTGATCAACCCGCGCATGGCGCGTGACTTCGCTCGTGCGATGCAACACCTGGCCAAGACCGACCGCATCGACGCGGCCACCCTGGCCGAGTTCGCCGCCGTGCTGGCCCAGCGCCCCGACTGCGAGCGCTTCGTGCGTCCGCTGAGCGAGCCCGAGCAGCAG
>JABBOE010000215.1 GCA_019351955.1 Pseudomonadota bacterium
GCGCCGGCACTGCCGGCAGCTTGCTGGCCAACCGCCTCAGCGCAAATGGCAGCAAAACCGTGCTGCTGATCGAGGCCGGCGGCAAGGACGATTACCACTGGATTCACATCCCGGTGGGCTACCTTTACTGCATCGGCAACCCACGCACCGACTGGCTGTATCAGACCGAATCCGATCCTGGGTTGAATGGTCGCACCTTGCGTTACCCGCGCGGCAAGGTTCTCGGCGGTTGCAGCAGCATCAATGGCATGATTTATATGCGGGGCCAGGCGCGTGATTACGAGCAATGGGCGGATCTCACTGGAGACGATTCCTGGCGCTGGAGCAACTGCTTATCCGATTTCAAAGCGCACGAAGATCACTACCGGCTCGATACACAAAGCAATCCAGCCTTCGCAGCCCTTCATGGACACGGCGGGGAATGGCGTGTGGACAAGCAACGCCTGCGCTGGGACGTTCTCGACGCCTTCGCCCAAGCCGCCCAGCAAGCCGGGATACCCCCGACCGATGACTTCAACAGCGGCAGCAATGAGGGCGTGAGCTACTTTGAGGTCAACCAGAAAAATGGATGGCGCTGGAATAGTGCCAAAGCGTTCTTGCGCCCAGCCTGCTTCGGTCGCCCCAACTTTGAGCTCTGGACTTCCGCGCAGGTTGCGCGTTTGCTCGTCGACACGCTCCCCGGCGGCCAACGACGCTGCAGCGGGGTGCAAGTGTGGACCGGTAAAGAGATGGTCACTGCACGCGCGCGCGCCGGGGTCATTCTCAGCGCTGGCAGCATTGGTTCACCGCAAATCCTGCAGTTGTCGGGCATCGGGCCCGGCGAACTGCTGCAACAGCATGGCATCGTTCCTCTGGTGGATCTGAATGGCGTGGGGGCCAACCTCCAGGATCATCTGCAAATCCGGGCGGTATTCAAGGTACAAGGCACGCGCACCTTGAATACACGGGCTGCGAGCGTTTGGGGCAAGGCGATGATTGGGTTGGAGTACGCGCTGAGGCGCACGGGCCCGATGAGCATGGCGCCCAGCCAACTTGGCGTCTTCACGCGCAGCAGCACGCAATACCTGCATCCCAATATCCAGTATCACGTTCAGCCGCTGAGTCTTGACGCCTTTGGCGAACCGCTTCACCGATTCGACGCATTTACCGCAAGTGTGTGCAATCTCAACCCCAGCAGCCGCGGCAGCGTGCGCATCCGAAGTCCCAGCTTTCAGGACGCGCCGGCGATTTCCCCGAACTACCTGAGCACGGACGAAGACCGCAAAGTGGCCGCCGACAGCCTTCGGCTGACGCGTCGCATTGTCGAGCAGCCGGCGCTGGCCCCGTTTCACCCGCAGGAGTTCAAGCCCGGGCTGCAATTTCAGACCGACGAAGAACTCGCCCATCTGGCCGGAGATATTGCCACGACGATCTTCCACCCCGCAGGCACGACGCGGATGGGGCGTGCGGACGATGCGCAGGCTGTCGTCGATACACGCCTGCGCGTACGCGACGGGCGCGGTGGCCACATCCTCGGGTTGCGGGTCATCGATGCGGGGGTGATGCCCACCATTCCCAGCGGCAACATCAACAGTCCGACACTGATGATTGCCGAGAAGGCGGCGCGGTGGGTGCTGCAGGAGACAGGGTAAGGCGGCCCCATCTAAGCTGCCTCGGCGCTGTAGCGAACCGCCAGGGTATGCGTGTGCCCAGGGTTGAGCGTGAGCACGTCATCGGTTGCGTTCGCGGATTCCACGCACAGCATGTTGCGCCAGCCTGTGGGGGTGAAATCCCCCAGGGCCGCAGCCTTGTCCTGCCCAGGACTCCAAACGACCGTGGAGGCCGATCCTTGCTTGGCGATGCGGATGCGGCGGCGCAGGCGCGCGTCGACAATGGCGCACTCGCCCCACGCATTCACGTAAACCCGATCAATCTCGCCATCGAAGCGCAGCGGCGCGTCTTGCCGCTTGCGCGCAAAGCCCTCTGTCTTGTCCAGATAAGTACAGCCTTCCAGCCCGTCCAACTCGACTTCGGCGATGTCCCCAACAAAAAAATAGGCATGAAGGGCCTCTCCCAGCGATAGCGGGATGGCCGTCGCGTTGCGGGTAGTCAGAGCGATTTCCAGCGTATCGGCTACGCGAATGCGCAGGTCAACCGGTGTGTCGTGCGGCCATTGCGCCCGTGTGGTCGCGCTAGGCGGCAACCGAAGACAAAGTTCGGTCGCGCCCTGCCCTCCGACGCTGTCGACTACATCCCACGATTGGGTACGGGCAAATCCGTGGGCCGGGAACGTCTTTTCAGTGGGGTGTGCTCCGAACCACGGCCAGCATACGGGCACTCCGCCGCGAATCGAACGACCCGAGGCAAATCGGGTGGCTTCAGACAACCACACCACGGGTTCGCTCTGGGCCGTGGGGCGAAAGGTCGTGCAGTGCGCTCCCTGCATGCACACGCTGGCCACGCCGCCCGGATTCTCGAAGTCGGCGAAAATCAACCCACCGGGGCCGCTGCGAAAGTGCAACTGACCCGGAATGGCAAAGGCTTGGAGCGCGGCGAGATCTTGCATGGTGGCGAGGTGTGGCTTGAAAACAGCCCCATTCTGCCAGCAGGACCCCGCACGCCATTCCGGTGGTAGTCGCCGGTGGCCCGGAATCGGCATGGCCATGCGCAAGCGTTGTGGCGTTCACCTAGGGTGCGGCGGCAAGCCTGTGCGCGCGCACCTGCATCCCGGGCGGGTTCAGATGCGTTTAGAGCTCAATCCGAGGCACCTGCGTCGACGACCATGCGGCGACCAGCGTGAGCGCACCAGCGGCCATGAAGGCGAGATGAAAGGCGTGAATCACCTGCAGCGTGGCCTGATCACTGGCGCCGCGCAGAGCCGCCTGCAACTCGGCCGTCGAGGCGAGACCGAACACCAAGGCACCGAAAACGGCCGTGCCCACCGAAGCCCCAACCGACCTGGCCAGGGAGACCGTGGCCGCTGCTGCCCCTAGTCGGGCGCGTCCGGCCACCGTCTGGATCACGAGCTGCGAAGTGGGCATGACGGTGCCGAATCCAAGACCGGCAACGACACCAAGGACGCCCACAGTCCAGCTTCCGCCCGGAAGCAAGCCCAGCGCAAGCAGGGCCAACGCGGCCAGGACAAGTCCGAAACGTGGCGGCTGGTCTGGCCGGCCGGTATACGCCACGAGCCGCCCGGTGAGGTTGGATCCCAGGACCAATCCCGCTGTGAGCGGCAGCAAGAGCAAACCCGCATGTGCGGCGTTGCCATGCTTGCCAAGTTGAAGATAGACCGGCAGAAAAAATACCAGTGCGAACATGCTGGCTGCGAACAACGTGACCGTTAGGCTCGTCCAGGCGATGGCAGGTATGCGCAGCAGCTCCAGCGGCAGAAAGGGATGGGTTTGGCGGCGTTCGCGCCGCGCCAGAAGCGCACCCAGGAGGACGGCCGCCCCGGCCATCGCCAGGCTCGGCGCGGAAATCCACGGGAAGCGGTGACCTGCCAGCGTCAGCCACAGCAACGCAAGCCCGGCCATGCCGGCGAAGAGCACAACGCCCAGCGCATCGTGGCCTTGACCTGGAACCGCGTGACGCGGACTCCTCGGCAATCGCAATACACGCCAGGCCGCGATGGCCGCAAGCGGCAGGTTCACGGCAAACAGCCAGCGCCAGCTGAACCAGCTGACGACAAGCCCACCCACGACCGGACCCGCAACGCTGGCGAGCACAAACACCACGCCGAAATACGCCTGGAATCGGGGCCGCTGGCGGGGCGGCACCACCTCCCCAATCAGGGCCTGGCTCATCACCATTAGCCCGCCCCCGCCCAAACCCTGCAGCATGCGCGAGGCAATCAGCCACCACATGCCCTGGCTCGCCATGCAGGCAGTCGAGCCAACAGCGAACAGCCCGAGCGCCGCAACCAGCGCATCGCGGCGCCCATAGCGGTCACCCAGGCGGCCATAAAGGGGTGCCATGATGGTGGACGACAGCAGATAGCCCACTGCAATCCACGCGGTGTCGCGCAAGTCGCCGAGGTCGCGCGCGATCGCCGGGGTCGCGGTTGCCAGAAGGGTCTGGTCCACCGCCGCCAGAAAAATCGGCAGCATGACCGCCGTGAACAATTGCACGAAGCGGCTCCAGGGCACGGTTGGCTCGGCCGTGCTCGAAGAGCCGGGTTCGAGCGGCGAGACGCCGGGCAGGGGCTCAACGGAATCGGGGGGGCTCATCGCAACAAAGGGACTGTAGCGCCAAGTAAGAATGGTGCGTGCTTGGCAAGGTCACGGCCGCAGCAGCGCCGTGGGTCCGGCTTGCGATGCACCCATACGCTGTGGTGCTGGCCCCGCGCATGGTGCCGTGCCAGCGGCCCCGCTTGCGCGCTCTGAATTGCACTCCGGGGCACCGTGCACCGAAATCCGCAGGCGGTTTTGCTCCGTGGAACCACGCCATTGATGATGCTCAGGGCGAAGCGATGGGGCGCGGGGATCAGGGCTCGCGGATAACGCGGGAGCCGCAAAGACCGCATCAGGGCACGGCACTCAATCATGCAATCACCTCAGTAGTGTCCGGTTAAATCTCGAACAGATTCAATTGGTTAGCGAACGAGACGAGTTCGGGTTGGGTGCG
>JABBOE010000041.1:0-19393 GCA_019351955.1 Pseudomonadota bacterium
GTAGGACATCGTCAGGCACCCCTCCCAGCCCGGCCATCACCATGGCCGGGCTTTTTTTTGTTCGCCAGGCGCAATCCCCGACTTGGCGTTGGGACGCCCGCAGGCGTCAGATCGGCTATTCTTGGAAGCACTCACGAACGACGGAGGTTTCCATGCAATACGCGCGTTTGGGCAAGACAGGCCTCACCGTTTCCCGCATTTGCCTCGGCTGTATGACTTACGGCATCCCCTTTCGGGGGGCTCATCCGTGGACGCTTGACGAAGCGGCAAGTCGGCCGCTGATTCGCCAAGCCGTAGAGCTCGGTATCAATTTTTATGACACCGCAAACGCATATTCCGATGGCACGTCGGAGGAAATCGTGGGCCGCGCATTGCGCGATTTTGCAAAACGCGACGAGATCGTCGTGGCGACGAAAGTGCATTACGCGTCGCGTCAAGCCCCAAACGTGGGCGGACTTTCCCGAAAGGCGATCTTGCATGAGATCGACGCCAGCTTGTCACGTCTTGGGCTGGACTATGTCGACCTATATCAAATCCATAGATGGGATCCAGCGACACCCATCGAGGAAACGATGGAGGCTCTCCATGACGTTGTGAAAGCGGGCAAGGCGCGATATATCGGTGCCTCGTCCATGTTTGCGTGGCAGTTTGCCAAGGCCCAATTCGTCGCGCAGATGGAGGGGTGGACACGATTCGCGAGCATGCAGCCCGAAATCAATTTGCTCTATCGCGAAGAGGAACGCGAGATGTTGCCGCTTTGCCGCGACGGAGGCATTGGTGTGCTGCCCTGGAGCCCTTTGGCTCGAGGGCGCCTTGCAAGACCGTGGGGCGAACAGACCGCACGCATGACCAGTGATCGTTTTGGGGCAAGCCTGTTTGCACAAACGCAGGAGGCAGATCGACGGGTAGCAGAGGCTCTTGCCGAAGTTGCGGCGCGGCGAGCGGCGCCGCGTGCGCAGGTTGCGCTGGCATGGCTACTGCAAATGCCAGGCGTCACGGCCCCCATCATCGGAGCCTCGAAACCCGGTCATTTGCATGACGCAGTTGCGTCACTGGACCTGACGCTTACCGATGAAGAAATCTCAATACTTGAGGGCTCTTACGTACCCCACGCGGTCGTGGGTTTCGAGTAAATGTAAACGTGGAATGCCATCAAGTCAGGCGCGCTCACGCGCACCTGACGTCGGCAAGATGCGGGTATTTGACCGCCAGATATTTTGAGGTGTTTGGCCATGGCGCCCCCCATTCCTGAGCCTCCTGCCGAAAACTCAAGTCGGTCGACCACGTCGCGGCATCGACTGTCAACAAAAGAGCCAGCGACAGAACGCATCTGCCGTACGCCATGCGCGAGGCGCGACCGGAGCATTGGACGGCTGCCTCGGAGAAAGGCCTACCTTGGGCGGCGCCATTCGCGCCACCAAAGCCAGAGCCGGCGCCACCAAGGAAATGGTCTTGGCGCTCGCTTTTTATTTGACATCGCAGATTCAATACTTCATCAAGCAATCAAGCAATCTGCGCCAAAGGACGCCACGTTACTTGTCCAGGCATTGCCGTGGCGGAACCCAGACGCAATTCAGGTCTCGTTCGCCGAACGCACGAGCAATGCAGCATTTGTTCCCCCAAACCCTGCAGACAGCGTCATGGCATACCGTACGGGACGATTCAGGATAGTCTCGGGGACGTGGTAGAGCCCGGAGCATTCGGGGTCTAGGTCGTCCAGAAATGCCGTTGCGGGGATAAAGGAATGGCGCATAGCCAGAATACACACGAGCATTTCCATGGCGCTTGCGGCTCCGAGCATATGGGCATGCAGGGCCTTTGTTGCACTGACCGGAACAGTGTGCCTCGCATCACCCAGCACCTCTTTCAATGCCGCGACCTCAATAGGGTCGCCGCCGCGCGTGGCAGTTGCGTGCGCATTGATGTAATCGAGTTGTGACGCGTTGATCTTGGCACCCTTCAGCGCAGCGCGCATGGCGGCGATTTGGCCCCGCTGATGCGGAGCGCCAATGTGATGACCGTCCGAAGCGATGCCCCAGCCATCAATGAAAGCAAGAATTGGCGCATTGCGACGTTCCGCGTGTTCACGGGACTCCAACACATAAAACACGCTTCCCTCGCCCAAGACTAAACCTGTACGCACGAGAGAAAAAGGCCGGCAACTCTGCGAAGGTATGCGATCGACCTCCGCCAAGGCGCGCAATCCGTCCCAGGCACCCAGGAACATGGGTTGAAGAGCGGACTCTGCGCCGCCGGCAACGGCAATGTCCAATTCACCACCGCGGATATGCCGGCAGGCGTCAGCGATCGCCGCACCAGAGGACGAGCATGCGGATGAATGACACGCTGCCGGGCCCAAAATTTGATGACGGATCGAAATCTGCGATGCTGCTGCATTGGCCATGCAGCCCATGATCACATAGGGCTTCGCTGTCTTGCGGCCCTCTAAGTAAAACTGTCGTATGCCTTCCCATTCAGTGGCACCACCACCACGGACCGTACCGTAAAAAACCCCGGCACGGTCGCCAAATGTGGAAAAGTTGGCAAGTCCGGCGTTTTCTGTCGCCTGGCGCGATGCCAAGATCGCCATCTGCGTAGTACGATCAAGAAATGGGAGTTCAACCCGCGTGAAGGCCTTATTGAACTGAGCGTCCACAGCCCCGATGGGAAAGGGACGTGCCATATCGGGGGATTCAAAGGCACTGATCCCGGATTTCAGACCAAGAAGACTTTCGAGAACCTCTGTCTCGGAGCATCCGATAGGTGAGATGACTCCAATGCCCGTAATGGCAATCTCAAGCATGACTTGGAGCTTGTATATTTTTAATGACCATGTTCGCGACATCAATCAATGTCGGGTTTTTCGGTAAATCAATATTTTTGAGCTTGCAACCCATCGCATCTTCCAGAGTCATAATCACGTCAAGCACACCCATCGAATCGAGCCCAATTTCGGTGATATGCATTGAGTCGGGCTTGCCTGTCAGATCAATGTCAAACGTTTTATGAGCTATGCTTTTAATAGCATCAATGATTCGGTTTTGATCCCAGACTTGACTCATGGCTTGCCTTCATGAAGGTTAATAGACGAGGATGGTAACCGAAAAACGGTGACGGTGCAATCGAGTTTTGGTAATAATTTAGCTTATATTGTTTTGCGTCAAATTCCCGAATCCTAGCATGTGGCGTTTCTGAGAATCTGAAGGGGGTTCACAATGCATCCGACATCCATCGACCAAGGATGGGTCCGCGAGCCGGTTATTATCATCGTTGATGATCAATCGACAAACTGCCATCTGTTGGCAGAAATCGCGCATGGATTCTGCCCGGGTGGAAAGATTCTTTCTTTTGACGACCCCCTCGCCGCGGTAGCGTACGCAAATGGGCATCAAGTCGATCTTGTGTTGACTGATTATCGCATGCCACAAATGAATGGCGTAGCGTTAATACGCACACTCAGAACCATGAAGCACCTCAATGAGCCGCCAATCATCTGCGTGACCGCAATCGATGATTTGAAGGTTCGCTATGAAGCGCTTGACGCGGGGGCGAATGATTATTTAAGTCGGCCGCTTGACTATCGCGAGTGCGCCGCGCGTTGCCGCAATCTATTGAACATGCGCCGATTTCAGCTCGCGACACTGCATCATACAAAGGAGCTTGAAAATCGCGTCGAGCAAGTTGTCCAGGATCTGCAGAAGAAAAAAATGGAAACCCTGTTCCGCCTAGCCAAAGTGGCGGAACAGCGTGACACAGATACGGGTGGTCATCTCAATCGCATCGGGCGCTACTCGAGGTTGTTGGCGCGGAAAATGGGCTGCGAGGAATCGTTCGCGACAATGGTGGAGTTGGCCGCACCGCTCCACGATATCGGAAAAGTTGCCATTCCCGATAATATTCTTTTGGCGGAGCGCATATTGACGCCAGATGAGTGGGAAGTTATGAAAACGCACACGATCATCGGACACGCCATGCTTTCTGGCGGAGATTCGGAGGACTTGATGATTGCCGCAGAGATTGCCAGGTTCCATCATGAGAAATTCGATGGAAGTGGATACCCGGACGGACTGTCGGGGCAAGGTATTCCGATTTCCGCGAGGATCCTCGCAGTGGTCGACGTTTACGATGCGTTGACATCCAAAAGACCGTACAAAAAGGCGTGGCCGAATGAGGAAGCTATCGCCTATTTGCGAGCGCAAGCGGGGAAGCACTTGGATCCGGAATTGGTTAACATTTTTCTTTCGTGCCGGCCCGACATCGATAAGATCCGGGTGCATTTGCAGTAGTGTTGTTTCTCTTACAAGCAGTGCTAAAGGCTGTTCAAGATCCCGCATCGACCACACGTTTGTGAGGTGATTCGTCCCCGGGGCGAACGGTGGAGGCCAAAGCTTGGATGGGAGCCAGGCGTGCATGGGCAACGGAATATGGCGATGCGGTCGAAATCGGCAAGCGCGATAACACGTGGCGCAGCGAGAGAACTCGGCCCCGGCGCCCGCTGGTTCATTGGCTTGGCAGGACGCTGAGCAGAGCGGAACCCCGATCTCGCGTCGCCACTGACGGCCGCGGCTGCGAAAAAATTGGATACAACCGGATCGGGCACGCGCAACATTGCCGCAACATGGAGCGCATAGTCTTCAGGGATGCGCCATTTACCTCGCTCGACCGGTCTCGGAGTTGCATTACTGTTCCTGCTATCTCCATCAAGTCGGGCTCTCGGGCTAGATTCGATGCGGAATTGGGTGGACAGTGCCGAGCAGAATTTGACAAATATCTACGATACCGGCACGCCCGATGTGTTTTTCACGGGCTACACCTGGCATGACCCAGCAACCTACACCGCGGCCAAGCGCGCAACGCTCAACAGCCACGCCTGGGGATTGGGCTGGGGCAAACATCTGGCAGACGCGAACGGCAATGACGAGATGGTGTACGCGATGGTGTTTTCTGACTCTCACCGCAATGCGGAGCCTGTTGTGGGGTATGGCAAGCAATGGTTATGGCGCCCGGCAGGAAAGCTGCACTTAGGGGTTGGATATACAGCCGGGATCACATCGCGTGCGGATATTTTCAACAATATTCCGTTTCCGATCGCCTTGCCGCTGGTGTCAGTCGGTTATGGGCGATTCACGCTGTATGGCACGTTTCTACCAAAGGTAACTAGCACTTTGAATAATGGAAACGTGGCGTTTTTTTTCGCACGGTATGCCTTTCGATGAAGCGCAGATTAAGCAGGCAACGCATGCCTGAGCCGTCCCGATAAGGACTCGCTCAAGGCGTCTTCGTCGGTGTATGCGGAAGGGCATTTGATTGGGATGCCGATCTTGTGCCGATCAACTTCCACCCAGGACCGTCCCCGAGGTGACACACGTGTCGCGTGGACTCATCTGATGGCGCGCTCGTCGGCGTGCCTGTCAATTGGGCATCAGCTCGAACTGCCCGTACGAGCACACTGACACGACCCGCGATGCACTGGGAATCACGGCACCGGCAGACACGCATGAAGCGTGGCTTCACCTTCACGCGATAGCTCACCGGGCCGCATCGGGCCCGGGGGATACGCATTTCCGTGATGTGCGTCAAAGCCGAAGGGCCCCTTACTGGCGTATAAGCAAACCCATTGAGCTGTATTTGAACAAGGGTCTCATCTTGAGGCAAGAGCTAATAAATTGCACCAGCGGCAAGGGCGAATCGCGCGCGGCAAGCCAAAGCGGCCTTATACGCACGAGCTGGGTCGTAACTCTTGGGATGGTCTTGCTTTTCGTGGTTGCGGCCGCAAGCTGGTGGGCCATACATCCCAAGACGCAAGTGGGCTACGTCACCGCACCTGCGACGCGAGGAGCCGTGGCACGTACTGTTACGGCAACGGGAACGGTGAACCCTGTGCTCACGGTGATCGTGGGCACTTACGTTTCAGGCGTGATCCAGTCCCAATACTGTGACTACAACACCAAAGTCAGAAAAGGGCAACTGTGCGCAAAAATTGACCCGCGTCCCTATCAAACGATTGTCGACGAAAATATGGCTCAGCTCGCCGTAGCCCGGGCGCAGCTTATGAAGGACCAAGCCAACGTCGAGTACACAAGGACCAATTTCAATCGCCTGTTGGGGCTTGTTGGCCGAGGTGTGGTTTCGCAGGATGCGGTCGACCAGGCAAAAAGCGCTGTCGACCAGGGTGCGGCTCAGGTCCAACTGGACAAGGCGACGGTGCAGGAGCGTGAGGCTTCGCTCGAGGCTGCGAAGGTCAACCTCGGCTACACGGATATTGTGTCGCCGGTTGACGGCACGGTTGTTTCGCGTAATGTCACCATCGGGCAGACTGTTGCCGCCAGCTTCCAGACGCCCACGTTATTCCTGATTGCGACCGATCTCACGCGAATGCAAGTTGACGCCAATGTCAGCGAAAGTGATATCGCTGCAATCAATGATGGTGATAAGGCAAGCTTTACCGTGGAGGCATACTCGGGCCACCTGTTTCCGGGACGGGTCGTGCAGGTCCGGCAAGCGCCACAGTCGGTCCAAAACGTCATTACCTATGACGTGGTCGTGGCTGTAGACAACACCGGTTTGCTTCTCAAGCCTGGAATGACGGCCACCGTGGGCATTGTGACCGCTGAGCGCGATGGCGTGCTACGCGTGCCCGATCAGGCACTGCGCTATTTGCCGACAGGGTCCAGCGTCGCGCCTGGTTCGAACAATGGACGCACGCGGGTTTGGGTGCTGCGAGATGGGCGCCCGGTACCCCTGTCAATCGAGACCGGTCTTGATGATGACACGTATACGGAGGTCGTTGGCGGCGACCTCAAGGCCGGGGATCGCGTGATTGTCGGCGAGCAGCGTGCGGGTGCCGCGACCCAGGGTGGCGCATCGGTGCGCTTCGGGCTTTAGGGTAGCGAGTCAAACGCCATGGCCGCGCCCGTGATTGAGCTCAGGGACGTTTCACGCGTCTATAGCGTGGGCGACACGGAGGTGCGCGCACTCGATGGCGTGAATCTTTCCATCGGCCGTGGTGAGTTTGTCGCCATCATGGGTTCGTCGGGCTCCGGAAAATCGACACTGATGCATGTGTGCGGATGCCTCGATCGTCCTACGAGTGGGCAATACCTGCTTGAGGGCGTCGACGCCGTGCGTCTGAGCGAAGCGGAACTCGCGCGCATCCGCAGTGAGCGCATCGGTTTCGTGTTCCAGAGCTTTAACCTGCTCGCGCGCACAAGCGCCATCGAGAATGTTGCCCTGCCACTGTTCTACGCGGCGTCCGGCCCCGCGCGACGGTCGGAGCGCGTGTCGCGTGCACGCGAGTCGCTCCAGACGCTAGGCCTGAGCGGACGCGAAGACAACACCCCTAGCCAACTCTCGGGTGGACAGCAGCAACGCGTGGCCATCGCCCGCGCACTCATCAATCGTCCCAGTCTTTTGCTGGCGGATGAACCCACTGGAAACCTCGACACGCGAACCTCCCACGAGATCATGCAGACACTGTGCGCTCTCAATCAGCAGCAAGCCGTCACCGTGCTGCTGGTGACCCACGAGCGCGACATTGCCGACTATGCGGATCGTGTCATCACCATGCGTGATGGCAAGATCATTTCTGATGAACGCAATGTGGCTCCAACCGGCGGTAGGGTGGCCCCAAGTGCTGCGGAAACCTTGCCAAGCGGGTTCAACCCAACGTCAGGTGGACTCGCCGACACGCTGCACAAGACGCCGTCCTTGGGCTTCACCACCATGATTCTGGCAGCTGCCGCGCAGGCGATCGTCCGCAACAAGATGCGCTCAGCCTTGACCATGCTCGGCGTTTTCATTGGGGTGGCCGCACTCATCGCGATGGTCGCCGTGGGGCAGGGGGCTAATGCCGCTGTACGCAAGCAAATCGAAAGCCTCGGCACTAACTTGCTGGTTGTCATGCCTGGGGCGACCACCAGTAGCGGTGCGCGCGCCGGATCAGGCAGCGCCTCGACGCTGACAGTGGCGGATGCTCAGGCTCTGCGCCGAGATGATCCGGCAGTGGACGAGATCGCCTACATGATCCGGCAAGCCAGCCAAGTCCAGTACGGGGGACAGAATTGGTCGACAGTGATCCAGGGCGTTACACCCAGCTACCTGCCGATGACGAACTGGCAGATCGCGTCAGGGCGCACACTGGAGCGCACCGACGAGACAGGCGCATCCATGGTGGCAGTGATCGGCAACACTGTTTATCGCCAGCTATTCAGTCCCTATGAGAACCCCATCGGCGCCCATATCCTGATCAAGGGGCGCAGCCTGCAAGTGGTGGGATTGCTGGTGTCAAAGGGCCAGAGTTCCTTCGGGCAGGACCAGGATGATTTGGTGATGATTCCCTTCACGACTGCGCAGCAAAAGGTGTTGGGCGTCGCCGCACCGAGCCAGGCGCAAAACCTGGCAACAACGACGATATCGGGTGCGAGTGTGCCGGTCAACACGACGGCATCGGCATTCCCGGCACCGCCTAATCCCTACAACATTCCACCACGCCTCGCCGGGTACGTGAACACGATCTTCGTACAAGCCACGGGCCCTGAACAAGTTTCAGCCGCACTGACGCAGGTTCGCGAGACGTTGACGCGTCGTCACCGGATCGGCCCGGGCGCGACACCCGATTTTTCCGTGCGCAACCTTAGCCAAATCGCGCAGACGGCCGAAAGTTCATCCAGGATTATGGCGTTGTTGCTGGCTGTGGTGGCATCGATTTCCCTGATCGTGGGCGGCATCGGGATCATGAACATTCTGCTTGTGTCGGTGACAGAGAGGACGCGCGAGATCGGCCTGCGCATGGCCATCGGTGCCAGGCGCGTGCATGTGCTGCTGCAGTTCCTCGCCGAAGCGGTGTTCGTGAGTGTCACTGGGGGAGTGGCCGGCATCGTTTTTGGCATCGCAGTATCAGCGCTTGTCTCAGCCGTGGCGCACTGGCCCGTACTGCTGTCGCCCGGCGCCATCGCAGGGGGGTTTGTGTTCTCGGCGGCGGTCGGCATTTTCTTCGGCTATTACCCGGCGCGCAAGGCCTCACGTCTGAACCCAATCGAGGCCCTTCGTTATGAATAGGCGGCGCAGAGGACTGTGGGCGATTCTGGGTACGCTGGCATTGACAGCTTGCGCTGTCGGCCCAGACTTTACGGTACCTCCAGCGCCGACGCAAAAGGGCTACACGGCCCTACCTGTCACGCTTTCCCAAGCTGGCGCGGGTCTTCCGGAGCAAAGCCTTACTTTTGGCGCCACGGCTTCCACGCAGTGGTGGCGTCAATTTAACTCTTCCACGCTCAATACAACCGTCGCGCTTGCCCTAAGCGATAGCCCGACGCTCAAGCAGGCTCGCGCCACCCTTGCCCAGGCGCAGCAGTCCCTGCGCGCGGCGCAGGCCGCCTTGTATCCGCAGATCGATCTCGGGGCGGGTGTCAGCCGTGCCCGAATGCCTGCGGTAAATGGCTCCGGCAGCAGTGACCTGTTCAGCGTTGGCCCACTCGTGAGCTATAGCGTTGATGGGTTCGGCGGTACACGGCGCCTCATCGAGCAGCAAAGCGCGCTCGCCGATGTGCAACGTGAGCAGCTCGCTGCTGCACACCTCGCTATCACCGGGAGCGTTGTAGCTCAAGCCATCGGCATCGCAGCAGCGCGCGACCAAACAGCGGCAGTCGAGGCAGTGTTAGCCGTCGACCAGCAAGACATTGAGCTGGTGAAGCTGTCGGTGCAGTCGGGAATTTCCGCCGCTGGTGATCTCGTCACGGCACAAAGCCAGCTCGCCGCCGACGAAGCGCTGCTTCCGCCGCTGCGGCAGCAGCGCGCTGCTGCCGAGAACGCACTGGCGATGCTGGTCGGCCGTTCCGCCGCGACTTGGAATGTTCCGCGCTTCGGCTTCGACGCACTCACCTTACCCGCGAATCTTCCGGTGGTGATTCCTTCTGCTTTGGTTCGTGTGCGCCCCGATATCCGTGCTGCCGAAGCGCAGTTGCACGCGGCCAGCGCGGCCATCGGCGTTACCACGGCAGGTCTTTATCCTCAGATTTCTTTGTCGGCATCGTGGACGCAGCAGGCGGCGACGATGGGTGCACTGTTTGATGGAGCGAACGGTTTATGGGCTGTGGCGGCGAGTTTGACAGCGCCGATCTTCCATGGGGGCGCCCTCAGAGCGCAACAACAGGCTGCGATTGATGCTTTCAATGCGCAACTTGCCGCGTATCGCCAGACCGTGCTTGTGGCGTTTAACCAGGTTGCGGATGTCCTGCAGGCTCTGGAGCATGACGCACAACTGATTGCTGCGCAGCGCAGGGCGCTCGACTCCGCATCCGAGTCATTGCGTCTCGCGCGTGATAGTTACGCTGCAGGCGCGGGAACCTTCCTGCAGGTGCTTACCGCGCAGCGCATCTATCAGCAGGCACGTTTAGGTTACGCACGCGCCATCAGCCAACGCTACGTCGACACGGTCCATTTTTTCGCCGCAATGGGAGGCGGGTCTGCCTTGCCTCCAGCGAGGCTCGATTAAATAGTTTGACGCGGGGGCGCTTCGATTAGGCCTCTCAAGTGCACCGACGTGGCGGCTGCTTGCCGCCTCTCGGAGACGCGCCGGCAAACGTCTCCCGGCCAATTGCTTCGATCTGCGCACAGGCGGCTCATGCCAGGGAGTTGCTTGATCGTTTCAGGGCATCGGCGAAGAGCCTCACCTTGCCCGGCGGCGATGAGTGCGCAAGGCATCGAATTCGTGAAGAGCGAAAACTCAAAGAGCGGCCTGTGCAAGCAATGCGGCATTGCCACCCGCTGCGGCGGTGTTGACGGTGACAGTCTGTTCGCTGCAAAAGCGCAGGAGGTAGTGCGGGCCACCGGCTTTGGGGCCTGTGCCGGAGAGGCCCTCACCGCCAAAGGGCTGGACACCGACCACGGCACCGATCATGTTGCGGTTGACATAGATGTTGCCGCAACGTGCGCGCGTGGCGATGCGTTGAGCGCGACCGTCAATGCGTGTTTGCACGCCCAGCGTGAGGCCGTAACCCAGTTCGTTGATCGAATCAACGAGGGCATCGAGCGTTCCGGCCTTCCAGCGCACCACCTGCAGCACGGGCCCGAAGATTTCGTCGCGCGCTTGGGCAACGTCAGTGATTTCGAACAGTGCAGGCGCGACGAAGTGCAGATCGCGCCCAGTGGGCTGGGCCCAAGGTGAGAGGGCAGACTCTGTGCACTGAAAACTCATGGCGCCGGCATCGGGCTTGGCTTCCGCCAAGGAGATGGCGCTGCTCGCGGCGAGGAATTCAGCCGGCCATTGGGTGGTGGCAATCAGTCGCGCTTCGCGTTGCAAGCGCTGGGTGTGCGCACGCAGACCTTCCCACGCCTCGGCGTCAATCACGGGGGGGACATCGGTGGCCAGGTCGCAAGCCGGGCCGATACGCAATTCGGTCATGGCTCCAGCGAGCATGTTCAGCATCGTGTCGGCCACGTCGTCCTGCACACACAGCAAGCGTAAAGCGGAGCAACGCTGGCCGGCGCTACGAAATGCGGAACTCACCACGGCGTCGACTACCTGCTCGGGCAAGGCGGTGGAATCGACGATCATGGCGTTGACCCCTCCCGTTTCCGCGATCAGCGGGATGATAGGACCCGTCTTCGCCGCCAGGGTGCGATTGATGATCCGAGCCACGGCCGTGGAGCCCGTGAAGGCGACGCCAGCCGTGAGGGGGTGGCCGACGAGTGCAGCGCCGATCGTCTCGCCCGGGCCATGGAGCAGGGCGAGCACGGCGCGCGGCAAGCCGGCTTCGAACAACAGATTGACAAACGCTTGGGCGCAGGCCGGTGTCTGCTCGGCTGGCTTGGCGGCCACGGTGTTGCCAGCGGCCAGTGCTGCGAGCACCTGACCGGCGAAGATTGCCAGCGGGAAGTTCCAAGGGCTGATGCACACGAAGGCTCCGCGTCCGCGGCTACGCAGCTTGTCACTCTCCCCAGTGGGTCCGGGGAGCACCTGCTCGGCCAGGAGATGGCGCGCCTGCAGCGCGTAGTAGCGGCAGTAGTCAATGGCCTCGCGGACCTCCGACAAGGCATCGGCCACGGTCTTGTGAGCTTCGCGCATCATTAGGGCAATGAAGGCATCGCGGCGCTGCTCGAGCAGATCCGCAGCGCGTAGCAAGATGGCACAACGCTCGCTCACGGGCGTGGCGTCCCAGGCCGGAAACGCCGCATGCAGGGCAGGCATCGTCTGCTCGACCGCTTGTGGCGTGGCCTCGGCCACAGCAGGCAAGGGAAGGGCGCGTGCCGCCGCCAGCACGGGCTCGCGCGCAGGTGCATCCGCGATGTCAAAACCCAATGGGTTAACGCGTTTTTCGCCATGCAAAAGACCGTACAAATCACGCGGAGCGGGAAGCGACGTACGCTCAGCTAACCACAGCGGATCCTGGAGCAATTCCTGTGCCGGCACGGATGTGTCGGCCAGCAGGTGCACGAACGAGGTGTTGGCGCCGTTCTCAAGCAAACGGCGCACCAGGTAGGCGAGCAAGTCGCGGTGTTCGCCTACCGGCGCGTAAATGCGACAGCGCAGCGTCGCATTCTTCAGCGCTTCGCGGTAGATGCCTTCACCCATGCCGTGCAGACGCTGCAACTCGAAGCGAGCCTGTGGACGCTGCGAAGCCAAGTTCAGCACCGCAGCGATGGTGCTGGCGTTATGGGTGGCGAATTGTGGGTACAGCGGTGCATCGACGGCAGCGGCCGCATCCAGCATAATTTGGGCGCACGCGAGATAGCACGCATCGGTGTGGTGCTTGTGCGTGAACACAGGGTAGCCCCCGAGGCCGAGCTCTTGGGCGCGTTTAATTTCGGCGTCCCAATACGCACCCTTGACCAAACGCACCATGAGGCGCATGCGGCGCGCCCGGGCGATCGCCACCACGGCCTTCACCGTCTCTGGCGCGCGCGTCTGATAGGCCTGAACGGCAAGGCCCAACCCACCCCAATGGGCTGTTGTCGGATCAGCAGCGAGGCGCTCGGCCAATGCGTCGAGTAGGTCGAGGTGCAACTCCAGGCGCTCACTTTCTTCTGCATCGAGCGTGAGGTTGACGTCCGCAGCGGCGGCCTCGCGCGCCAAGGACTCGACCACCGGGACCAGCTCGCTAAACACGCGTTCGCGTTGAGTCTCCTCGAAGCGCGGGTGCAGAGCCGAGAGCTTGATGGACATGCCGTCACGCAACTCGGGTCCGCCGGGCGTTTGTTGCTTGGCCAGCGTGGCCAGTGTGGCTCGGTACGACGCGATATAGCGTTCAGCGTCCTGTGCCGTGCGGGCGCCCTCGCCGAGCATGTCATACGAGAAGGTAAGGTTCGGTTGCTCACGCCGCATGGCCAGCGCGCGCTTGGCCGCGTGATCGAGCGTTTCCCCCAGCACGAACTGTTTGCCGAGCAAAGCGATGGCGCGCACTGCAGCAGCCACCACCGTGCCCGCACCCAGGCGCGCAATGAGGCTGCGTGTGGCCGCATCGTCCTCGGGGAGCAATCGTCGCGAGAAGCCAAGCAGGCGCCCCGACAAGGCTTTGAGCGTGGAGTTGGTGTCGTCTTTCTCGAACTTCGCTTGTCCCAGTTGATCGGCTGCGAGCAAGGCTGCCGTTCCGGTATCCGGCACACGCAGCAGCGCTTCGGCTAGGCGCATCAGCGCCAGCCCCTCGCTGCTGGCGATCGGGTATTCGCGCAGCAGCGATTCCAGCGCCCAGAACGGCGCTGGATGGGTGCGTACCGCCAACACCCATGGTTCGGCTGCAACCATCGCGTTCGCCCAGTCGAAAGCGTCAAGGCTCTCGAGCAGGTGGCGGACAACTTCATCCTCACCACGGACCGGGGCAGGCAGGCGGGGCGAAGCAGACTTGTGCGGGGTCGCGGTTGTATTGGAAGCGTTCATAGTCAGAGCAGTGGAGTTGCGTTTGAGGTGGAGTGGGCTGGAACGCAGCGGCGATCGTTGCAGTAGCGGCTGAAGTGCGCACGCGACGTGCTTGCGTGGGTACCCGATGGCCTTCGCGGCTGATTACACCGCCTGAGGCGATGGGGCCGCGGCCGCAGATTCTTTCCCGAGGTAGGTCGCCTGCACGTCTGGAGATTGCAGGAGCGCCTGCGCGCTGCCTTCCAACATGATGCGGCCGGTCTCAAGGACATAGCCACGATCGGCCAATTTCAACGCCATACGGGCGTTCTGTTCGACCAGCAGCACAGTCATGCCTTGTTCGCGGATCTGCCGCAGCGAACGAAAGATGTCACGCACAATGATCGGGGCGAGGCCAAGGCTGGGCTCGTCAAGCAAAAGCAGCTTGGGCTTGGCCATCAACGCGCGACCGATGGCGAGCATCTGCTGCTCGCCGCCGGACAACGTGCCGGCAAACTGTCTGCTGCGCTCTTGCAGGCGCGGAAACATCAGCAAGACCTGGGCCAGGCTCTGAGCGACTTCGCTGGGAGGCCGGGTATAGCCACCAAGCATCAGATTCTCGGAAACGGTTAACGTGGGAAACACGCGCCTGCCCTCCGGGACCTGTGAAATGCCGAGGCGCACGATGCTGTCGGCGCCAAGCCGCGCGATGCTTTGTCCACGAAAGCGCAGGTCGCCGGAGTGCGGGCGCAACAGGCCGCTAATGCTGCGCATCAGCGTGGTCTTACCTGCGCCGTTGGCCCCCAGTAGCGTCACAATTTCGCCCTCCGCGACACTCAGACTTACACCCTTGAGCGCCTGAATGTGGCCGTACCGCACATCCAGGTTGTCAATGTCGAGAAACCTCACGCTTCACCTCCTGCGATTCCGAATGCAGCCGGGACGGCCGTGTCCACATCGTCATCGTCATCCTTGCCCAAATAAGCCTCAATGACTTCAGGATGGTTGCGGATGTCTTCAGGCGTGCCTTCAGCGATCTTGCGCCCAAAATTAATGCAGACGATGCGGTCGGTCACGTTCATTACCACGTTCATGTCGTGTTCCACGAGCAAGACGCTGATGCCTTGATCACGCACGGCAAGGATGGTGCGGTTTAGTGCCGCTGACTCCTGATCGTTGAGGCCGGCAGCGGGCTCGTCCAGAATCATCAGCTTGGGCTTGGCAATTAGCGCCCTGGCCAGTTCCACGCGGCGCTGTAAGCCATAGGCCAGCGAAGCCACGTCTTCATGGGCTACGGAGTCGAGTTCCAATCGCGTCAAAAGCTCCATGGCCTTGGCGCGTAGTTCCACCTCTTCACGGCGTTGTGAGGGCGTGCCCAGCAATCCTTGCCACCAGTGCTGGCGGGTCTGAAGGTGCATGCCCGCCAGCACATTCACCAGCACGCTTTGGCCGTAAAAAAGACGAATGGTTTGGAATGTGCGGAAAATTCCCGCGCGGGCGACTCGATGCGGTGGCCACCCTGTGATGTCCTTGCCCTCGAGCGCTATGCGGCCTTCGGTGGGTCTGTAAACCCCAGTGATCAGATTGAAGACTGTGGTTTTGCCGGCCCCGTTCGGCCCAATCAGTCCGAACACCTTGCCACGCTCGACGGCGAAACTCAAGTCCGCAACTGCCTGCAAACCTCCAAAGCGAATGCCAATGCCGTCCAAGGTCAAAAGCGAGGCGCTCATTGCTGCAGCTCCTTACCCTGACTCCGGGGCCAGATCCCTTGCGGGCGTAGCACCATCACCACGATCATCGCGATGCCAAACACGAAGTAGCGGTATTGGGCAAAACCACGGAAGGCCTGCGGCACCACGAACATTAATGCCGTTCCCAGCAGAACGCCTGGAATTGAACCTTGTCCGCCCACCAGAACAATGGCGAATAAGGTTACCGATTCCGTAAAAACAAAGGCGCCCGGACTGACCGCTGCCATCAGCGTTGCGAACAACGTGCCGCCAAACCCAGCCAGCGCTGCGCCCAGCGCAAATGCGAGAACTCGGTAGGCGCGCGCGTCCACGCCCATCGTGGTTGCAGCAAGCTGGTCATGCTTGATGTAGTACAGCGTACGACCCAGATGCGACCGGTCGAGATTCCGGATGACCAGCAACACCGCTGCGAAGGCCAACCAATCCAGCCAGAATTGGGCGTTCTGGCTTCCGATTTCCCAACCGAAAAGACTGGGGACGCCGATGCCGAAGATGCCATCCGCACCGCCCGTCATTCCAGCTACGTTATTGTTCAGAGCGAGGATGAAAATGGCATTGAAACCGATGGTGGCCACGAGCAGATAATCGCCGCGCAGTTTGGCGATCGGCGCGGCAAGGACGGCGCCCACCAGCGCTGCGGCAACCACGGCTAGGGGCCAAGTTGCAAAGACCGGCCAGTTGAATTGCGTGTTGAGAATCGCGGTAACGTAAGCGCCGACGCCAAAATACACCGCATGCCCCATATCGAACATGCCGGCGCGGCCAAGCACAATGTCCTGACTCAACGCGACAATGGCATACACGGCAAAAAGCGACGCGATGAACACCCAGGTCTGGTTCAGCACGAGCGGCACCATTAGGCCGCCGACCCAGAGTGCCGCGCCAACCCAGGGGTGGCGCAGAATTGCGAGCGTTTTCTTCATACCTTCTCCGCCACGCGTTCACCTAAGAGGCCAGACGGCCTAATGAGCAGAATGCCTATGAGCAGCCCGAACGTAATGGCCTCCTGCCACGAACTGGAGACGAAACCCGCAGCGAAAGCGTTGAACAGTCCCAGCAACACGCCTCCGAGCATTGCGCCTGGAATGTTTCCGATGCCTCCAATGATGGCCGCAATAAAGGCATTCAAGCCATAGGTCCAGCCCATTGTGAAATAGACCTGCCTGTAGTAGAGGCCGACAAATAGCCCGCCGACAGCGCCGATGGCTGGTCCAATCACGAACACGCTGGCAATCACCCGGTTGACGTTGATGCCCATCAACCGTGCTGCGTCTTGGTCGCTGGCCGCTGCACGCATCGCCGTTCCGTAGCGCGTGTGATGCACAAACCAGTACAAAATGCCCATAAGAATGGCAGAACCGGCCATGATGAGGAGTTGCACAAGGTCGATGCGTGCCCCGCCTAGCGTCCAATGCATGGATGGAAGTAGGTTGTCGGGAAATACGCGCAACTGGGGCCCCCAGATGAGCATGATGCCGTTTTCGATAAACAATGAGGCCCCAAGCGCCGAAACCACGGCCGACAAACGGTCCGCTTTGCGCAGGGGCCTGTAAGCCGTGAACTCAAGGAGCAACCCAGCGGCTCCTACCACCACCGCGGCCAAAATGAAGGCGGCGCCGACCAAAAGCAGGTGAGTCTGGCCGCTGCCAGCACCGGATCCCAGGGCCACCAAGCCGATGTAGGCCCCAAAAATGCACAGATCACCGTGTGCGAAATTAATCAGCCGCAGGACGCCGTAGACCATCGTGTAGCCCAGCGCGATGAGCGCATAGATGCCACCGACGGTCAGACCGTTAGCGAACTGCTGAAGCACTGTGCTCAGCATGAACCTGTCTCCTTGCCAAAATTCTTGACGGTCCGGCACGGGCCTCCAAGCCCGTGCCGCCGCGCCCTGTTCCGGGCGTGCCTTGTTTACTTCGCGACTGCTTCGGGCGGATAGGTGATCTTGTAGCTACCAGTCGGCGTGACATCGAAGGCAACATACGGACTTCCTGTGCGCTCACCGACTGCATTCCATGAGAACGTACCCGTCAGACCCTCAAAGTCCTTCAATTCATGCAACGCGGGAATCAGCCGGCCCGCGTCCGCGCTCTTGATCTTCTCAGCGGTGTAGATGATGGCGCGCAGCCCGTCCGCATTCGTTAGGGTGAAGATGCTCGGTGGCGGATGCCCATACGCTTGTTTGAATTGAGTCAGGAACTCCTTGGCCGCCGGGTAAGGTAGGTCCTCGGGAGCCGGGACATTGATGATCACAGCTCCCGCAGCCGCCTTGCCTGCGATCTTTGCAAACGCCACATTCTGGTTGGCGTCACCGCCGACGAACTGTGCCTTCATGCCTAGCTGCGCCATCTGTGCTTTGACCAGGCCGCCATCCGTGTAATAGCCCGAGAAGTAGACGACTTGGGGGTTAAGGGCGTTGAGCTTGGTGAGCACGGGCGTGTAATTCTGGGATCCAGCGTTGATGAACTCCTTGTCCAGCACGTCAATGCCTTCCTTCTTGGCGTCCATGATCACCGAATCCGCCAAGCCGGTTGCAAAACTGGAGTGGTCTGTAACCACAGCGATGCGCTTGTACCCCATGGCCTTGAAATAATTGGCGGTGAACAGGGCCTCGGCGCTGTTGGGAGGGGCATTGCGGAAAAAGGTCTTGTAATTGCGCGCTGTCAGTTCATCGCTCGTGCCGTCCGACGTCTGAATCACATTCGCGCGGGCATAGATGGGTTGTGCCGCCAGCGCTGCACCGCTTGTATAGCTTCCAATGACGGCCAATACGCCGTCATTCACCAATTGCCTTGCGCAAATCGCCGCTGGTGCTGCCTCACCCTGGTCGTCGCAGACCTTCACTTCCAGTGGATGTCCAAGCAAGCCACCCTTGGCGTTTTGCTGTTTGACCAAGAGCTTGACCGCGTCGGCGATGCCTTGGCCTTCGTTGGCGTATTGACCGGTAATCGGCGCTTGCACGCCAATCTTGATTGGCGTTGCTGCGTAAGCCGAAGCAACGGAAAGGGATAGTGCCGCAACGGCAAATTGCAAGGTTCGGGGTAAGGTTCGCATCTGAGTCTCCACTTTCGATGGCCCTAGGGCCGGTTGAATGGAGCCGCTCTTCATTCTTGTATCCGCGAACAGACGAACTGCAACAGCAGCCACGTGATGAGGGGCTGCATAAGCGAGTAGGCATGCTGCGCGGTTCATTGTGTGAACAGGCGGCCATCTGCTGAAACCAATAGGGTAAGTTGGCTGCAGCAGCGGCGAGTGTAGGCCGAACCCTTCGCGATTGGCAAACCCGATTGCCCGTCAAGCGGCGGTCGGCCAGCGCAACGCCTGCCGGTTCACTCAGGTTGACGGCGTGCAACCGCCCCGAGTGGCAATGCGCCATATCGCCTGTAGAACCACCGCTTCCCGAATTCCACCAGACTCAGATAGAGCGGCAACATGACGATCAAGAGACCGAAGAACTTCAGCGGCAGCGGCACAAATCCCAATTGATTTGCCAGTGGTGAGAACGGCAGCATCATGGACAAGACGACCACCCCGAGGGATAGGAGTGTGAGCCTATGACAAGAACGGGCCGGCGGCAATGAGCTACAACGATTACTACGGTGGTTACGACGACTACTACGGCGGTTACGACGATGCCGCCGCTTACTCCTCCCAGACGGGCGGTAAGGTCGGCGACAAGGCCAAAGGCCTGAATGGGAACAACCGGCTCAAGCTCAAGAGCCTCGCCCCTACGGACCCCAAGACCGGCCGCAAGATAACTCGGACGTTCATGGCCATTGGGGAGCGCAACAAGGCAAGATCGGAAGAGCGT
>JABBOE010000041.1:19403-26788 GCA_019351955.1 Pseudomonadota bacterium
AGCATCATGGACAAGACGACCACCCCGAGGGATAGGAGTGTGAGCCAAACATGTGGATGGCTGCGAAGAGGGTTGCGGCGAGTGCGTATGACAAAAATAACGAGAACCTGGGTGGCGATCGATTCCACAAACCAGCCGGTGTGAAAAAGAGCTTCATCCGCTTTGAGCAATCTGATGAGCAAATAAAAAGTGAGCAAATCGAATACTGAGCTGATGGGGCCTATGGTTAGCATGAAATTGCGTATGAAGGCCATATCCCAGCGTTTTGGCATCGTCAGGTCTTCATCATCCACGTTGTCCAGTGGAAGCGGCATTTCGGAGATGTCGTAGAGCAAATTGTTGAGAAGAATCTGGAGCGGCAACATCGGAAGGAACGGCAGCACCAAGGCGGCGCCAGCCATGCTGAACATGTTGCCGAAATTGGAGCTGGTGGCCATCATGATGTATTTCATGACGTTACCGAAGGTGCGACGGCCTTCCAGAATGCCTGCGTGAAGCACATTGAGGTCATTCTGTAAAAGAATCATGGCTGCCGCTTGTTTCGCCACATCAACGGCGCCGTTCACCGAGATGCCCACGTCGGCGGTATGCAGCGAGGGCGCATCGTTGATGCCATCGCCGAGATAGCCTACAACGTGACCGCGTGACTTGAGGGCGAGAATAATTCGATTTTTCTGAGCCGGATTGGCTCGGCAGAAAAGGTTCACGTCGGCCACACGCGCGCGTAGCGCATCGTCATTCATGGCCGCGATGTCGCTTCCGGTCAAAACGCCGGAAACCGGCACTCTGAGTTGCGCACAGACGTAGCGTGTAACCTTTTCGTTGTCTCCAGTGATGATCTTGACCGCTACCCCGCTGTGCGCCATTGCAGCGAGCGCCTTGGCGGCGCTGGCCTTTGGTGGGTCGAGGAATGCGGCGAAGCCCGCAAAAACGAGCGCAGACTCATCTGTCAGAACCGCATGGCTTTGAGTCGCGGGAACCTTGCGCCAGGCAATGGCCAAAATGCGAAACCCGTCCTCGCCGAGGGTGCTGAAAAGGGCGTCGATGCGCTCTCGGTCGCCCGCGCCCAGTGCGGCGGGTACTCCGTCAATATCTTCGTAGTCCGTGCACAGGGCAAGTATGTCCTCGGGCGCTCCTTTGGCCACCAGGATGCGGCCTTCATGGCCTTCGAGAAGGACCGAGACACGGCGGCGCTCAAAATCGAATGGGACTTCATCGAGTTTTTCCCAACCGTCGATCTCGATTTCACTGTGCTGCAAAATGGCATCATCGAGTGGGCTTTTCAGGCCGGTCTCAAAGGCGCTGTTCAGGTAGGCGAATTGGAGAACCCTCAAGCTCTCTTGGTTCAACGCGTTGACATGCCTCTCAAGACGGATTCGTGCTTCCGTCAATGTGCCAGTCTTGTCTGTGCACAGCACATCCATGGACCCCATATCCTGAATAGCTGAAAGACGCTTGACGATCACCTTCTTGTGCGCCATGCGCATGGCTCCACGCGCAAGCGTCACGGACACGATCATGGGAAGGAGTTCGGGCGTCAGCCCGACGGCAAGAGCCACAGCAAACAGGAACGACTCGAGTAGAGGCCGGTGCAGGGCAATGTTCACCAGAAGTACAAAGAGCACCAACCCGAGGGTCAGGCGCATGATCAAGATGCCAAATTGGCGGGTGCCCCGCTCGAAGGCAGTGGCGGGCGGTTGCTTATTCAAAGACGTGGAGATCTGCCCAAATGCGGTCAGGGTGCCTGTGCGCATGACGAGGAGTGTCGCTGAGCCGCTTACCACCGAACTTCCCATGAGAATTGCATTGGGCGCATCGGGATCCCAAATTTCAGGCGTGGCGGTGGGGCTGGCATGCTTTTCAACCGGATAGGGCTCACCCGTGAGTTGGGCCTGGTTGACGAAGAAGTCTTCGACTACAAGCGCAACGCCGTCTGCTGGAACCAGGTTGCCAGCAGACAAAAAGACCAAGTCGCCGGGAACCAGTTGCGCCAGCGGGAGATCGCCGCGCACGCCGTCGCGCAACACGCACACGGTTACAGCGACTTGGGCAGCGAGATGTTCTGCTGCTTTTCCCGCACGGTGCTCCTGAAAAAAATCAAGGGTGACGCTCGCCACGACAATGAGGCCAATAACCCAGCTTCCGGTCATGTCTCCAGTGAGCGCCGAGATCCCGATCGCCGCCAGCAGGATAAGGACCAGCGGATTTTGAAATCGGGCGAGGAACTCCCAGACAAGATGGCGATGGTGTTTCGGGACGATCTGGTTGGGGCCGGATCGGCGACGCCGCCTCGTAGCCTCCGCGCTGCTCAATCCACGAGTCAAGGATGCCAGGTCGGTTGTCGTCATCGCAGCGGGTCAATCTGGCGCGCAGGCATTTGCAGATACCGACTTGGCCGGTGCGCACATTGCAATCGTGAGTTCACCAGGGCTGGTATTTCCTGATTTCTCTGGCGGCGAATCGCAAAAGACATAAGGTCAAAGAATGCACCGCGATGCGAACGCGGGAGCTCGGTGGCGAGCTGCGCCGTGAGCGACGCGCCTGCGTTTTCCTTGGAAGTGCACGGTCCTAAATCCCCGGCAATTTGGGTAGGATGGTCCAGAGGCGGCTGCAGTCCCTTTGCAGTCTCGATGGCCCTGATGCTGCCGTGCTGCTGCGCAATGCTCTTCGAGCACAGGCGCCTCATCGACAGCAATCGACCCTGAGCGAGTATTGAAATGGGACGCGGGCTCACGCGAGTCCCCACTGCGCCGTTGCAAAGGCGTCGAGAAATTGGCCGAGTTTATGCTGTGGCAGGTGGTCGATGCCAGCCGCGCCGGCGCGTCCACTGCCACCGAAGCGCGTGCATACGGTGCTCGCCCCAGACCCCCTCACAAGTGGCGCGCGCACGCTCACGACAAAGTCGCCGGTGGCATGTCGTCTCAGAACGGCATGGGCAAGAATGGGCTCAGCCGCCGCCAGCGCGTTGGCGAACGTTCCCATGACTCGTCGGCTCCACGGCGCGTCATATAGAAGGCGCGCACGGCCTTGCGCGCACTCGAATAGGACAGGGGACGTCTGGGCCAGCGCAAGATCTGCGCGGCGCATGGCATTGATGCGATGGGCAATGCCCTCGTGCTCGAGGAAAAGTAGGGGGGTCGAATAGGGCGCCATCAATGCGTAGAGCTTGCCAGGTGCGATGTAGACATCGCTTTCATCGTCACCGTAGGCGTTGTAATTGACGGTTTCTCCAAGTTGTCGCAGGCTTTCGCGCTGCGCCGCGCTCAAAGTGAGCGTGGAGGCCGCCTTGTCGGCAACGGCGTGCAGGTTGTCGCCGTAAGCGCCAACAACCGCCCACGCGCGAAAGCGCCCGGCGAGGTAGCGGTCGACCAACAAGCTCGTGCAGATGCTGGGAGAGCCGTCAATATGCGCCAACAGTCTTGGGTGTCGTGGAACGTGATGCACATCGTGGTGGTCAAAATACTTGACGCGTACCCCCGATTGGAGCAGCCGCATAAGCGCTGGACGATTGCGTTGCATCGATAGATCGCAGACAAGGACTTCATCGTCCGAGCACGCATGTACGCGGCCGAGTAGGTCGATATCGCGCTTGAGCCCTGTGATCAGCTCGGCGGGGGCGGGCGTTGCGAGTCGCCATTGAAGTACCGCGCACAGGCCATCAGCATCTCCATTGCAAACATCGAAGTAGCGTTTGGACTGGATTGCGGGGGGGTCAATCGGGTTTGGATTCATAAAGCCACCGTCGAGCGAGGGTCTGCACGTCGATAGGCCCTCCCGTGTCAATCTCAATGCAATGCAGCAGCTCCGCTTGGGTCAAAGGTTCGCAAAAAACGCGCTGTCGCTCAAGCACGGCAAGATCCGCTTCGGACGGATCGTCGGCACGGTGACGGCGCGCTTGAACGCGTTCGCGGAGCGTTGCATGATCAGCGTGGCAGTACAGGATTGAGAAGCGAACGCCTTTGCGCCGCGCCAGATTGCGGAACGCATCGCGCTCGCCTGCACGCAAAAATGTCGCGTCGACAATTACTGGGTAACCCGCATCGAGCACTACCGCAGACGCGGCGTACAGCGCCTCGTACGTGCCTTGCGTTGCAGCGCGCGCATAGATTCCCTGTGGCGCTCGCGCCGAGGAGACATCAAGAGCGCTGAGCCCAAAGAGGCGCTTTCGCTCAACGTCCGAGCGCAGGCGAATAGCGCCGGCGACCTCTAAAAGCCGCTGCGCGACATAGCTCTTCCCCGATCCGGAAAGCCCGTGTGTGATCAACAGGCGCGCATTGTGTGCCTCCACAAAGCTTCGCGCGACAGCAACATAGTCTGGCCCTGCCGCCTCCAACCCCTCGGAGTGGCGTAGGCGTATGACAAGCGCGCGGACCAAAGCACGGTAAACCTCGTAGTACCGCAATACTGCAAGGCCTGCATAATCGCCATGGTATTCAAGCCAGCGGTCAAGAAATCGCCAAGCTAAGTCGGCGCGATTATGAGCGGCCAAGTCCATGGTGAGAAATGCGATGTCACACTGCACGTCGATCCACCGTAAGTCGGGATCGAATTCAATGCAGTCAAACGCCGTGATGTCATCTCCGAGCGCGACAATGTTCTGCAGGTGGAGATCACCGTGACACTCCCGCACCCATCCCTGGCGTTTGCGTCTGTCGAACGTAGCGGCCAGATCGCGACCCTGCGTATCGCACCACGCACACAACGTGCCAAGTTCACCCTTCGCGTCTTGTGACCCGAAGCCCGCGAGAACCCGTGCGGTCTGAGCACGAATTTGAGGCGCGCTGCCATGGGCCGTGACGGCAGGTGCGATGGCGGCAGCTTGATGAAACGCGGCCAAGCGTGCCGCTAATCGATCGATCAGCGCACCGTTCACGCAACCTGAAGCCAGTCGTTCACTCAGCAATGCACCCGAGGCGAATTGCCTCATCCGCAATGCATATTCGATGGGTTCTCCCCCACCGCCCAAGCATGGAGCATCAGGCCTTCCATGAATTGGTACGACGTCAAGATAGAGCGTCGGGGCGAGTCGTCGGTTCAAGCGCAGTTCATCCTCGCACGCGCGATGTCGAAGCTTGAGCGACGTAAAGTTCAGGAAGCCGAACTGCACAGGTTTTTTAATTTTCCAGGCGTGCTCCCCGTCAAGCAGCACCCACGATATATGCGTCTCGATACGCCGCACCGTACGCCCTGTGGAGATCTCCAACGTGCGCTGCAGGGCGTTCGCCAGCACATCGCCGACGGCCCTGTTGTTTCGTGGAGGTGCGGGCATGGATGGAGGGGGCTGGAGGCCGTTTCGTGTGCTGTTAGAAGAGCCATTCTCCATGTTTCATCGCTGGCCGCCTTGGATCAAGCGAATCCGTTCATCGTCACTCGCCACGCCCGCCAAGTTCCCTGAGGCGTTCCAGCCACTTTCCAGCCTCTATCGGGTCGAGTTTGCCGGTCATGCCGATCAGCGTTTCGTTGACTGGAGCGATGCCGACAAAGCCCAAAATATTGCGTTCCAAGGAGCGCACGCTGTGGGCGCGGAAGTACCAACGATACATTGAGGCTGGCATCCCCATGGTGACAACTACCCGTGCCGAGCGACCGACAAGGCCCTTGTGGGCAAACGGATTCCCGGCCTCACTGGAGAAAGCAAAACCGGGGCGTGCAACCTGCTCAAGAAACGCCTTGAGTAGCGCCGGCATATCGCCCAGCCAAAGCGGAAAAAGCACCACAATGTGATTGGCCCAGCGGATCACCGCTTGGGCGCGCCCCAAGCCCATAGGCAGCGTTCCGTGCTCCCATTCCTGCGGGCTGCGCAGGATCGGAAAATCCAAGGCCGCGACGTTGACGTGTTGGACCTTATGCCCAGTGGTCATCGCCCCCTCCGCGTATGCCTTTTCAAGGGCATGGCAAAAATGATGCTGGCTGAGGTCGGGGTGGCCTTGGATCAGGAGAATGTTCTTGTTCATGGGCCGCGTTTAATGGAAACAAGCCTACGTTACGCGCTCCTCAGCAATTTTTCTTTGATCTTGCGCATGGGCGTTGTTAGCGTTTTGCAAAGATGATTGCCTCTACATCGTGAGCGAACAGGTACACCTGCGCGGGCATTCCCGTTTTTGCGCACCCGCTCATGATTTTGTCCGTCCAGAGAAAGCGGTTGCCCTGAACATGCTCGCGAAGGTTGTGGAAGACCATGCCTCTGCGGTTGGACGCGCGCAGGGCAGTGCGGTCTGGGAACCAGACGGGCTTCCAGACCGCACCCACAGCGTTGCGGTTTGAGATTGGCATCCAGCCAGGCAAAGAGGCTAGCTGGCCCGATCTCCCACATGTGATGCACGGGCTGTTTCATCATCGCGATCAAATCGGCTGGTTCGTCCGGGGCGAGATCATGCATGTCACCCACAAGAAACCGCGAACTGTCGCCAAACCCTTGCTCACCTCCAGGGCGCGAGCTTGCGAGACGTGTTCCGCAGCGCCGTCAGAGTCAGTACCTGATCCGCGCAGGTTGGGATACCTTCGGGCCAGCGCGCGAAGGTTCCACCCATAGCCACAACCCGGGTCTCCCGCCAATTGGTCGCGCGCATCCGCCTCGGCAAACGCAGACATGGCGGATCGGCGGTGCGTTCAAACAATCGATGCATCGCTGCCCTTGAGCATGGTGCCAAAACAAGGACGTACGGTTTGGTGCTTCGCTCGGATGGACTCACCCGGGCGCCGGTCAATGTGCATCAATCGGGTAGCCTGTTCGGCCATCGGGGATTGATACTGGTGCATGTGTCGCTGGAGTTTGCCTCGAAAATTAGGTTTCGCCGTCAATTTGGGCACCGGTGTCACGAACGAACTCCAGGGTCTTTCGGTCCCTTTCGGCGGAAAAGTACTTCTCCAGCGCACGCGTGAACTCCGAATGGGGGCCACCTGCAAGCTCGAAGAGCGTCATCGACGAATGAAACTTGACATCGTCAGGGCTCCCGAAAATCTGGTGTGCGGAGGGGCCCTGCAGACCATTCACGATCCGTGTGCATTCGAGAAGCCGCACTCCCAGCAAGGGATGCAGTAAGTACGCCTTTGTTTCGGCTAGGCTCCTGATGGCGTAGCGTTGGGACATGGGACTGGCGCCGAGGCCGGTGAACTCCGGAAAAATGAACCACATCCAGTGTGATTGCTTGTGACCGGAACGCAGCTCGCCAACCGCTTGCGCATACGCGCCTGCTTGAGCCGTGAGAAAGCGATCCAGATCGAAGCGATCAGGATCGTGACGACGTGTTTGTGCCGCAGGAGCCATGGCAGGATCGCGATGCTGCGGAATTTTGCATGCTGCACCATTCGACGCCACTCGTCAACTCGGAGTCTTGTCCAACGAGGTATGAGCCTGGGGACGGGGCCACGATTCCAACGAGATG
>JABBOE010000042.1 GCA_019351955.1 Pseudomonadota bacterium
CATCGCCCTGGCGGTGCGCGAGATGGGGATGAGCGTGGACGAAGCCGTGTGGTCGTATTCATGTGGCTATTCGTTCCGGGCAAGCTGCTGTCCGGCTGGTTCATCCGATAAATCCAACAGGGCCCGCGGCTTCGTTCAACCTTATGCAATCGCTACCCTTGCTGAGCCTGTCCATCTGGACGCCCATCGCCTTCGGCATCCTGATATTGCTGCTCGGGCGGGATTCCAACGCTCCGGCTATGCGCTCATTGGCGCTTGCCGGAAGCATTTTGAGTTTCCTGGTCACAATCCCGCTGGTCACGAACTTCAATCTGGCCGACGCGGGCATGCAGTTTGTCGAGCGTGCACCGTGGATTGAGCCGTTTAACATTCACTATTACCTCGGGATCGACGGTATTTCCCTGTGGTTTATCCCGCTTACCGCCTTCATCACGGTCATTACGGTGATCGCGGGCTGGGAGGTCATCACCGAGCGCGTAGCGCTCTACATGGCCTCATTCCTGATTCTTTCCGGGTTGATGGTTGGCGTGTTTTGCGCACTCGATGGCATTTTGTTCTATGTGTTCTTCGAGGCAACGCTGATTCCGATGTACCTGATCATAGGAATCTGGGGAGGACCACGCCGCGTGTATGCAGCGTTCAAGTTCTTTCTCTATACGCTCCTTGGCTCGCTGCTGATGCTTGTGGCGCTCATCTATCTTTACTTCCAGTCCGGCGGTAGTTTCAACATTCTTGACTGGTACACGGTTCCACTATCCAGTGTCGCGCAGGTCCTGCTTTTCGCAGCCTTCTTTTTCGCATTCGCGGTGAAGATCCCAATGTGGCCGGTGCATACGTGGCTGCCCGATGCGCACGTTGAGGCCCCGACGGGTGGTTCCATCGTCCTTGCCGCCATCATGCTTAAGCTTGGCGCGTACGGTTTCGTGCGGTTTGTGTTGCCCATCGTGCCTGATGCAAGCCACGAGCTGGCTCCGATCATCATCACGCTATCCATCATTGCGGTCATTTATATCGGGCTGGTGGCCATGGTGCAAACGGACATGAAGAAGCTGGTCGCCTATTCGTCCATCGCGCACATGGGTTTCGTCACGCTTGGTTTTTTCCTGTTCTCCGACCTTGGTGTGCAGGGCGGCTTGATGCAGATGATCTCGCACGGCTTTGTTTCGGGTGCGATGTTCATGAGCATTGGCGTGTTGTATGACCGCATGCACACTCGTGCGATTGCCGACTATGGAGGCGTCACGACGGTCATGCCCCACTTTGCCGCATTTGCCGTGCTGTTCGCGATGGCCAACGCTGGCTTGCCGGGCACAAGTGGTTTCGTCGGCGAATGGATGGTGATTCTTGCCGCTGTGAAGAGCAATTTCTGGCTCGGCATGTTGGCTGCCACGACCCTGATCCTCGGCGCCAGTTACACGCTTTGGATGGTCAAGCGTGTGTTCTTTGGCCCCGTCCGCAACGACTATGTGGCCGCGCTGAAGGACATCGGGTCGCGTGAGTTCGTCATCTTGGCTCTGCTCGCTGCTGCGGTCCTGTGGTTCGGCTTGTACCCCAAATTCTTTACCGACCCCATGCAAGCCAGCGTCACCCAACTCCTGCAGCATGTGGCTGCCTCCAAACTGCAGTAAACCGCCTACCTGATGATGAACTGGATTGCGATCTACCCCGAGATCTACCTGCTAGTCATGGCCTGCGTGGTCATGCTCGCCGACCTGTTTTTCAAGGACGCAGACCATCGCGTGGCATACGGCCTCACGCTCCTTACACTGCTCGTACTGGCTGTCATGAGCGGCGCCTATTACGCCTCGGGCCTTGAGATATTCGCCATGCAGCGCATGGTCATCGTGGATCCGATGGCCATGTTGCTCAAGTTGTTTACGACTGCGGCCACTGGCATCAGCCTGATCTACGCCCGACGCTATGCGCTGGACCGAGGCATGTGGGGTGGCGAACTCTTTAGCCTTTCGCTGTTTGCGCTGCTAGGTCAGTTCGTCATGATCTCCGGCAATAACCTGTTGATGATCTATCTGGGCCTAGAGCTCTTGTCGCTCGCGCTGTATGCACTCGTGGCGCTGCGGCGCGATTCAGCCCTGGCGACCGAAGCAGCAATGAAGTACTTCGTGCTGGGGGCATTGGCCTCTGGTTTCTTGCTCTACGGTATGAGCATGATCTATGGCGCTACCGGCTCCCTGGATTTGGGCGTGGCGTTCAAGACGATTGCCATGGAGCCGATCAATCGTGCCGCGCTGGTCATGGGGCTCGTATTCATCGTCGCCGGTGTTGCCTTCAAGTTCGGCGCAGTGCCCTTTCACATGTGGATTCCCGACGTGTACCAAGGTGCGCCCACGGCCATCGTGCTATTGGTAGGTGGGGCGCCCAAACTGGCGGCCTTTGCGATGGCCATACGCTTGCTAGTCGAAGGCATGTTCCCGCTGGCCGTAGACTGGCAGCAGATGCTGATGGTACTGGCGCTGCTTTCCATCGTCGTGGGGAACTTTGCGGCTATTGCGCAGACCAACCTCAAGCGCATGCTGGCATATTCGACCATCGCACAGATCGGATTTATGCTCCTAGGCCTGATGTCTGGCATGATTAATGGCAACGGCATATCCGCATCAGTTGCCTACGGTGCGGCAATGTTTTATCTGGTCATTTATGTGCTCACGACACTCGGGACCTTCGGGGTCATCATGTTCATGGCCCATCAGGGTTTTGAAGCCGAAGATCTGAAGGATTTTGCCGGGCTTGGCAAGAGCCACCCATGGCTCGCCGGCATCATGACGTTCTTGATGTTCTCGCTTGCCGGGTTGCCCCCCTTTGCGGGTTTTTACGCGAAATTTGAAGTTCTTTCCGTGCTCCTGGCCACTGGCCGTGTTTGGTTAGTGGTGGTGGCCGTGGTGCTCTCGGTGATTGGCGCTTTTTACTATCTGCGCATGGTGAAAACCATGTATTTCGACGCGCCAACGCGCGAGCACCGCATACAGGCTTCGCCCGTCGCTTGGGCTCTGATGTCGCTTAACGGGTTGGCTGTGTTGGGTCTAGGTATCCTGCCGGGTGGCCTGATGACCTTGTGCTATCAAGCCATCGCCAACACACTGCATTGAACGCAGACGTCACTGGAGTTTCTTGCTTATGCAATCCTCTGCTGTTTGGCTGGTCCTGGTGCTTGCAATTATTGGTGCCAACCTTCCATTCCTTTCCAACCAGTTCTTCCTGGTATTTCCCCTGAAAAGCCCGAAAGGTTGGCTCCTGCGGGTGGCCGAGGTCGTGGTGCTGTATTTCGTCGTTGGGGGCATATCGTTGAGCCTGGAGTCTCGCCTGGGACAGATCTACCCGCAACATTGGGAGTTCTACGCCGTATCAGCCGCGATGTTCCTGGTCTTGGCTTTCCCAGGCTATGTGCTGCGCTATCTGATGCGGCGGGTGGAAAGCTAGCTTGGGGCGAGATCCTCAAATCGACGTGAGTCAAACTGAGCAGTCCCATCTTAAGGAAACTCAGGTCTCCACTGAGCGGGTGTTTGATGGACAGTTTCTTCATGTCCAGCGCGACACGGTGCGTCTGCCCGACGGAGTGCTCGCGACGCGGGAATACATCAAGCACTCGGGCGCGGTGATGGTCATTCCGCTGCTGGACAATGGACGAGTCTTGATGGAGCGGCAGTGGCGTACCCCGATGCGTCGTGTGATGGTTGAGTTTCCTGCAGGCAAGCTTGATGCTGGCGAGAGTTGGCAGTTCTGTGCCAAGCGCGAACTGCGAGAAGAGACCGGGTACAGTGCAGCACAGTGGGCTTATATTGGCGTCATTAACAACGCGATTTCCTACTCGGACGAGGCGATTCATTTGACATTTGCGCGCGGCCTCGAAGCGGGCAGCCAGCAGCTCGACGCGCATGAGTTCCTCGAAGTGTTCGAGGCTGAGCCGGCGGACTTGCTGAGCTGGGTTCGAGATGGAACGGTGACCGACGTTAAGACCGTTATTGGGGCGTTTTGGCTGGACAAATTTCTCAGCGGCCAATGGGAATTGGCTTGGCAGAGTCTGGACGCTGCGGCGACGACGTGAGGGCCTGACCGGGTTCAAGGCGTGCCAACTAGCTGCGCGCCCGCCCCGTGGCAAGCCAACGTGCCCAATCCTGAAACCCAGCAGCGCTTGCCTTGGTCACGGCTGCATCCCAGTCATAATCAATCGCGATCAGTGCTGCGCTCCAGCGCCCCGCACGACGCTCGCAAAGGGCATAGCGCGCGTGCGCTCCGCCAGTTTCGATGATATGCATGCCGCCGTGGTCATCGTCGAACGCTGGCAGGCCGACGCTACCTGGATTGACGATCAGAGTTGTTCCTTGATTCACGACACGGGGCTGGTGGCTGTGGCCGCAGAGCAAAAGGGCCGGTGCATCGAACCTCGCCAGTCGCTCGGCGATTTCTCGCTGCGTTGCCATGCGTGCACCGAGTGCTCCTGCGTCGGGCGTGACCGTTTCCAGCAAATAGTCAAGATCGCTGCCAGGCCTTCCATGCACCATGCATACATCATCCGCGGGCAGGGAGGATTCTGGAAGCCTGGCGAGCCAATCGCGTTGTTGCTGGGTAAGCGCATCAAAGGCGTACCGGTCGGCGGCGTCGCCAGGTAAGTGAGCACATGCGAGCAATTGCCGCTCGTGGTTGCCAGCGATGGTTGCCCAATTATGCTGCATCAGCAGTTCCGCTGTTTCGCGCGGCCACAAAGGGCCGCTCACCAAGTCGCCACAATTGACCACGATGTCCGCACCACGCCGAGCCACGTCGAGGAGCACAGCCTGGAGCGCAGGCAGGTTTCCGTGAATATCAGATACCACGGCAATGCGCAGAGTAGGACTCATGGGCGGCGAAACTGTGGGTAGGCGGTGCGCTGATTGTGGCATGGCACTGCCGTGGTTGCACAGGGGATCACAGCAGTGAATGTCCGCCAATTAGCTGGCAATCCGAAGGTCATCATGGGTCCGGCTTCCCAGTCAATGCCTTCATGGGCAGTCCGCGAACCAATGCGCGGACCCCCAACCTTCCCTCGCAGGGGGCCTGGGCTTCGTTGGCCCATGATGGCAGCCGCCGTGCGGCGAAGTGAGCCGAACCAGGCGCAGAGGTGTGATTGGGATGCGCATTGCAGGTGGTGAGGCCCGTTGGCTGCGTGCGAAGCAAGGGCAAAGGTCTGTGGTCTGTTCGATGAGGTTACGAATTAGGCACCGACTGCGGTGTGTACGTGACCGCAGCGCGATTTGCGCGCGCTTGAAATAATGCAGGCATGCGATCCCACCACACATTGAATTTCAACACCCTCGTCTTGCTCATCCTGCCACCATTTTTCTGGGCGGGCAACGCCGTTGTCGGTCGATTGATGGTAGGGCAAATCCCGCCCCTTGCGCTTAGCTTTTACCGCTGGTTTTTTGCGCTTATTGTGGCTGTGCTCTTTACTGCCGTGCCGCTATGGCGAAGCCGCGCGATTTTGCGACGGCAATGGGTTGCATTGGCAAGGATGGGTTTTCTTGGTGTGGCCTGCTACAACTCGTTGCAGTACGTTGCCCTGCATACCAGCACGCCGCTCAATGTGTCTTTGATCACGTCCGCAGCTCCCGTGTTTATTTTGCTCATTGGCGCCTTGTTCTACCGCGAGCCGATTGGGGCCGAATCGTGGTGGGGGGCTGCACTGTCGATCGCAGGGGTCGGCGTGGTGGTTACAAAAGGGCATCTGGCACATTTGCTGCAACTGCATTTGGCAGCCGGCGACATCATCATGTTGGTCGCCGTGTTCTTGTGGGGCTTTTACACTTGGGAACTGCGCCGCCGTCCGCTGGGTCTATCGCCATTCGTGTCGTTGACCGCGCAGATGGCTTGGGGCACGCTATTTATTGCGCCGTTTGCGGCGTTTGAGCATTGGGGATTGGGGGAAAGCACGCAGTGGGGACTGTCAGTGGCTCTGGCGATCGCCTACGTGGCAGTTCTGGCCTCGCTCCTGGCCTACGTGTGCTGGGGCACGGCGGTGGCGCGCACAGGAGCACAGATTCCAGCCTATTTCGGCAATCTAGCCCCGATTTTTGCGGCGTTTCTGTCCTACGTGTTCCTTCATGAAGGCATCGCGCTTTATCACCTATTCGGCGCTGCACTGATCTTTGCCGGCATTCACGTCGCGTTGCGAGCGCGACCGCGAGTGTCGCCGGCACGCTGAGGAGCATGGCAAGCCAGATCTGCGGTGGACGCCACCAATCCCTTTCGTCCCAAGACGGCAGACATCTCTGCGCATTTCCTGCAGACGGCAGCGCGCGCAGGGCCGCAAAAATATCACAGGGAACTCTGCGCCGAGGCTCGCGTCGCGCCGCGGACGGTGACCTGGCTGATGCTGTCCCTCATCCTACTTGCGACGCCAGTTCCGCTGAGACGGATGCATTTCGCGCGGGTTTGGATGGTGGGGAGGCGCAGTTGATCGGTTTTGGAATCCGCGCTTGCGCCCCAATGTGCGGCGATGACCAGCGTGTCAAGGGTCAATTACCGCTGCGCAGACATCCGTGGGAGCTGCGGCGACATGGCCGACGACTGGAATCATCTTGATGCCCGCCGATGCTACGCGGCATGGGGCAGCCATCACACCGCAGCCTGACAGAGCGGCAGTGGCGACCAGCACGGCAATCGTCATTTTGACATTGGGGAGATACGCCATGGTTAGATCCGTTTAGGTGTTTGGTGTCTGTGTGTGGCAGATCGCTCATGTCTGCGCCGCGGCCAAAGCGGCGTTGCCGAGTTCGATCACCGCCAGCGCGTAGAGGGCGGAGTGGTTGTAACGAGTTACAACGTAGAAGTTATCGGTTCCCAGAATGTAGTCAGGTTCGCCGTCTGCATTGGGTAATTGCACCACGGAGAGCTTGCCCGCATAGTCCAGAGCGCGGGGTGGGAGGGGCAGGCCTGCGGCTTGTAATTGCGGCGGGCTGAAGCTCGGAATGATGTCAGGCTCGAGAAGCCGTTCCAGTGTGCCGGGCGCAATGGAGTGCGGCACCACGAGCGGAAAATGCGTGGGTTGGTCCCGTTGCCAACCGTGTCCCGCCAGAAAGTTGCCCACGCTGCCAATTGCGTCGGCCGGGTTTTCGATGATGTCAATCTTGCTGCCGCCATCAAAATTCAGCGCGTAGCGAAGGATATTTCCCGGCATGAACTGCGGCATGCCAATGGCGCCCGCATAAGAGCCCTTCACCTCGGCGGCGTCAAAGTCATTCTGGTGGCACCAGAGCAGATAGTCGCCGAGCTGAGCACTGAAATAGCCGCTGCGGTCCGTGGGCGCCGTAGTCGGAAAGTCCAGTGATAGCGTCGCTAGAGCGTCCAGGACACGAAAATTGCCCATGTTGCGACCGTAGATCGTCTCAACCCCGAGGATGCCGGTGACGATGGCCGGGGTCACACCGAAACGGCTTTCAGCTTTGCGTAGCCACACGCTGAACTCCTGAATAAAGTCTGACCCAGCACGAATGCGCATGGCGTCAACAAAGTGGCTGCGGTACACGGCCCAGTTCTTCTGCTGTGGTTTACCGGGAATGATGAGCCGCACAACTTCTGGCTGGAATCGTGCCCGGGCGAGTTGGCTGGCGATCCATTTTCCGTCCAACTCGGTTTCTTGCGCCAGCCGTGCGGCCAGCTGTAGCGCGCGCGGCGAATCGGCATAGCTCGGCGTCGACGCAATGTTGGCTTCACTCGCAGGAGAATCGGAGCCCTGCGCAATCGCCATCCTCGGAAGCCAAGGGGCAGTCAGGAGGGCCAAGGCGCAGCGCAGCGCATGACGGCGCGGGAGGTGGCGTGAGGTAGGGGGTTGAGAGCGATCCATGACGTCGGGAGGCGGACGTATGAGTGTAATCAGCCGCCATCGACGTTTGGCACCCCGCTCCGGTGCCAAAGGCCGCCGCGCGCTTTGTTGGGATGCGAATCCGAGGCGAGCTTCTTGGCGAGATCAGGAGAATGCGCAAGCTGCCAAATAGATCGCACCGACTTGGCTATTCGAAAGACAGCCGCGCCGGGGCAGGAGTGGAAATTTTCCGTTGACTGCCTCTTCCACCGTTCTCAGCGCCGACTCCTTGCCTCGATCTGCTCCAGTGTTTTCCGGTACAGATCTGGGTGCGGCTTGCCGATCCGGATAGCCTCGGCGATGGTGCCATGCGCGGCCGGAAAATCCCCTGCGGCGAGCAGGGCTTGGGCGAGATTGTTCAGTGGGTCGCCATCATCCGGATGGGCGCGGGCGGCTTGGGCGAAATGCATGGCGGCCTTAGCATAGTCTTCTTGGGCATAGGCCAGATTGCCCAACCCCATCATTGCAATCCATGCTTTGGGCCAGCGCTCAAGTGCGGCGTGATAGGCCTCGCGTGCTGCCTCGGGTGCCACGCCCTCGAGCGTTGACGCGGCGTTGAGATAATCGAATTCAGTCACATTGGCCGGGAACTGTCCAGGCCGAAGAACAACGAAGGCCCAGCGTCCCCCTGGTGCCCACGACCGATCAAACTGCCCGACTGACAGCACCAAGTTGCGCGCGGTGCTCGAATGCAAAGTCACGGTGTCGGCAGCAAGGTCGTACCCCGTTACGACCGCGAAATGCCAATCCTGCGCACCGATACCCACTCTCTGCAACGCTACGACCGGGATGCCGGCAGCGACTTGTCCGAATAGTGCTGCGAGCTTGCCTGGCAGGACGTAAGCCAATCGACCCGCGCGGCGTGTCGCGCCCAGCATGTCAAATTGCAGTGTGCCATCCAGCTTCGGTGTGTAAAGTTGCGGGAGCAACTGCTCGGGCGAGGTCTTCACACCTGAGTACCCGAGTGCAGCTGCCAAAGTCGCGGGACCGCAGTAGTTACGGTCGTCGGCATAGAAAGGAACCCCTTCGACACGCGCGCTGCTGGGCAGACCAGGGGGGGCCTCAACCAAACTGCCGTTTAAGTACTGCGCCTTGTAGGCATCTCCGCCGGGCGGCAGCGCGCACCCGCCGATCATGCAGCATCCGAGCACGGCGACTGCAAGCGCCGCCCGTGGAATCAGGCTGGCGTGTGGACGTGCGAATTGCAAGGTGTTTGCCTCGCAGGCTGCATTCACACTGCCAGCACCACCAAGATGGCGACCAGCAGAATGATCACCATTTCCTGAAAACCGAGAGCGCCCGCAGCAGGCATGGTCTTGATTTTTCCGGCAAGCTCCGCGACCTCGCGATTGCTCAGCGCTGTCAAGCGCTGCTGCGTGACCTCGCGGCTCAGGCCCATTTCCTCAAGCTTCTTCTGCACGTCGGCCCGGGCCAGGAAGACGTTTAGCTCCTGGCGATCCCGCGTCAGGGTCGGGTCGGGAGCCCCCGCCGCTTGCTGAGCGAGTTGTTGCGTACTGATGAGCTCCGCCTTTGCGGCGGGGGCGGCGGCGAGCAGACCCACGCTGAGCAGGGCAATGACGAGGTGGTTGGACAGGCGTGTGGCGTTCATGGCGAGATCTCCGGGAAGAAAAGCATGAAACAAATCACATGACACACATCACAATGTGAAGTTTACGGCAGGCCATGGACACCTGTGTCGGCTTCGCCTGCGCTCGCACCCGCACCGGCAAGCTGCCGGGTTAACGGATGCGGTGCCCTGCGCCCCCTCCGGGCGTTGCCTTGGATCCTCGCCAAAGCCATGCGCACCTTCGCCCAATTTATTGATGGCAGTTGACGTCCTGGGGCGGAGATGTGGGGGGCTCCGCCGTGGCATGCCAAGCGCTCTTCCCGGTCTTGCGTAGAGGGCTCCTGATGCCTGCGCCGACGAACTGCGGCAGGTCACTGCAGTCGGAGTCGACGGATCGCCAGCCGCAGTTCAACAAGCGTGCGCGCATGGCGCTTGCCGTTGTCGTCTGGGGGCTTGGCATAGCGCCAGCGCTCGAGCGCGTTGAGTAGATTGCATGCGTCGGTAATGGCGGCGGGCGACAGGCCACTTTGGCGAAGGCGCGCCTCCAGGCCTTCAGGCGTGTCGGCGACGGTGGTCTTGATGCCCATTTGGGCAAGCCGTTTGCGCAGGGCAGCATAGGCGGCCTCCCAAGGATGCACTTTGCGGCGCTCCCATACGAGAAACAGGCCCGTGAGGCTTAAGGCCGCACTAAGCGCGGCAATTGCCAGTGCCGAGAGCTGGCGCCAATCTGGTTGGCCCATGCCGAGGGTGCGCAGCAAAGCACTTTGGCGGCTTTGGCCGTAGTCCAGCACCCATTGGTTCCATGCATTGTTGAACGCGTCTGACAAATTCCTCAGGCGCAGCAGCAGCGCCGTATCGCGCGGGCCGAGGGTAAGGATGCCCAGCAGCGGTTCACGCGCGGCCAAGGTGAAGCCACTGCGGTCCACGCGCGAGGGATCGACCATCGCAGTCGGGTCTGCACGCAGCCAGCCTCGGCCGGCGATCCAGTATTCGGCCCAGGCATGGGCGTCGCTCTGCCGGACGACCCAAGTCCGGTCGATTGGGTTTTCGCGCCCCCCTTGGTAGCCCGTGACGATGCGCGCCGGAATGCCCGCTGCGCGCATGAGCACGACGAAGGCCTGGGCATAGTGCTCGCAAAAACCGATCCGGCGATCGAAAAGGAAGTGATCGATCTGATTGGGCCCGCGATAAACACCGGGGTCGAGACTGTAGCGGAATGGCTCGCTCCGAAACATCTGAAGAACGGCTTGTGCAACTTGGAATTTGGTGCCCCCTTCACGTTGAACCTTGCGCGCGACGTTCTCACCAAAGGCTAGGGTGCGCGGATTGTCCCCGCGTGGCAGTTGGATGTCGGCCTTGAGGCCTGTCGCCCAGACGTCCGTCCCATAGGCGAAGTGGGGGTAAGAGGTCAGGTCGTAACGGGTGAGCTGGGAGACAGGCCGGCTTGCCAGCAGAGTCAAGGTGGGAAGCTGCACCACATGGGCTTGTATCAGGCCTTTCAGTACAGGTGCCCTCTTGGGCGCATCCAATGCGAACACGAAAGGCTGCTGGGACGGTTCCAGCGTGACTGTGTAATGCACGGCCGGTCCATCCGCGTGGAAGTCGTGGGGCCCGTCGGGCCGGGAGGCGATTTGGGTCAGGGTGGTGTGTTGCGCGCTCCATTGCCGGCCATTGAACTCCGTGAGAACTGGACCGCGCCAGTACAAATCCCGCTGGGGCGGGCGCACGCCGTGAAACTGCACACGGAAGACCACGCTGTCATTGCTCGCCAACTTGGCGATCGAGCCGGCGTCCATGCTGTCAGACAGGCCAGACACGCTTTGAGCAGGGTCCGGTAGCGCCCACAGAGGGCCTGAGACGCGCGGAAAAAGGACAAAAAGCAGGATCATCGTGGGTGTCCCCAGAGCCAGCAGCTTTCCTGTGAGCAACAGACGCTGCGTCAACGGCGGTTGGCCTACGGGCAAGTTGGCATTGATGAGCGCCGTGACCCATCCCGATGTTGCCACCACCATCCAAGCCGCAGAAAGTGCGGATTGCGAGTACAGAAAGTTCACCACCACGGCGAAAAAGCCGAGGTAGAAGAGCACATACGTATCACGGCGGTTGCGCGTCTCCAGCGCCTTGAGACCAAGTAGAAGGCTGATAAGTGTGACGCCGGGATCGCGCCCAAAAATCGTGTGGAACTGCAACATCGAACCGCCTAAGGCGAGCATCAAAACTAGCGCCAGCAACCATCGTGGCGGCAAAGGACGGCTGCGCCACGCCAAGAATGCACGCCAGCTAAGAAGCCCGGCCGAGCCAGCAATCGCCCACGCCGGCATGTGGGCGGCCAGCGGGATCAAGGTGATCGTTGCCACCACAATCAGAAACAGCGTATCGCGCGCGCCACGGGGCAGGCTGCGAAGATCAGCGATCCAAAGGCCACGACGGCCACGCGACGGTGTTGCTAGCATGCTTTGACAACTGCAAAGCCAGCAAGCGCACACAGGCACCGCCGCGTGTGGGCGGCACCATTGCCGGGCGGGATGACGCGGCCCGGTAGGCGAAGACCATAAGGGTGCGGCGCCAGCGAGGCGGCTAATACCCAGGCGCAAAGGCGTGACAAACGCGCTTCGACGGTCAGCGCGGAGGGCAGATCAGCCCACTCCAGCCAGTTTTCCAGATGGGTTGCGGAAGGGATCGCCGCGCGCACGATGAGATCCTCGGTGGCCCCCCTTTTCCAAACCACGTGGTTCAGTGGGTCACCTCGCCGGTAGGGGCGCAGTTCGTCAAGCTCGTCGCCCACCGTGGGCTGCGCTGGCATTTCAGCGCTCGCAGGCGCGGGCTTTGGCGCCGGCACCGGCGGAGCGGGGCTCTCCGGAGCGGGATAGACGCAAATCAATCCAGTGGGCCGCCACAAACTCCAGGCACGCCACAGGCCGAGCGGGTAGCGACTTTCGATCGTCATCAGCGGCCAACTTTGGGTACCCCGTCTGGTCGGTGTCCAGGGCAGTGTGAAACGCGTCATTGCATTGCACGCCAGGTCGAGCGCATGCCAGCCCTGCTGATCGGAAGCAAGCTTCACGCCCCAACGCTGTCGCCCCGGGCTGTACAGTTCCAGGCGCAATGCACCGGGATGGCTCACATGGAGTTGGGCGTCATCGGGCATGTGCGCTGCAAGTTCGAGTCCACGCAGATTGTTGTGCGTGATCTGCAGCGATGCCAGAGCACTGCCAGCGAGTAGAAAGGTGAGCAGATAGCCGAGATTGAGTTGGTAGTTAATGGATGCCATCAGCAGCACCAGCAGGGTGAGCGCGAAGAACCATCCGGCGGGCGTCGGTAGGATGTAAACGTTGCGGTGTGCGAGAACGGTCTGGGCCCCTGAGGGGTGCCGGATTTGCGCCCAGCGGGCAAAGCGTTCGCGCAACCATCCCGGAAGTCTTGCGAACACCGTGTGTATGCCGTGCATGACTCGAATGCGCGCTGGGCAATCAGATCGGAACCTGCTGCAGCAGCTCCGCGATCTGACCCTGCACTGCATCGCGCGAGCCTGCAGCGTCGACGGTGGGCTGCAGACGGTGAGTGGCCACGGCGGGCAGAACAGCCCGCACGTCCTCGGGGCTGCAATAATCACGTTCATGCAGCAAAGCATGCGCGCGGGATGCACGAAGCAGAGCAAGTCCGGCACGGGGACTCAATCCGATGGCGAAACGACGTGGAGCGCGCGTGGCAGCAAGAAGGCGTTGCACGTAATCCACTAGAGCCTCTGCTACATGCACACCCTGCACCTGCCGCTGCAAAGCCGAGAGGCTGTGCACATCGAGCAGTGCCGGAAGGCGGGCTAGCACGGTGCGGCGGTCTTCGCCCAAAAGCAGGGAGCGCTCTGCGGCGCTATCCGGGTAGCCAAGAGATAGGCACATGAGGAAGCGGTCGAGTTGCGACTCCGGTAATGCATAGGTCCCGCGTTGATCGTGCGGGTTTTGTGTCGCCAGCACGAAAAACGGGGACGGCAGCGCACGAGTGACGCCATCGATGCTAACTTGCCGCTCTTCCATTGCCTCAAGCAGTGCACTTTGCGTCTTGGGCGGAGCGCGATTGATTTCGTCGGCCAGCAACAGTTGGGTAAATATCGGTCCGGCGTGGAAGCTGAAAGCGCTGCTGTTGCGGTCATAGACTGTTACGCCGAGCAAGTCTCCTGGCAACAAATCGGACGTGAATTGCACACGCGAGAACTCCAGTCCAAACGTATGGGCCAGCGTGTGGGCCAGCGTTGTCTTGCCTACACCGGGTACGTCTTCGATGAGCAGGTGGCCGCCTGCGAGAAGGCAGCACACGGCGAGTTGGGCCTGTGCGCTCTTGCCGACAAGCACGCAGTCGATCTGCGCGACCAAGGCGCCAAGTTGAGAGTTCATTGAGGGATCGAGCGGTGCAACGCGCGCTGTAGCACAATAAATCAAGATTGTGCCTATCTGTTCCGACGGTATCGCGGGACAGGACATTGAGAAAAAAAGTTGAAGGACGAGGAGACGCCATGCGCACCGGGTATTACACCCACCCCGATTGCAGCCTGCACGAGATGGGGCAGCATCACCCAGAATGTCCGGCGCGGCTCGCCGCCATTGAAGACAGGCTGCTTGCCGCAGGGCTGGATTGGACACTCGCGCGTCCAGAGGTTCCCCTGGCTGACGAGTCGGCACTTGAATTGGCGCATAGTGCGCTGCACATCGCCGAATTGCGTGAGAAAGGGCGGACATGCGAAAGCTATGCCTGGATCGACCCTGACACCATCATGAATCCCCATACTTGGCAGGCAGCGAGGCGCGCGGCTGGAGCGGCCATTGCCGCCACCGACGCCGTGCTTGGAGGCACTCTGGACAACGCGTTCTGCGCTGTGCGCCCGCCTGGTCACCACGCGATGCGGGACCAGGCCATGGGGTTTTGCTTCCTCAATAATGTGGCGGTGGGCGCTCGCCATGCACTGGACGTGCACGGCCTGCAGCGCGTGGCCATTGTTGATTTTGACGTCCACCACGGCAATGGCACGGAAGACATCTTCGCGGGAGATGAGCGGGTACTCATGGTCAGCTTTTTCCAGCATCCCTTTTACCCGTTTACCGGTACTGGCCACCCAGCCGCCAATATGCTCAATGTGCCCGTGCCGGCATACTCGGGAGGAGCACAGGTTCGTGAGATCGTGCAGCACACGTGGTTGCCACGCTTGCGCAGTTTCGCGCCGCAGATGCTTTTCGTCTCGGCGGGATTTGACGCACACCGCGAAGACGATATGGGACAGATGGGCTTAGTCGAGGCCGACTATGCATGGATCACCCGCGCGCTTCGAAGTCTAGCGGCTGAGGTGTGCCAAGGGCGTATCGTGTCTTGTCTCGAGGGAGGCTACAACCTCAGCGCCTTGGGGCGAAGCGTGACCGAGCACATTCGTGTGCTGGCCGGACTGGATGAATAGCGTCGAGTGACCTGCAAGATTGCAGCAAGGCTGGCAGCGCAGCATGCGAGCAACAATGAATATAGGAGACAGGCATGAATGATGCCGATTTGGTCCCGAATGCGGCAAACCACGCGCCGTTGAGCCCGGTGATTTTTCTTGGTCGCGCGGCGGCCGTTTACCCGCACCGCATTGCCATTGTTCATGGGGGCTTGCGCCAGACCTGGAAGCAGACAGAGGAGCGTTGCCGCAGGCTAGCTTCGGCCTTGGTTCGTCATGGCTTGCAGCCCGGTGATGTCGTGGCGGCGATGTTGCCCAACGTGCCGGCCATGGTGGAGGCGCACTTTGGCGTGCCGCTGGCGGGCCTCGTGTTGAACGCGCTAAACACGCGGTTGGATGCCGAGGCATTGGCATACATGCTGGTGAACGGCGAAGCCAGAGTGGTGATGGTGGATCCGGAGTTCGCGGTGGTCATGCGTCGCGCCATTGCTCTTGCCGTCCAGCAGGGTTTGGCTCTTCCACTGGTTGTGGACGTCGTCGATGCACAGTTCAATATACCGACCGAGCGCATCGGCAGCATTGAGTATGCAGGGCTTCTCGATCGGGGCGACCCGGCTGACGCGTTGCCCGATGTGGGTGAAGAATGGGCTCCCATTGCGCTCAACTACACCTCAGGCACCACGGGCCAACCAAAGGGTGTCGTGTATTCGCATCGCGGGGCTTATGTGAACGCGGTATCCAATATCCTTGAGTGGGATATGCCCAAGCACCCGGTATATCTTTGGACCTTGCCGATGTTCCACTGCAATGGTTGGTGCTTCCCGTGGACTGTGGCGGCCCGCGCCGGAGTTAACGTGTGTCTGCGTAAGGTCGAGGCACAGGCGATCTTCGACAGCATCCGGGAGGAAAAGATTACGCACTACTGCGGTGCGCCTATCGTTCACAATTTGCTCGTCAATGCGCCGGCGGCCATGAAAGCTGGCATCACAAACCAAGTAAGAGCCATGGTCGCTGGCGCGGCACCACCTGCGGCCCTGATTGAGGGTATGGAGGCCATGGGCTTTGACCTTACGCATGTCTATGGTCTGACCGAGGTCTACGGACCAGCGACGGTATGCGCCAAACAGGCCGATTGGGACAGCTTGCCACTTTCCGAGCGTGCTCGCCTGCAAGCGCGCCAAGGTGTGCGCTACCACTTGCAAGATGGAGCCACCGTTCGCGACTCTGAAACAATGGCCGAAGTTCCGCATGACGGAAGGACCATGGGCGAGGTGATGTTCAAAGGCAACATCATGATGAAGGGCTACCTCGGCAATCCACAGGCCACCATGCAAGCATTCCGCGGCGGGTGGTTCCACACGGGGGACCTGGCTGTTGTTGATCCGGATGGTTACATCAAAATCAAGGATCGCAGCAAAGACATCATCATTTCCGGCGGTGAGAACATTTCCAGCATCGAGGTGGAGGACGTGCTGTACCGTCATCCTGCAGTAATGGTGGCCGCCGTGGTGGCGATGCCTGATCCGAAGTGGGGTGAGTCGCCGTGCGCGTTCATTGAGCTCAAGGCGGGTGCGCACGCCAGCGTGGAGGACATCATCGCGTTTTGCAAAGCGCATCTGGCGGGGTTTAAGGTTCCCAAGCAGGTGGTTTTTGGCGAGGTTCCCAAGACGTCCACCGGAAAAATTCAGAAATACGCGCTACGCGAACTGGCACATTCGCGCGATGCCATTGATCTCTGAGCCCCATGTGCCAGGCGCAGCTCCAAGCCAAAGCCCAGCAGTCTAGACAAACCCGATTTGAGGAGGCCCCATGTCAACCACGGTGCAAACGGCGGAAACCCCTTTGGTGATTAATGCCCGCGATGCGCGCGGCGTGGTCACGTTGACGCTCAACCGACCGCAGGCGTTCAACGCCTTGTCGGATGCCTTGTTAGCGGCGCTACAGGTGGAGATCGATGCGTTGCGCGGCGACGCGTCCGCGCGTGTGGTGATCGTGCAGGGCGCTGGCCGCGCCTTTTGCGCCGGGCACGATCTTAAGGAAATGCGTGCCGACCCTAGCCACGAAAAGTGCGATGAGTTGTTCGAGCGCTGCAGCAAAGTGATGCTGGGCTTGCTGGCGTTGCCACAGCCAGTGATCGCCCGTGTGCACGGCATTGCCACCGCGGCGGGTTGCCAACTGGTGGCGCAGTGTGACTTGGCCGTGGCAGCAAGCGACGCGCGCTTCGCAGTATCGGGCATCAATGTAGGTCTATTCTGCTCGACCCCTAGCGTGCCGCTGGCCCGTAACGTGCCACGCAAAGTGGCGATGGAAATGCTTTTGACGGGGGACTTTATCGACGCTGTGACCGCGCAGCAGTGGGGCTTGGTCAACCGCGTGGCGGCGCCTGAAGCGTTGGATGGCGAGGTTGAGCGCCTCGTACAAAGCATCTTGGCCAAACCGGCTGCAGCCGTCGCAATGGGAAAGGCTCAGTTTTACCGCCAGATCGAAATGGGTATTGCCGCCGCCTATCAACTGGCTGGGCAGACCATGGCCTGTAATTTCATGACCGACGAGGCACTTGAAGGCGTGCAGGCGTTCATCGAAAAGCGGCCACCGCTTTGGCGCGGCAATTCCTGACCTGGACGTATCCGAACCTGCAAATGTTCGGCGGACCGGAGCGCGTGGTCGTGCCTGATCGCGGGCTCGCGGCTCCTCCCCGTCGTTGCTGAACGCGACTGTGCGTCACCGCCTGCTGCGCTTTGTGCAAGCCAGTTTTGTGCTCCGGAGTTCGGTCGGAGACCAAATCTGATGGCGTGAAAGTGGCGACTGGCGAGCTTCGCCGAAGCGTCGATCGGCATCGGGCGAGGTTCCGAGCAAGTCCATCCGTGGGGTCCCATTAATCACCGTGGCGGCACGCTGAGGCTGAGCCGTCGCGCGACCGAAGGCTGCAAACAAGGGCTGCGGCAAGCCCGTTACGCCACTCACCCATCATCCACACATGGGTGTTGTGGACGGCGCGGTTGGTTATGCCGATAGCATTCAGGTTTGACTCCCACCCGCCACGTGTATGGAATCTCCGCTACTTCACGCCGTGCTGCACCATCCTTGGGAGCAGTTGCGTTGGCAACTATTTGTCATCACGGGGACCCTCATTCTGGCACTGCTGGCCGGCGTATGGCTGGAGCGTCCATCAAGGCAGGCCGATGGTTGGCGTGGCGCAATTCGAGCAGCGCTGGGGCGCGGCGTGGGCCTTCCGGTCGTAGCCGTGCTGCTGCTGCAGTTGGTGCGCCATGGCTCTCCCGTCTTGCTCAAGGCGCCAGTGCTCAAACTGGCGCTCCCCGTGCTCGCCGTGTGGCTGCTGGTACGCGTGGCCTCGCGCGTTGCCTATCGCATGTTCCCGGGCAACGAAGCAATGCGCCTTTTGGCACGCGGAATGAACTGGCTGGCCTGGATCGGTTTGCTCTTGTACCTGACTGGCGCGTTACCGGAAATCATCGAGGCCTTGGATGCATTCTCCGTGCACATCGGAAACCAGCGTCTTACAGGGTGGACGATGCTACGCGGTGCCGTGTCCATCACGATTACGCTCGTGCTGGCGTTGTGGCTATCGTCCCTATTGGAAGGGCGGCTGCTTGCATCGCCGCTGGAGATCAATCTGCGATTGGTGCTGTCGCGTCTGATCCGCGCCGGCATCTTTCTGGTCGCGCTGCTGGTTGCGCTGCAGATGGTCGGCATCGACCTGACAGTGCTGGGTGTGTTTGGCGGTGCTCTGGGTGTGGGCCTAGGGCTGGGCTTGCAACGCATCGCGGCAAATTATGTGTCGGGCTTTGTCATTCTGCTCGAGCGCAGCCTGCGCGTGGGTGATAACGTGCGGCTCGATACCTTTCAGGGCAAGATCCTGGACATCAAGACGCGTTATACGTTGGTGCGCAGCAGCGGTGGCACCGAATCCATCGTTCCGAACGAGATGCTGATCTCGAATCGCATCGAGAACCTGTCATACACAGATCCAAACGTGTGGTTGTCCACGACCGTATCAGTGGGGTATGGCAGTGACCTGGACGCCGTATTGACGCAGATTCGGGATGCCGTGCTCACCGTGCCGCGTGTGCTGCATGAGCCGGGGCCTAGCGCCGTGCTCAGTAATTTTGGTGCCGACGGCTTGGAGATCACGATTGGCTACTGGATTGCGGACCCTGAGAATGGCACGCTCAACATTCGCGGTGCGATCAATCTGGCGGTCTGGCGTGCTTTGAAAGCCGCCAACGTCGAAATTCCGTTCCCGCAACGCGTCCTGCATTGGGGGCCTGAGCAAGGGCCGAACGGGGCAGGCGTCACGGGAGGGCGTCCAATGCCGGAGACATTAATTCCGGGCGGGGCCGAAATTTCGCATACCGAGGGGACTTGATTCGGCAAGGCATGTGTCGATACACTCTTAAAAAAGAACGACCGTTCGATTTGAGGTCATTCACGACAAAATCCCTGGAGCGTCCATGCAACCAGGCGCGAACGCCCGTCCCATGCCCGCTGGGCGGGCACGCGCAGCGGGCATGGGGCCCTGCCTATACTCGGACAAAGACGTGTCCATCAACAGGAGTTTTGGATGAAAGTGCTGGTCGCAGTCAAGCGCGTGGTTGACTACAACGTCAAGGTTCGGGTGAAGTCCGACGGGACCGGGATGGATATCGCCGGGGTCAAGATGAGCATGAATCCGTTTGACGAGATCGCCGTGGAAGAGGCTGTGCGTCTGAAGGAAAAGGGTCTGGCCACGGAAGTGGTTGCAGTGAGTTGTGGCGTAGCGGCGTGCGGCGAAACGCTGCGCACGGCGATGGCCATTGGAGCCGACCGCGGGTTGCTCGTGGAAACCGACGCGGAGTTGCAGCCGCTGGCGGTAGCCAAGTTGCTCAAGGCCATTGTGGAGCGTGAACAGCCTGGGCTGGTCATTCTGGGCAAACAGGCCATCGACGACGACGCCAACCAGACGGGCCAGATGCTCGCTGCCCTCCTGGGATGGCCCCAAGCGACCTTTGCATCCAAGCTCGAGTTGGACGGTGAAGGGGCGCGTGTGACCCGCGAGGTGGATGGCGGGCTGGAGACCATTGGAATCAATCTGCCGGCGGTGGTGACAACGGATCTGCGCTTGAACGAACCCCGTTATGTCACATTGCCCAACATCATGAAGGCTAAAAAGAAGTCGCTTGACACCCTCAAGCCTGGAGATCTCGGTGTCGATGTGGCTCCGCGGCTTCAGACGCTGAAGATTTCTGAGCCACCCAGGCGAGGCGCTGGCGTGAAGGTGCCCGACGTCGCGACCCTGGTGTCGCGTTTGAAGACCGAAGCCAAGGTCATTTGAACCACATACTCAAAGGATCTGACATGACCGCGCTCGTCATTGCCGAACACGACAATCACGGCATCAAGCCGTCGACGTTGAATACCGTTGCAGCGGCAGTCGCCTGCAACAACGATGTGCATGTTCTCGTTGCAGGCCGCGACTGCGTAGCCGCTGTCCGGGCCGCTACGCAGATTGTCGGCGTGGCCAAGGTTCTGCACGCTGACGCTCCCTATCTCGGCGACGCGCTGGCTGAGAATCTGGCGGGGCAAGTCTTGGCCATTGCTCGTTCTTACACGCACATCCTTGCGCCGGCCACCGCCTTTGGCAAGAACGTGATGCCGCGCGTGGCTGCTTTGTTGGACGTGATGCAGATTTCCGACGTGATCCACGTACTGGGCCCGGACACTTTCGACCGGCCGATCTACGCCGGTAACGCGATCGCCACCGTGCGCAGCATCGATCCCGTCAAGGTCATCACTGTGCGCACAACGGGTTTTGACCCTGTCGCCGCAAGTGGCGGCAGCGCAACCGTGGAAGCCTTGGTTGCCGTGGCCGAGACGGGTTTGTCCCGTTTGGTCGGGCGCGAGAGCACCAAGAGCGAGCGCCCCGAGCTAACTGCAGCCAAAATCATTGTCTCTGGCGGGCGAGGACTTGGCAGCAAGGAAAATTTCGAGGCGGTAATGACGCCGCTGGCCGATAAACTCAGCGCGGCAATGGGCGCAAGTCGCGCTGCGGTCGACGCAGGCTACGCACCGAATGACTGGCAGGTGGGCCAGACGGGCAAGATCGTTGCTCCACAGCTCTACGTGGCGGTGGGCATCTCGGGCGCCATCCAACACTTGGCTGGCATGAAGGACAGCAAAGTTATCGTGGCTATCAACAAGGATGAAGAAGCACCGATTTTTGGTGTCGCCGATTACGGCTTGGTCGCCGATCTGTTCACGGCCGTGCCGGAGATGGTCAAGCAACTTTGAGGGCGCGACCCATCTCGCGCAAGCCCGTTCACACCATACAACAAAGCCTTCCTAGCTGGCCGCTTCGGCGCGTCCGACGCCCCCATGGCACTTCCCATGCCATGTCGTGCCCGGTTGGGGACCATGACAGGAGACACGCATGAGCTACATCGCCCCCATCAAGGACATGATGTTTTGTCTGGAGTATTTGGCTGGACTGGACACGCTTGCCAAACTGCCCGGCCACGAAGAGGCGACGCCCGATACAGCCCGAGCCGTATTGCAAGAGTGCGCACGGTTCACTCAAGATGCGATTGCCCCTTTGAACTGGGCGGGCGATCAGAACCCGAGCAGTTGGAATGCGGGCCAAGTGACCACCACTCCAGGTTTCAAGCAAGCCTTCCGGCAATTCGTTGACGGTGGATGGCAGGGCTTACAGCACCCCGCCGATTTTGGTGGCCAAGGATTGCCAAAGTGCATCGCCGCCGCCTGCACCGAAATGCTCAACAGCGCCAACCTGAGTTTCGCATTGTGTCCGCTGCTGTCGGATGGCGCGATTGAGGCTTTGCTCACCGCTGGCAGTGAAGAGCAAAAGCATCGCTACATCCCGCGGCTGATTTCCGGGGAATGGACCGGAACCATGAATCTCACGGAGCCGCAGGCGGGGTCGGATCTGTCCTTGGTCCGAGCGCGCGCGGTGCCGCAGGATGGTGGAGGCTACCGGTTGTTCGGGCAAAAGATCTTCATTACTTATGGTGAGCACGATATGGCCGACAACATCGTCCACCTCGTGCTTGCTCGTCTGCCTGATGCGCCTGCAGGCGTAAAGGGTATCTCCTTGTTCATTGTGCCCAAGGTGCTTCCTGACGGACGCCGCAACGACGTGTGGTGCGCTTCAATCGAGCACAAGCTTGGCATCAAAGCCAGTCCCACTGCGGTGCTGGTGTATGGGGATGGCAAAGGGGAGGTCGGCGAGGGCGCCATCGGTGAAATCGTTGGCGAAGCCAATCGCGGCCTCGAGTACATGTTCATCATGATGAATGCTGCACGCTTTGCGGTCGGTACGCAGGGCATTGCATTGGCTGAGCGCGCTTACCAAAAGGCGGCAAGCTATGCACGGGACCGGGTACAGTCGCGCCCCGTGGATGGGAGCGTGCAAGAGTCAGTCGCTATCGTGCATCATCCAGACGTGCGTCGCATGCTCATGACCATGCGAGCACTCACAGAAGGCTCGCGTGCCCTGGCGCTCGTGGGTGCGAGCTTGCATGACGTCGGTCGTGCACATCCCGATGAGGTTCAGCGGGCGGCGCACGAGGCGGCCTACGAATTTCTCGTCCCGATCATCAAGGGGTTTGCCACCGAGATGAGCATCGAGGTGGCCAGCCTCGGCGTACAGGTGCACGGCGGTATGGGTTTCATCGAGGAAACCGGTGCCGCGCAGTTCTACCGTGACGCACGCATTCTCACCATCTATGAAGGCACCACGGCCGTTCAGGCGAACGACTTGGTGGGGCGCAAGACGGTGCGTGACGGCGGGGCTCTGGCGCTGAGCTTTGCCCGCCGCGCCGCAGACGTGGAAAACAGACTGCAGGCCAGTGGCCACGCCCAGGCGATGGCCATGGCCAGCCAGCTAGCGGAAGCGCGCGCGGCCTATGAGCAAGTCGTGACGTTCATCGTTGCTAACGGCAAGTCCCGACCGAATGCGGCCTACGCGGGTAGCGTGCCCTACCTGATCCTTGCGGGATACCTCCTGGCGGGCTGGCAGATGGGTGAGGCCTGGCTGGCCGCGGATGCGCTGACGCAGGCAGACGGGCCGTTCGCCCAAGCCAAGCGCGCAACGTGTGCCTTCTTTTGCGCCCACATGTTGCCGCGTTGTGCCAGCCTGCGCGATTCAATTCTGCAAGGCGCCGATAGTGTCATGGCACTACCTGCCGAGATGTTCTGATCGCCGGAACGCTATGTGTTCCAGGGTGACAATCAAAGTGCCGGAATGACGAGTGAAAGCCCCGATGAAGTCAAGCCGCTTGTATCTCGTTATGAACGCTTTTGATCGCGGCCGGCCGTCGTCGATTTCCGATCGTTTGCCCTGCCCCTAGCCGAAGTAGACCCTTTCCGATTTTGCCATCGCGACTCTTTCCATGTCCCTGCCCAGTTCCCTGTCTCGTCTGCGCTTGCCCGTCATTGGCTCGCCGCTGTTCATCATCTCGAACCCCAAGTTGGTGATCGCCCAGTGCACAGCGGGAATCGTCGGCAGCTTTCCGGCACTCAACGCGCGACCGGCGTCGCAACTTGATGAATGGTTAGCGGAGATCACGGACGCGTTGGCAAGATGGGACCAGACTCATCCCAATCGACCAGCGGCGCCCTTCGCGGTCAATCAGATCGTGCACAAGAGCAACGATCGGTTAGAGCAGGACATGGTGGTCTGCGCGAAGTACAAGGTACCCATCGTGATCACCTCGCTTGGCGCCCGGCCCGAGGTGAATCAGGCGGTGCATGCCTGGGGTGGCATTGTTCTGCACGACGTCATCAACAGTCGGTTTGCGCACAAGGCAGTGGAGAAAGGTGCCGACGGCCTGATTGCCGTGGCGACTGGCGCAGGTGGACATGCTGGGACCCTATCACCGTTCGCGCTTGTGCAGGAAATTCGCCAGTGGTTTGAAGGGCCTCTTGTGCTCTCGGGTGCGATCGCCCGCGGCGACGCGGTGTTGGCGGCGCAGGCGATGGGGGCCGATCTGGCTTACATCGGCAGCGCCTTTATCGCGACCGAGGAGGCTAGGGCGGTCGATGCGTACAAGCAAATGATCGCCGCGAGCAGCGCTGACGACATCGTGTACACCAGCCTTTTCACTGGTGTACATGGCAACTACCTGCGAGGGTCCATCGTCGCCGCAGGCCTTGATCCGGAGCACCTGCCGGAAGGTGACCCCAGCAAGATGGACTTTGCCGCCGCCGTAAGCGGGGCCAAAGCTTGGAAGGATATATGGGGCTGCGGTCAGGGGATCGGCGCGGTTGACCACGTGCTTCCGGCCGCCGGGTTGGTTGATCGCCTTGGTCGCGAATACCACGCAGCACGTCAGCGGTTATGCAGCGCCGCGCAGTCGGCACCGGGTGGCGTGTAAGCGGAGCACAATTGGCAACTGGGATTGCCGAATTGAGGCACCGGGCCGCGGCGACGGATCACAACCGATGCTGGCCGCGCGTTTGAAGTCCGCATTCAGGATGGAGGAACTCGCCATGCGCGCACGGCATAAGCCAGGAACAATCAACAGGGCGCCGGCCACAAGTCCGCGTCCCGACGCCGTGCGGTTGGCGCGCTGCAAGACGTTCGCGGAGTTTTATCCCCTTTACTTGGCCGAGCACAGCAATGCAACCTGCAGGCGTCTGCACTTCGCGGGGTCAACGCTGGCGCTGCTCTGCTTGTTTTTCCTGGTGTTTACCGGCAATGTCTGGTTGTTGGCGATGGCGGCGTTTTGCGGCTATGCATTCGCTTGGGCAGGGCACTATTTCTTCGAACACAACCGTCCCGCCACCTTCACCAGACCGCTCTACAGCCTCATGGGCGATTGGGTGATGTGGTGGCAAGTCTTGCAAGGCTCGATAAAGATGTGAAAAATCAATGTCGTACAGAACAAGCCCACACCAACCATGTGGGCTTTTTTTCGTCCAAATGGGCCGGAATGGGAACTCCATTCCCACTGGATTCCCACAAACTTGTTTTTCATTGTCCACCACGGTTTTTTAAGGTTCACCACTGTCATTCCCACTGGATTCCCATAGAACGCAAAAACGACGTATGCGTAACATCAATCGACCGTCATCCGAACGTCTAAGTCTGGCGGCGTGGCGACGCCGACAGCGCCGGTGGTGGACGTGAAGGAACTGCAAGCCAAGATTGGCCAGCTGACGCTGGAGAAGGATTGTTTAGAAGGCGCGCTCACCAAGGCGGGATTGCTGAGCGCAAGACGATGATCGACCGAGAGCACAAGCTGCCGCTCAAGCGGCCGGCGCAGTTGCTGGGCATGAGCCGCGGCAGCGTGTACGGCCACCCCGATCCGGTCAGCGACGACGATCTGCGGCTGATGCGCCGCATCGGCGAGCTGCACCTGGAGCACCCGTTCGCCGGCATGTGGGCACGCTGATGCGGCGCATGGGTCTGCAGGCGCTCGATCGCAAGCCCAACACCCGCCGCAAGCACCCGCAGCATCCTGTGTTCCCGTACCTGCTGCGCAGCCTTGCCGTCGAGCGGGCGAATCAGGCCCGGGCGCTGGACGTGACGTACATCCCGATGACCCGCGGCTGGGTCTACCTGGTGGCGGTGCGGGACTGGTTCAGCCGCCGGGCTCTTAGCCACCGCGTGTCGATCCCGATGGAAGCCGACTTCTGTGTCGAGGCCCTGAACGAAGCCGTCGCCCGCTACGGCACACCGGAGATCGTCAACACCGACCAGGGCAGCCAGTGCAGCAGCGCCGCGTTCGTCAAGGCCGTCGCCGACAGCGGCGCGCGCCCGAGCATGGACGGTCGCGGCGGCTGGCGCCACAACGTGTTCGTCGAGCGCCTGTGGCGCAGCATCAAGTACGAGGAGGTCTACCTCAAGGCCTACGAGACCGTCAGTGCCGCGCGCACCGGCATCGGCCAGTACCTGAGACCTTCTACAACACGCGCCGGCCGCACCAGGCCCACGCCGGGCGCACGCCCGATGTGGTTGACTTCAACTCGCTGCCGCACTCGGAGGTCGCCGCCTGACCGACGGGTTGCCCGCCGCCGTGGACAACCGCTGCAGCATCGACTTCAACCCGCAGCCGATCCACTTATCTCACCCCGGATCGTGTTCAAACAAGCGCGGCCACCTCTGAATTCGGTGATGTCGGTCACCCACTTCTGGTTGGGAACCGTGGCTTGGAAGTCGCGCTGCAGAACGTTGGGCACGTGCGCATCGCACAGATCGTGGGTACGCCGGTAACGCTTCTTTGCACGAATCAGCGAACGCAATCCCATCTGTTGCATGAGCTCTAGCGTGCCGGATCAGTGCGGAATCTGCATGGAGACGCTCAGCGCATGCAGCAGCACACCAACCACGCCGCCCACCAGCGTGCCGTTGAGACGGATGAACTGCAGGTCTTTGCCCACGCTGAGTTCGACCTCCCGCACCAGCGCGCGGTCATCCCAGCTCTTGACGGTGGAGGCGATGTGCTCGGTCATCCCGCCACGCAGGTCCTGCACCATTTGGGTGGCTGCCGAGAGGATGTGGGTGTTGATCGCCTCACGCAGGGTGGCGTCGCTGGCGAGCTTGCTGCCGATGCTGCTCAGCGCGGCATGCAGATGCAGGCCGAGGTGGGAGTTCGGATCGGAGAGATCGCGGCGCAGCCAATCCTTGGCCTCTTGCGCCAGGGCGCTTACATAGGTGTGCACGGCCGTGCTGTCGATCAGTTGCGCCTTCAGCTCACGCACCCGTGCGGTCAGGGCCGGGTCGGTGCGCAGGCGGGCGATGAAATCTTCCACCTTCTCACCATAGGCCACGCGCACCGGATGGTCGGGGTCGCGCAGGATGTCCTGCAGTTCGGCCATCAGGGCGTTAGCGAGCTTGTCAGCCAGCGAGTCGGCCAGACTGTCGACTGAGAAGCTGTGAACCAATTGCCCGCGATCATGGATGACGAGGGAATTGAACGCT
>JABBOE010000043.1 GCA_019351955.1 Pseudomonadota bacterium
TACACCCTGCTGTTCAAGCCGGACAGGAACAGCCTTGAGTACAAGGCGCTGGCGTTTGCCGTCAAGCAAAGTGGTCAAGGTGCGCTGCAATTGCTGCGACAGGCGGGGGCAATTGGCTCACCGTGGCACTTCCACATGCAGCGTTTCTTGCTGGAGCATTTCCCGAAGGGCACCGGCTTTCCCGAAGTTCCGCTGCCCGAAACGGATGCGGAAGGATTGCCGCTAGCTGCGGTGAAGGCCTTTTCCATCGACGACTCGGCCACAACCGAGATTGATGATGCCCTCTCCGTGCTGCCGATCGATGGCGGCGGTCTGCGCGTGGGCATCCACATTGCAGCGCCGGCGCTGGCCCTATTGCGCGACAGCGCATGGGACCAAGCAGCACGTGCGCGCATGTCGACCGTGTATATGCCGGGCGACAAAATCACGATGTTGCCGGATGATCTCGTGAAGCTCTTCACGCTTGCTGAGGGCAGCAGTCCGCCAGCCGTGAGCATCTACTTCAAACTGGACGCAAACCTCGCAATTGTGGAGCACGAGACACGCATCGAACGCGTGCCTATCGTGGCAAACCTGCGCCATGATTTGCTGGAAGACCAGGTCACCGAAGAGTCGCTGGGTCTCGCGGTGCCATCGCAGACGTACCCTTTCGCCTCCGAACTGGCCCACCTTTGGCGCATTGCCCAAAAACTCAAGGCAGGGCGCGAGGCTGTGCGTGGCCGGCCAGAGCGAGCGGGCGGTGTGGATTACACCTTCCGCGTCACAGGTCTGGAACCCAATGAGGCAACGGCACGGGTGGACATTGAGCCCCGCAGGCGCGGATCGCCGCTGGATCTCATCGTCGCCGAGCTCATGATTCTTGCCAACGCAACCTGGGGCGGCTGGCTGGCCGAACTGGGGCTGCCTGCAATCTACCGCAGCCAGAGCGGCATGGGCATCAATCTTCGCACCCGTATGGGGACCAAGCCCGCACCGCACCTGGGTCTGGGTGTACCGCAATATTGCTGGTGCACGTCGCCGCTACGGCGCTATACGGACTTGCTTAACCAAGGCCAGATCATCGCCGCGGTGCGCCACGGTCGAACGGCCTTGCTTGGTGCGCCCTACAAACCAAAGGATGCTCAACTTTACGCCATCGTTGGCGCATTCGAGGATGCCTACAAGTCCTATGCCGAGTTCCAGAATGGGATGGAGCGTTATTGGACCCTGAGGTACTTGCAGCAGGAATCAATCACAGAGGGCCAAGCTAGCGTGATGCGCGACGGCCTGGTCCGCGTGGAGGGCCTGCCACTCGTGCTCCAGGCCCTCGGCGCACAGGATCTGCCACGCGGAACCGGCGTGCGGGTGCACTTCGGCCAAGCCGATCTCGTCACCCTTGACCAGCCGTGCAAAGTGGTGGAAGTCCTGCTGGGTCGGGGCACCGCAGCAGGCGCACCACTCTCCACCGAGGAGCCAGCAGAGGAGGAAGACACACCCGCCTTGGTCACCGGGCTGCACCTGGCCGTCGACGAGGCGGAGGTTGAGCTGGAGGCTGGCGCCGACGAACAAGCCACAGCCGGTCAGACGACGTCTGCGACTTCTGCAGCCTGAGCAGGCTCGAGCACTCTCCCGTTCACGCATATGCCGGCGCTGCGCACCATCCATTTGAGCAAGCTGCAATGGGCACTGGTAGCCTCCGTGGCTGTACATGGCGCCTTGCTGGCGTTGAAGGCTGGTGCACCCCAGACGTTTAACCGCATGTTCTACGACACACCACTGTCTGTCGTTCTCGTCAACCAGTCGACTCTTGAAGCGCCCGACAAGCCACAGGCACTCGCGCAAGTGAACCTCGCAGGCGGCGGCGATGCGCAGCGGGGCCTCGCCGCCACGCCCTTGCCGGCTACGGCTGCGGTCGCGGACGGCAACGCCCTGGAAAATCAAGCCCGCGCGCTGGCGCGGGAGGAACAAAGACAGCGCGAGCTCGTGACCCGTGTGAAGAGCCAGCTTGTGCAGCTCCAACGCATGGCGGCTCAGCAGACCAAGGCCGACGCCCAGGCGCTGGAAGATCGACGCCAGCGCCTGCTGGATCTTCTTGGCGCCATCGAGCGGCGCATCGAACAACAAAACACCAAGCCCCGTCGGCGCTTCGTCGGCCCCAACACTCGGAGCGTGCCCTACGCCATCTACTACGACAAGATGCGGCAGAAAATTGAGCATCTTGGGACGACCGACTTTCCAGAGCAGGCTGGACGCAAGCTTTACGGCAAGCTCATTATGGCTATCACAGTGGATGCTTCAGGGCGGCTCGTCAAAGCGGAAGTGGTGCGCAGCTCAGGGGATCCAATGCTTGATCGGATGGCACGCGCCATCGTCGACGGTGCTCAGCCATTCGGCGACTTCAATGCCAGCATGCGACGCGATGCCGACCAGATTGTCATCATTGCGGCGTTCAACTTTACGCGCGAAAGTGGCCTGGAGACACGAATGCAAGCCCAGCCGCAAGGCGCCTTGTCCAAAGCGCCATGAGTCATACGGACCTCTACGCCGTGCTCGGCAACCCGATCGCACACAGCAAGTCCCCCCGCATCCACGCCTTGTTCGCTGCGCAGTGCGGCCATGAGTTGCGCTATGAAGCGCGCCTCGTTGCGCTGGATGGTTTTGCCGAGGCCTTGGCCGCATTCCGCGCCGAGGGTGGGCAAGGCTGCAATGTCACCGTGCCCTTCAAGTTCGAGGCCGCGCGCCTGGCGCAGCGGCGCTCCCCACGAGCCGAGCAAGCTCAGGCGGCGAACACACTGGGCTGGGATGACATTGGACGGCTATGGGGCGACAATACCGACGGCATCGGCTTGGTCCGCGACCTTGCGCGCATCCTGATGCGTCCCGAAGAGGGCCTTCTGGCCTCTCAACGTGTTCTGCTTCTGGGGGCGGGCGGCGCCGCTGCCGGAGTCTTGGGCGCGCTCATCGAAGCGCGCGCGCAAGCAATCACGGTATGGAATCGCAGCCCCGAGAATGCCTTGCATCTCGTCGCGCGCCATGCTTCACTGGCACGCGCGCACGGTGCCGCGCTTGAAGCTGCGGCGGCGCCTCCCTTGGGGTTCGACGTGGTGATCAACGCCACCGCGTCCAGTCTTGGGGGTACCCTGCTCACGCTCCCATACGGTCTTCTTCACCCAGGCGTACTAGCCTACGATTTGATGTATGGCACGGCGCCCACGCCCTTCATCACCCAAGCGCGGGAGGCTGGCGCGCAGGGGCATGACGGCCTTGGCATGCTGGTGGAACAAGCCGGAGAGAGCTACTGGCTCTGGCGCGGCGTGCGCCCCAACACAAGACCCGTTCTCGCGGTGCTACAAGCCGAACTGAGCGGCCGCAACGATTGAGCCCGCAGCATACTCGCAGCCCTTCCCGCAAACTCCTCATGACCAAGCGATCCGACGGTCCCACCCTGCGCTCGATCCTTTGGCTTTGCATCGGGGCCATGTTGGTCCTGCAGGCGTATTTCGCCCTGCGCATCGTGGCGTGGACGGTGACCACGCCCTCGAGCACTGCCTTCATGCGCGCGGCGCAGCTGCGCATCCTGCGTTCCGGCGATGATGCGCCATGGCAGCACGACTGGGTACCCTACGACGGTATCAGCCCATGGCTCAAGCGTGCCGTAGTGGCGTCGGAGGATGCCACATTCCTGACAAATGATGGCGTGGACTGGAAGGCGATCCACGAAGCCTGGATCAAGAACCATAGCCTGCGCGACGAGCACCTGCACCGCGTCGTCGGAGGCTCAACCATCACACAGCAGTTGGCCAAGAATCTCTTCCTCTCACCGCAGCGCAGCTACGTGCGAAAAGCTCAAGAATTGCTCATCGCTTATATGCTCGAAGCAATCCTCGGCAAGCGTCGCATTCTGGAAATCTACCTCAACAGCGTCGAATGGGGTGAGGGCATCTACGGCGCCAAGTCCGCGGCCGCGCATTACTTCCATCAGCCAGCATCACGTCTGTCGCACTCGCAGGCGGCGCGCTTGGCTGTCATGCTGCCCGCGCCTCGCTTCTTCGAGCACCATCTCTTCGGCCCGTATATCAACGCCCGCACGGGCGTGGTTGCCGCACGGGCCTATCAAGTGCAGGTACCGCGCTGAGACACGGCGGAGGCGTCGCGCTTCCCGATCGGCGATTGCGCGCCCTCTGTCGGTGTCTCAATCTCGCGCAAGTTCCGCGAACGCTCCATCAGCCGCCGCGAGTGTTGCGGCGATCACGGCTTCGTCGTGTGTCGCCGACACGAATCCGGCTTCGTACATGCTGGGGGCAAGATACACGCTGCGGTCCAGCATCGCGTGGAAGAAGCGCTTGAACAATTCCACATCGGCGCGCGCAACGTCCGGGTAGTTGCGTGGAAGGTCCGTGGCGAAATAAAAGCCGAACATGCCACCCTCGCTGTCCGTGCGGAAGTCAACGCCGTGGCGGTTGGCTGCCTGCTCCAGGCCCTGCATCAAGCTGCGTGTGGCCGTTGCTAGCCGATCATAGAAGCCTGTGCGCTGGACGAGCCGCAGTTGCGCCATCCCCGCCGCCACCGCCACAGGGTTCCCCGACAAGGTGCCCGCCTGATAAACCCCACCGAGTGGAGACAGCTTGCGCATCACTTCGGCCCGGCCCCCAAACGCCGCCAGCGGCATGCCGCCCCCGATCACCTTACCCATCACAACCAAGTCAGGCCGCACGCCATAGACCTGCTGCGCACCGCCTAAAGCGACGCGGAACCCCGTCATGACCTCGTCCCATATCAGCAGCGAACCATGTTCAGCGCATAGTTCATGAAGGCGCCTGTGCCAAGCGCTGCTCCCGCGAATAAAGTTCATGTTCCCGGCAATGGGCTCGACCATGACGCAGGCGATCTCATGCCCCCGCTCCGCGAACAACTCTTCGATCTGCGGGATATTGTTGAACTCGAGCACCAGGGTATGCTTGGCCAAATCAGCCGGCACGCCTGCTGAACTTGGATTGCCAAAGGTGAGAAGGCCCGAGCCTGCCTTCACAAGCAGGCTGTCGGCATGGCCGTGGTAGCAACCCTCGAACTTGACGATAGCGTCCCGCCCGGTGAAGCCGCGAGCAAGCCGAAGCGCACTCATCCCAGCCTCGGTACCGCTTGAAACCAAACGCACCATTTCCACCGAAGGCATCAGCGCGCATATGGCCTCGGCCATGTCGATTTCATCGGCCGTGGGCGCACCAAAAGACAATGAGCGCGTCGCGGCACGTTGCACTGCCTCGATCACCTCAGGGTGGGCGTGACCCACGATCATGGGCCCCCACGATCCGATGTAGTCGATGTAGCGGCGACCCTCCACGTCCACCATGTAGGGCCCTTCGGCCCGGTCGATAAATCGGGGTATCCCACCCACCTGCCGAAAGGCACGCACCGGGGAGTTGACTCCGCCAGGTATGGTGCGCTGGGCGCGTTCAAAAAGCTTGGCGTTACTGGTCATGCTGGAAATGCCCCAAGAAAAAACGGCCCGCGCCGCGCAGCGGCAAGGCGTGGTCAACCCCAGTGGAAACCGCTACTGCAGGCTCACCGGGGAGATGGAATCGTCGTCGGCCTCTGGCCCTGTCTGCGCCCAGAAAAAGCGATCCGGCACGAGATGTCCCATACCAGGACGGTATGCGAAATCCAGGCTCTGGTCGAGAAACTCCAGTGCCTCGTGTACCGCTTGGTCAAGCTTGGCACCGGTGGCGAGCAATGCTGCCACGGCAGCCGACAAGGTATCGCCGGCGCCAGAAAAACCAGCATCGAACATCTCGAATCGCTCTCGTAGCAACTGCCGACGTGGGCTGAGCAAGACGTTCTCGACATGATTCTCGGGCACGAGAATGCCGCTGACCAACAGGTACTGCACGCCCATGCCCTGCGCTTGCTGCATCAGGGCCTCAGGCGTTGGAGGCTCTTCGCGCTCCACGTCGGGGAAAAGGAACTGGGTGAGCGCGGTGAGATTGCCGCAAAGCACGCGTGTTTGAGGCAACACCAATTCCTGCATGGCCTTGATGTACTCCTCTGCCTGTGCTTCGTCCAAAGCCTGCAGATTGCCGATATAGGTGACAAGTGGAACCTGCGAATAGTCGGCCAGAAGTTCGGCTACGGCGCTGACCACTTCCACGCTGCCGAGAAATCCCACCTTCCATGCCGCCAGTTCGACATCTTCAAGCACGGCGCGTGCTTGCTCAACAACGGCGTCGGCCTCGACTTCGACGATATCGAAAATCTCGGCGGTGTCGCGCACCCAGATGGAAGTCGTCACGGGCAACGCATGGCAGCCCACGGCAGCGCACACGGCCTGGTCGGCGGCCAGTCCAGCGGCCCCACTGGGGTCGGCCGCATTGAAGGCCATCACGGCCGGCGGGGATTCTGGTGCTTCAGTCGAATTGGGCATGATGGAATCGGGATGGATGACAACGAACAAAGGACGCGGCCATACCCGCAGCCGCACTTGGTATGCAGGACGCCACAACGCCCGCGTACCTCTTCATAGAATGATTGAATCTTATGCCAGAGGACGATACGCTGTGACACAACCCGATTACAAGACGTGGATGTGCTTGATCTGCGGCTACATTTATCAAGAACAAGAAGGTCATCTGGAAAGCGGCCTCGCTCCAGGCACGCGCTGGGCGGATGTCCCGATCAACTGGACCTGCCCGGAATGCGGAGCCCGCAAGGACGACTTCGAAATGGTGCAGATCTGAACGCCTGTTGCGGGCCTCGCGGCCTTTGTGTCTCGATTCTTCACCCCTTCATACTCTTTGGAGACCCTGCGTGAGTACGGCCAACGGTTCGTTCAAGGTGTTGGTGATTGATGACAGCAACACCATCCGCCGTAGTGCGGAAATCTTCCTCAAGCAGGCTGGCTACAAGGTCCTGCTTTCGGAAGACGGTTTCGATGCCCTGTCCAAAGTCAACGACACCATGCCTGACATCATCTTCTGCGACATTCTCATGCCTCGCCTAGATGGTTACCAGACTGTGGCGATCATCAAGCGCAGTCCGCGCCATGCGGCGATTCCGGTGGTGATGCTGTCGTCCAAGGACGGCGTGTTCGACAAGGCGCGAGGCCGGATGGTCGGTGCCGAAGCGTATCTCACAAAGCCATTCACCAAAGATCAATTGCTGCAAGCCGTGGACAACTACCGCCACGGAGCAGCCGCTTCCAGCACCACTTCAAGCACTAGCACAACGAACCCATGAGTATCCGCAAAATCCTCATCGTCGACGACTCGCGCACCGAGCTCTATTTCCTTTCCGACCTACTGAACAAGAATGGCTACACCGTCAGCACCGCCGAGAACGGCGAGCAGGCGATGGCACAGCTCGCAGCGGACAAGCCTGACCTGATTCTCATGGACGTCGTGATGCCGGGACAAAATGGCTTCCAGCTGACCCGCCAGATCACCCGCAACCCCGCTTACAGTGAAGTGCCCGTGATCATGTGCACCAGCAAGAATCAGGAGACCGACAGGCTCTGGGCCATGCGTCAGGGTGCGCGCGACTTCGTCACGAAGCCTGTCGACCCGCATGACCTGCTGAGCAAGATCATGGCACTCCCCTGATGGCGCATCTCCATGCTGCTGCCCTCCAGCGTCACTCCACGTTTGATTTCACAACGCCCACGGGCCGTTCCACGCCGCGTTACTCCTCTTTCATGCCATGGCACGCAGTAGTCTGATTGAATTTCAGGGCCAGCTAGCCTCGCGTCTGCAAGCCGCTCAACAGACGCAGAGCGAATCGCGTTGGTTAGCCGTGCTCGCCGGCGCACAGCGCTTTCTACTTCCGCTATCCCAGTCCGGCGAGATCTCGGCGTATGAAATGCCGGCGGGCTTGCCGCATGCTCAGCCGTGGTTTACAGGTCTGGTCAACCTTCGGGGCGTACTTTGCGGAGTCGTCGACCTGGGAGCTTTTCTCGGCGTTGCACGGACGGGCGCGATACGCAATCACGCGCAGAGTCGCTTCATTCAGTTCTCCCCCCAGTTGGAAATCAACGCCGTTTTGTTGGTTGACCAACTCGCAGGTCTGCGTACCCCCAGGCAGTTCGTCGTGGATGAAAGCGCCCCTGCAAGCACCGAATCCTGGCTTGGCATTGGGTTGCGCGACGCGTCCGGTTCACGATGGCGTGAACTCAATCTGGCGGCTCTGGCCGACGATCCACGCTTCCTGAGTGTTGTTTAATTGCAACACGAATTCGCGATACTGCCCCGTCAGGCTCATCGTTCAATTTGCCATCCGATCATTTCCCCACATCAGACGTCACGCCGGAGTTCCCATGGCCCTGTTTTCCCTGTTCGGTTCCAAGCATCCCGTTGAGGCACCCACCGCCATCACCGACGCTAGCGCATCCATGTCATCCACCGTGCAAATGGAAGGAAACCCCACAGAGACGAACCCCGCCACGAATGGCTCCGCACCCCTTCCTTTGATCGGCAATCGGCCTGTCGGCGAGCAGCAACGCCTACTGGCCGTGGTGCTGATCGTCGCAGTGATTTTGGTTGGCCTCGGCTTGGCCGTCACGCTGCGCGTTGCGTCTAGCTCGGCCAAGCGGCTGGACACGACGGGCGACGCGCTAATGCAATCCCAGCGTGTTGCCAAATCCATCAGTGCTGCCTTGCTCGGATCGAGTGAGGGTTTCGGCGAACTCAAGGCGAGCGCCGAAGCGCTGAGCACGGACATGCAACAGCTGAGCGGTGGCGCAACACTCGGTGCCGCCGGTTCGGATTTAGCCAAATTGCAACCCCTCGTAAACACCACGGTAGAAAACGCTCGCGCCGTGGTGAAGTTGGAGCCTTTGCTAACCCAGACGAACAATGCGTTGCGGAAGGTGAACCGCCAATCGGACAGCCTGCTGGAAACAACCGAGACCATCACGTCCCTGATGCTGCAGCAAAATGCCCCAGCGGCCGACATTGCGGCAGCAAGCCAGCTCAATATGCTGACCCAGCGCATTGGCAAATCTGCGAATGAATTCCTGTCCTTTGAGGGTGTGAGCCCTGAGGCGGTGTTTGCGCTGGGCAAGGACCTCAACACGTTCAACGACCTTTCCAAGGGCCTGCTCGATGGCGACTCCAATTTGCAGCTCAGCGCTGCGCGGGACCCGCAACTTCGCGCTCAACTCAGTGCACTGGCGACGAGTTTTGGGGCGACTCGCCAGCTTGCAACATCCATCTTGGCCAATCTGCAAGGCCTGAGCAGTGCTCGCGTAGCCCAGGCTGCTGTGGTGAAGGACTCGGTGCCGCTGCTGGCAGGTCTTCAAAATCTGCAGCAGCAGTATTCGTCCCAGGCCGGCGTGAGTATGCCCGCCCTGCTGTTCCTCGTCGCCATGGCCTTGTTAGCGCTGTTGGCCCTGGTCGGCTTGGCGCGCCTGTACGTCCAGGAATCCCGGCAACGGACGCTGCAATCCGAGCTGCAACGCCAGCAGGCCGAGCGCCAGGAATTGGAGGCACGGCGAACCAACGAGGCCAACCAGTCGGCGATCTTGCGTTTGATGAATGAACTGCAGAACGTGGCCGAAGGCGATCTCACGCAACAAGCGACTGTGACTGAGGACATCACCGGAGCGATCGCTGACTCGGTGAACTACACCGTCGAGGAGCTGCGCAACCTGGTGTCTCAGGTGCAGTCCACCGCCGACCAAGTCAGCCGCGCATCCACTCAGGCGCAGACCACGTCCGGCAACTTGCTGAAGTCATCCGAGCAGCAACTGGTGGAAATCCGCGAGACGGGCCAATCAGTGCTCGACATGGCCGAGCGGATCAATACAGTGTCGGCGCAAGCCCAGCAGTCCACCGACGTGGCGCGTCAGTCACTAGCCGCTGCCGAGCAGGGCCTGCAGGCGGTGCGCAATTCCATTGAGGGCATGAACGTGATTCGAACCCAGATCCAGGACACGTCCAAACGCATCAAGCGCCTGGGCGAATCATCCCAGGAAATCGGTGAGATCACCGAACTGATCTCTGACCTTACCGAACAGACCAACGTTTTGGCGCTAAATGCTGCCATCCAGGCGGCCTCGGCAGGCGACGCGGGCCGCGGGTTCTCCGTCGTAGCCGAGGAAGTGCAGCGTCTGGCTGAGCGCTCGGCTGAAGCGGCCAAACAAATTGCGGCGCTGGTTCGCGCGATTCAAACAGACACCCAAGACGCCGTGGCAGCCATGGAGAAGAGTACTCAGGGCGTGGTTGAAGGTGCCAAGCTGTCCGATAACGCCGGTGCCGCGCTGGCGGAGATTGACCGCGTGTCGCGTCAACTTGCCGATCTGATTCAACGCATTTCCGAACAGACGCTTACCGAGGCGCAATCGGCTAACAAGGTGGCCGGCAACATCCAGCACATCTTCGCGGTTACCGAGCAGACCAGCCAGGGCACCCGCTCCACCGCCGATCTTGTGGCCGAGTTGGCACGTGTGGCAGAGGCGCTGCGTGAATCGGTATCACGATTCAAGATTGCCTAACCAGCCAGCTTTCGATCAAGCAACCCGACCGCCCAACTCCCCGCTCACGCGCGCCACATGGCATGAACCTCGCCGTCTCGACAACGCCCTCCCCCCTGCAACTGGACGCCGGACCTTTGGCCTGGGTTATTGAGCAGGTGCGCGACAACCTTCTGGCCGCGCTCGCTGCCGTACGCAAGAACCAGCAGTTGCGCGTGCTAACCCAAGGCGATGACTCCCAACTGGCCAGTGGAAGCCTGCTGCACGCCCGTCATCAAGTCCACCAAGCTGCGGGCGCCATCGATCTACTCGGCTTTTTCGCTGCAGCACGTCTGGCCCAGGCGGCCGAGCGTGTGCTCACGCGTTATATCGATCATCCTGAAGGCTTCGACGATGGCGCACAATCTGCGCTGCAATCGGGGCTGCACGCCCTGCTTGACTATCTTGATGCCCAACGCAGCGGCAAGCAAGAACCCGCGCTCAAGCTCTTCAAGCAGTACCGCGATCTGATGGAGCGCGCCAGCGGTGAGGCCGCCCACCCAGCGGATCTGTGGGACGTGGACTGGACTTGGCCAGCACAGGACGATCGCCCGCCGCTTGCCCAGCCGCTGCAGCAGCGCGATCGGGCAGAGTACGAACGCGCGTTGCTTGACGTCTTGCGCCAGCGTGACTTGCCGGAGGCCTCTGCTGCACTCATCGCCATAGCCCGCAGTGCCCAAGCCAAGGCGAGTGGTCATGAAAGCACGCTTTGGTGGCTGGCCGAAGGGTTTTTCGAGGCGCTCGGCGCCGGTCTTGTCCCTGCCGATGTCTATGCCAAGCGCCTTTGCAACCGACTCAACCTTCAATTGAAGGCCTTGCTGGCGGACCAGCAACTGCCCTCTCAGCGCCTTGCGCACGAATTACTCTTCTTCTGCGCCCAGGCTATGGGTCGTGCGCCAGACGAGTCCACGCTGCCCCTTACCTTGCGTGCCATCGGTACGACCATGCACCTGGGTCACGCGCAGGCAGTGGACTACGAACGGGCGTACTTCGGCCTGCTCGATCCAGGGCTGATCCAGCAAGCACGCAAACGCATCGCGCAGGTCAAGGACGGCTGGTCCCAACTCAGCAACGAAGACTTCTCGCGGATTGGAAAACTCGTTGAGTCGGCGCAACTCCTCGCCCAATCGCTGCGCGAGATTGCAAAGGGTTCGGAGGTGCTGCCCAATGCGATTGAACGCATGGTTCGAGCGATCTCGGAACAGCGCGATTTGCTGACCCCCGATCGCGTCCTTGAGGTTGCCACATCCGTGCTTTTTCTGGAGGCCTCGTTTTCGCATTTTCAGATCGACGACCCCGAGTTCCTGCCCCGTGCCCTGGAGCTTGCGCAGCGCTTGGAGCGAAGCGCCGCGGGTGCCGCCGCCGGGACCTTTGCGCCTTGGATGGAGGATCTCTATCGCCGGTCGTCTGAAAGCCAGACTCTTGGCAGCGTCGTGCACGAACTCCGGCATGACATGGGCACGGTTGAACGTTTACTTGACGCCTATTTCCGCGACCCCAGCACACAGCCCGAACTGGCGCCCGTGCCCAAGCTGTTGGCACAGATGCGGGGCGTGCTATCCGTGCTTGGCATGGACGTCGGCGCTCAAGCATTAGGCTCGATTCGAAACACGATTGAGGAGATCATCAGCCGGCCGCCCGCCGAAGAACAAGCCCGTGCAACCGGGGGCGTGTTCGACCAATTAGCGGGCAATATCGGCACACTGGGTTTCATGGTGGACATGCTGGGCTACCAGCCCGAGCTTGCCAAAACCCTGTTCAGGTTCGATGCCTCCACAGGGGAACTTCGGGCGATCGTGCCCAGCACCCCTCATACTGCGCCGCCAAGTTCGCGCCAAGACCTGCAGCGACAAGCTGCCCAGGTGGCTGACTCCCTCGATCAAGGCCTTGGCAACGAGCAAGCGGCAGGGCGTATTGATCGTCTGCGCATGGAGGCGACGATCGCCCGGGAAGCCGATCTTTCGACCCAATTGGGGCAGGTGCGTGAATTGCTTGATGCCGGCCACGACGCTCATACGGCGGCCGAGTCGTTACGCGCCACGGCGACCGAGTCGGGAGCCCACGCCGCGCCGGCTTTCGCGCCAACGACCGTCCTTTCCGTCGCCACCCACATGGCCGCACGCGACGCGACACCAGCCTCTGTGACGCCTGCTGCAGATACCACTACGTCCCCAACTGCCGCCACCGAGGAAGATGACCACGACCTGCTCGACATTTTCCTTGAGGAAGCTGAAGAAGTAATCGCCGCAGGCCATGCCGGCGTGCAGCAACTGCGCGCTCATGCGAGCGACGATGGAACGCTGACCGCTGTGCGGCGGGCCTTTCATACCCTCAAGGGCAGCTCACGCATGGTCGGCCTCAGTGATTTTGGGGAAGCGGCCTGGGAGCTCGAACAGGTGTTCAACCAAGTTCTGGCGGAACAGCATTCTGCGTCCGCTGCTGTCCTGGAATTGGCAGACCGAGCTTTTACCGATCTGGAAGCCTGGACTCGAGCCCTACGAGCTGGCGACGCAAGCGCTTTTTCGAGCGGCGCACTTTGCGAGGCCGCTCGCGCCATGCGTGGTCTGCCGTCAGTCCACCCTGTCGCAGGCCGAAGCCCGGCAAAGACGGCATCCACCGATGCAGAGCCGATCCAAGTCCAGATGCAAGAGGCCCACCCCGAGCAACGGGTTCCGGAACCCGAGTTCGTCGACACTTGGCCCACAGGGCTTCCTCATGATGTCCCAATGCAGGATGAGACGGCGGATCTCCCTGAAAACGCGTATGCCTCCGCAGACCATTCTTCACAGCTGTATGCAGGACCGGATACGCCTCTTGCTCGTGGTGAGTCGCCTAGCGACGTTGAACCGTTTGAACTCGTCTCCTGGTCACCAGCAGCACCTGAGCCGCCATTATCCGAGGCCGAAGCGGCAAGTGTGTCTGCGCCGCAGGACGCCTCAGCCCTCGCCTCGCCACCCCTGGAGTTTCCCCCACTCGAGTTGCCCGACGCCGCACTGCTCGAACTCAATTTCGCACCGGAATCAGCCGAGCCCGCGATTCAATCCCCTTTAAGCCCAGCGCAGACCCCTACACACGTTCCTCTGACCGAGCAAGGCCATGAACAACCGTCTGCATTGAACCCACCCGAGTTAAACATCGACAGCGCTCTCGGCGCACCAGGGGCTTTGCACACGTCAGCCGCGGAAGTGGCTGGAAGCAGCAACGTGGAATTTCAGGAATTCGATGCTCAGGCTTTCGACAGCTTGTTTGCACCCGCTGAGGCGATGGCACCGCAGGACCGCCCGCCGCTGATATCGGCATCAGATGGGGGTCCGACTTTGGGACAGGCCAATTCCGTGGAAGCGCCGGCAAACGGGGCACCTGCAGGTGATCAACCCGTCACGATTGATGCAACGGCGCCAGTTTTCGTCCACGAACCCGACGAGACCGCACTGCCCCCCGCCGCGCAGAGTCCGACCGCGCAGCCTGCCGAGCCTCAGGTCTCGAGCCTGGCACTGCAGGGGCAACCGCCCGTGGCACAGATCTTCACGCTAGAAGCGCACCGCCCCACCCAGCCGACGCCCGACGAAAACATCAAAGTCGTGGGTGACCTGCGCATCCCCATTCCGCTATACACCATCTACCTCAATGAGGCTGATGAACTCGTACGCCGGCTGAGCAACGACATCTCTGCTTGGTCGCTACAGCCATCCATCCCCATCGCGGAGGAAATAGCCGCCGCAGCCCACCAATTGCGGGGCAGCTCACGCACGGTCGGCCTGCAAAGCGTGGGGCAGATGGCTGAGTGGCTCGAGCAGGCCTTGACATTGCAGCGCGAACAGCCCTCCGCACTCCAGCCACAGGACCCCACACTTCTGGTGCAAGTAACTGACGACATTCGGCGTTTACTGCATCAGTTTGCCGCTGGCTTCCTGCGCCCCCCGTTAGAGGATCTTGTCGAAGCCCTGCAAGCCTTCGTTTACCGCCTGCAACACCACACCGTCTCAGCACGCTCGACATTGCCCGAGGACGCCGCACGAACGGCTGCACCTGCGGTTTCGGAAGCCCCGGAAGCTGAGCAGGAAGCCGGCACTGTCGCCACGAGCCCTGTTCCGGCCCCCTCCGAGGCGGTCATTGCGGTAGCCGACCTTACGCTGCGCGACAGCATCGACCCCGAACTCTTTCCTTTTTTCGAAGACGAAGCAAGCGAGATCCTGCCTGGACTGTCAGGTGCGTTGCGGCAGTGGGAGAGCCACCCGGGCGACAGCACTGCACCCAAAATGGCAATGCGATTGCTGCATACGTTCAAGGGCAGCGCACGCATGGCGGGTGCCATGGCTCTGGGGGATCTTGCGCATAGTCTCGAGTCGGACATTGAGGCGCTACTCGCCACCGACTCGGACGTCCCAAGCGAACAGGCTCTGCTTGAACTCATCGCTCGCCAGGATGCCCTCAATGCTCGCTTTGAGCGCCTACGCGAGGCCAGCAGCCGCGGTGAAGCCGAACTCGGCGAACTACACGTCGAACTTGGTCTGCAAGAACAAGACGTCGCCCGCTCCGATACGAGACTGCAACCGGCCGAGATCAAATCGACCACCGGGATCGCAGAGACCGCTGATGCCCACAGCACCAGTGCAGACGTGGCTGCGAGCGGTCACCCGGCTCCGCAGCCTTTGACCCTGACCCGCGTCGCTGGGGCCAACATTCGTGTTGCAGCCCAACCGGTGCGCGTGCGTGCGGCGTTGCTGGACCGACTGGTCAACCAGGTGGGTGAGGTAAGCATCGCGCGCGCGCGCCTGGACAATGAATTCGGTCTTATCCGTGCCAGCACACGTGATCTCGGTGACAACCTGGAGCGGCTGCGCGCTCAAGTACGCGACATCGAGCTACAGGCTGATGCCCAGATGGCTGCGCGGGCTCAAGCAGCGCGTGAGGACGGGCGCGACTTCGACCCGCTGGAGTTCGACCGCTTCACCCGATTCCAGGAGCTCACGCGCATGATGGCTGAGTCGGTGAACGACTTGGCCTTGGTGCAGACCACGCTCAGCCGTACCCTGCAGTCCACCGATGACAACTTGATTCGGCAGGCGCGCCTTACGCGCGAGTTGCAGCGCGACCTTTTGCGTACGCGCATGGTCGAGTTCGACAGCATTTCCGAACGTCTATACCGCACGGTGCGCCAAGCGGGCAAAGACGCCAGCAAATCGGTGCGGTTAGATATACAGGGCGGCACAATTGAAATCGACCGGGGTGTGCTTGACCGCATGGCCCCGACTTTCGAGCACATTCTGCGCAACGCCGTCGCGCACGGCCTAGAAGGCTCGATGGCGCGCGAGGCCGCCGGCAAGGCCTTAGCAGGCACGATCACCCTTCGTTTGCACCAGGAGGGCAGCGAAGTCGTGGTGTCTATCGCCGATGACGGCGCCGGCCTCGACTACGCAGCGATCGAACGCAAAGCACGCGCGACCGGGCTACTCCAACCCGATGAAGGCGCCGATGAAGCCCAACTGCGCGAGCTGATCTTCCGCCCTGGTTTTTCCAGCACGGAGCAGACCACAGAGATGGCCGGCCGTGGTGTAGGCCTGGACGTCGTGCGTACAGATACCCGAGCATTGGGCGGCCGTGTCGAACTCGACTCCGTGCCCGGTCAGGGCACCACCTTCACCTTGGTGTTGCCGCTGACCACTGCCGTCACGCAGGTTGTGCTTCTGCGCGCCGGCGAGAAGGCATATGCCGTGCCCGCAAGCTTGGTGGATTTGGTGCTGCGTCTCAAGCCTGCGGAAGTGGCCGCTGCCAATCGGCATCGCCAGTTGGACCACAATGGACAGCCTTTGCCGTTTTATTGGCTCGGCGCCCTGACGGCCGATTCCGGTGCGACGGCTGATCAGCCCGGACGTACCATACCTGTTGTACTCGTCCGCAGCGCCGCGCAGCGCTTGGCGCTTCAAGTCGACGAGGTGCTGGGAAATCAGGAAGTTGTGGTCAAAAACCTGGGGCCGCAGCTCTCGCGCGTTCCTGGTTTAGCCGGCATTTCCGTACTCCCCAACGGAAACCTGGTTTTGATCTACAACCCGGTGGCACTTGCCGCGGTGTATGGCGAACAAGCCGTGCAGCGCATGGAGCAGGCGGCGCTCGCCGTATCACCAGTCGCACCAAACGCAACACCGCTCGTCAGTACTTCGGGAGGCGCGTTTACTCCTCAGGTGACCGCGGCCGCACACGCGGCCGGTAACACGGTGCTTGTTGTGGATGACTCCATTACCGTGAGGCGCGTTACGCAGCGCTTCCTCAGCCGCAATGGTTACGTCGTCGTGCTGGCCAAGGACGGGTTAGATGCGCTCGAGCAGCTGCAAGGCGCATTGCCCGACGTCGTGCTCACCGATATCGAGATGCCGCGCATGGACGGTTTTGACCTTACGCGCAACATACGCGCCGATGAGCGCACGCGTCACCTACCCGTCATTATGATCACGTCGCGCATCGCCGATAAGCACCGAAATTATGCGCAGGAGTTGGGTGTGAATCACTATCTTGGCAAGCCCTATTCGGAAGATGAGCTTCTAGGCCTGATTCGCAACTACATGCCGCAAAATACGGCGCACTGAACGAGCGAAGACCGTTGCGCGCTCAACAGCGGCATGGGTCACGCTTCGGCGTTGTCGCGACGGCTCACAGCCGCATAGCGCTTTAGCGTGCGCTCGCGCGCGCGCGAATGGTCCACCACCGGAGTGGGGTAATCCGTGCCCAGGCGCACGCCCGCTTTCTGTAGAAGTAATGGCTTGGCCTGCCAAGGCGCGTGGATGCATGCGTCCGAAAGGCCTGCGAGCTCCGGTACATAGCGCCGGATGAAACGTCCGTCCGAGTCAAACTTCTTACTCTGCGCAATTGGGTTAAAAATTCGGAAATACGGTTGCGCGTCACACCCGGTTGACGCGACCCACTGCCAGCCGCCGTTGTTGGCAGCAAGATCGAAATCATTGAGCTTCAAGGCAAAATAGCGCTCGCCGCGGCGCCAGTCCAGGCCCAAGTCCTTGACAAGAAAACTGGCTGTCACCATTCGCAGTCGGTTGTGCATGTACCCTGTGGCATTGAGTTGGCGCATGGCCGCGTCCACCAGCGGGTAGCCTGTGCGGCCTTCGCTCCATGCAACAAAAAGCTCGGGATCATCGTCCCATTGGAGCTTGTCGTACTCGGGCTTGAACGCATGTGCCACAACCTGTGGATAGTGGTGCAGAATCTGAACGTAAAACTCCCGCCAGACAAGCTCTGACAGCCAAATGGCAGCGCCGTTGCTGCCTGCTTGCATTCGTCGCCAGGCCTCGCGTGCCAGTTCGCGCACGCTGATGGTGCCGAACCGAAGGTGCACGGACAAATAGCTCGGCCCCTTGGCTGCCGGATAGTCGCGCGCATCCGCATATGCGTCGATGCGCCGCAGAAAATCGGCGAACATGGTCTGCGCCCCGCTGCTGCCTGTGGGAAGTCCATGAGGAAGCGCAGCCCTCGGGTCGAAGCCAATGTCCGTCAAGGCGGGCAGCGTTGGGGCCTGCCCGAGGGACAGGATGCGCTCGGAAAGACCGTTGCATTCCAGCGCAGCGAGATCGGCAAGGCCCCGATCCCGCACGTGATTGAACCAGGCGTTCTTATAGGGAGTGAACACGCTGTACGGTCGGCCTTTTCCAGTCAGAACAGCGAGCGGATCGACCATAACATGGTCGCAAAAGGTGTGGAACTCCAGCCCGAGTCCGGCCAGTCGCCCAGCGACCTCGGCATCTCGCTGCACGGCCTGCGGCTCATAGTCACGGTTGGCGTACACGACCTGCGCGTGAATTTTTGCCGCAAGACGGGGGATGCACTCCGCCGCTCTGCCGTGCTCAACAAGCAGCGAGGAGCCCATTTGGCGCAGAGCCTCATCGATTTCCGCCAGGCTTGCGTGAATGAATGCCAGGCGACGGTCGGCGTGCGCGCCCCGATCCAGTAGCGGCTGCAGGATATCGGTGTCGAACACAAAGGCGAGCGCCACCCGCCGCGCGTCACGAAGCGCATGATGCAAAGCGGCATGGTCGCTCAGCCGCAGGTCTCGTCGCAGCCAGACCAAGGCCGTGCCGTCATGAACGCGGTGTGTTGCAGAGGAATGCATGGCAGCGGCGCTTGTGGTCATCGGGACCAGCCCCCATGGGCCGGACGCGCAGCGATAATATGCTGCCATGAATCCCCGCGCCGACGCTTCCAATTTGAGCAACCAATTTCTCATCGCCATGCCGGGCACGGCCGACTCATCGTTTTCCGGCACGGTCATCTACGTGTGCGAACACTCCTCTCGCGGCGCCCTTGGGTTGGTGATCAACCGACCGACCGATATCACGCTCAAGGATCTGTTCGAACGGGTCGACCTCCGACTTGACGAACCCCGACTCGCGGAGCAAACGGTGTACTACGGCGGACCGGTGCAGACCGAACGGGGGTTCGTGCTGCACAACGCCACAGAGCATACCTACGCGTCCACGCTGCAAGTGGAAGGTGGCCTGCAGATGACCACCTCGAAGGACGTGCTGGAGCACATTGCAGGCGGTCAAGGTCCGGCACGCTTTTTCGTGGCGCTGGGCTATTCGGGCTGGAGTGGCGGGCAATTGGAGGATGAGATCGCGCACAACGGATGGCTCACGGTTGAGGCCGACGCAAGCATCATCTTTGATGTTTCGGTTGAGCACCGCTTCGATGCGGCAATGTCGCTTATGGGAATTTCCTCTGTGAGTCTGTCGCAAATTGCCGGACATGCCTGAGACGCTGGCGATGCAGCCCCATACCCCCTGCTTGGTGATGGGGTTTGATTATGGCGAAAAACGCATCGGCGTAGCCATTGGCAACACCCTCACGTCGGGCGCCCGCGCGCTGCAAAGCGTGCGGGCTGACCGACGTGACGCCCGGTTCGAGGCCATTGGCAGGCTAATCGCGCAATGGGAGCCGAAGCGGCTCGTCGTTGGGCTGCCGCTGTCGCTGGAAGGCGCCGAGCAGTTACGCACGACCCAGGCGCGGCGCTTCGCCCACCAATTGCGCGGCCGCTTCCAACTGCCGGTCGCCATGGTGGACGAGCGCTATACCTCGCGCGCTGCCGAAGATGCGGGCGCCGAAGACGTCGACGCCGAATCGGCACGGCTCATTCTGGAACAATACCTGCAGAATCCAACCTGAATATGCTCACTCCCCCAGACGCGGAAGCCCTCTACGCCAAGCTTCTTGAAAAAATGCGCTCCTGGCTCGCCAATCACGCGATACAGCCAACCATCGTCGGGATCTATTCCGGCGGCGCGTGGCTGGCCGAACGACTTCATGCCGACCTGGCACTTGAGTCCCCCCTAGGTGTCGTCTCCTCCACATTCCACCGCGACGATTTCGCCACTCGCGGCCTACACCCGAGCGCCAATCGCACAGCCCTGCCATTTGACGTCAATGGTCGTGCAATCCTTCTGGTGGACGACGTGCTCTACACGGGGCGTACCACGCGCGCCGCAATCAACGAGCTTTACGACTTCGGTCGCCCCGCCCGCGTGGATTTGGCCGTGCTGGTGGATCGTGGCGGGCGCGAGCTCCCCATCTGCGCCCAAATCGCCTCCGCCCAAATCGCGCTGCCCGCTGATTGCATGCTCACTCTTGTGCGCGATGACACCCGTGCCGACACGACACGACTGGTGTTCCGCATGGAGGCTAGGCCACGATGAGCACTCATCCCCAACTCAACCGCAACGGCGAACTGCGCCACCTGCTGTCCATCGAAGGTCTGCCGCGTGACGTCCTCCTGCATATCATGGACACCGCGCAGGGTTTCATGAGCTTTGGGGACCGCGAGGTCAAGAAGGTTCCGCTGCTGCGCGGCAAAAGCGTGTTCAATTTGTTTTTCGAGAATTCCACGCGCACCCGCACCACCTTCGAGATCGCCGCGCAGCGGTTATCTGCGGACGTCTTCAACCTCGATATACAGCGCTCATCCACGTCCAAGGGTGAGTCGCTGCTTGACACCATAGCCAATCTGGAGGCAATGGACGCCGACATTTTTGTCGTGCGTCACGCACAAAGCGGTGCGCCTTATCTGATCGCCCAGCACACTCCACCGCATGTGCATGTCGTGAATGCTGGCGATGGACGCCACGCCCACCCGACGCAGGGGCTTCTGGACATGGCAACCATCCGCCACTACAAGCCGGATTTCGCCTCGCTCACCGTCGCCATCGTCGGAGACATCGTGCATTCGCGCGTGGCGCGCTCGGCGATCTTCGCCCTCACGACCCTGGGTGTACCCGAAGTGCGGGTCGTCGGCCCGAAGACGCTGGTGCCCAGCGACTTGCGCCCAATGGGTGTGCGTGTATGCCACGATATCCGCGAAGGCCTGCAAGGCGCTGACGTCATCATGACGCTACGCTTGCAAAACGAACGCATGTCGGGTGGCCTGCTGCCCTCGGCAAGCGAATTTCACATGACGTATGGGCTTACCCCCGAGAGGTTGGCGCTTGCCAAGCCTGACGCCATTGTCATGCATCCCGGACCGATCAACCGCGGCGTGGAAATCGCGTCCAGCGTTGCCGACGGGCCCCAAAGCGTAATTCTGATGCAAGTGCGCTTCGGCGTGGCTGTCCGTATGGCCGTGCTATCGATCATTGCCAACACCGCTGCCTGACCATGACAGAGCCCCATTCCTTCCTCGTACGCGGCGGCCTGCTGATTGATCCGGCAAGTGGCCTGCACGCACCCGGCGACGTCGCCATCGTCGGGGAGGTGATCGTTGCCGTGGGCAGCGCGCCCCAGGGCTTTGTACCCGACGTTGTCCTCGACGCCAGCGGGTGCTTGGTGATGCCCGGACTGGTGGATCTGTGCGCCCGCTTGGGCGAGCCTGGCGGCGAGGCGGCCGGCCTGTTGGATTCGGAACTCGCCGCAGCCGCCGCGGGCGGGGTCACCCGAGTGGTGTGTCCGCCAGACACCGACCCGGTTCTTGACGAACCAAGCCTTGTGGAAATGTTGCGTTGGCGCGCGCGCCGGATCAAACGATCGCGCGTGTACCCCCTGGGTGCCCTTACCAAAGGGCTGGCTGGTCAAGCGCTGGCCGAAATGGCCTCCTTGGTCAAGGCCAGCTGCATCGGCTTGTCGCAGGCCGACACACCGATTGCCGACACCCAGTTGCTGCTGCGTGCTCTGCAGTATGCAAGCACCTTCGGTTACAAGGTGTGGCTGCGTCCGCTCGACGCCCATTTGAGTCGAGGCGTGGCTGCAAGCGGCGCCTATGCCCAACGTTTGGGACTGGCCGGCTTGCCGGTGATGGCTGAGACCATCGCCTTGCACACGATCTTTGAGCTGGTGCGCGCCACAGGCTGCGCCGTGCACATCAGCAAGCTCTCCAGTGCAGCAGGGGTTGAACTGCTGCGACGAGCGAAGGCTGATGGCCTGCCGCTGACAGCTGACGTATCCATCCACAACCTCCTCCTCACGGATTTGGACATCGGTTGGTTTGACCCCCGCATGCGGCTAGACCCGCCGCCGCGCCAGCAGGCTGACCGCGACGCTTTGCTGCAAGGCCTAGCAGACGGGACCATTGATGCGTTGTGCTCCGATCACACCCCGGTGGGCAGCGACGACAAGATTCTGCCGTTCGCCGAGGCTGCACCCGGTGCAAGCGGTCTGGAACTTCTTCTACCAGCAGTCTTGGAGTTCGCGCACCGAAGCGGCTTGGCCTTGCCGCAAGCCCTCGCATGCACCACCAACCGCGCGGCAAGAGCGGCGGGGCTGGCGCCCCTTCATCTACAACCCGGGGCGGCTGCTGAGCTCATTGTGGTCGACCCAACGGGTCGCTGGACGGCCAGCCCGGAGCAGTTGCGCAGCAAGGTCAAGCACACGCCTCTGGCACAGATGAGCCTCACGGGGCGCGTGCGAGCCACCATCATCGACGGGCGGATCATTTACCAGAGCGGGGCTCCTCAGCACCCAGCGGGGGCCCGGTTTAGCACAGCCCAAGGCAAATGATGGCGGGCGCCTTGCGTTTGCCTTGGATGCTCGTGCGCATGGGAATATTGGTGGTGCGGGGGCTGATTACCCTGCGCCGCTTTTCGCTGCGCACGCCGGCGCAGCAGCAGGATGCCATTCAGGAGTGGTCGCGGCGCCTTCTCCATCTGTGCCGGGCACAATTGGAGGTCCTTGGCGAACCGCACAAGGCACCATGCCTGCTAGCCGTCAACCACGTGTCATGGCTAGATATTGTTGCCCTGAACGCTGCACACCCCACGCGGTTCGTCGCGAAAGCCGACATCAATCGTTGGATACTGCTTGGCACGCTGGCACGTGGAGCCGGAACCCTGTTCATCGAGCGCGAACGACCGCGTGACGCCATGCGTGTCATGCACGTCATGGCCCAGGCTCTGCGCAATGGACAGCTAATCAGCGTATTCCCCGAAGGTACGACGTCCGACGGCCGCGAGATCCTCCCAATGCACGCCAATCTTTTCCAAGCTGCCATAAGCAGCAAGGCGGCCGTGCAACCCGTACTTTTGCGCTATCTGGATGCGCGCACGGGGCGCTACAGCAGGGCGCCAGCCTATGTGGGCGACGAAACGCTGCTTGGCACCCTTTGGCGCATGGCCTGCGCCGGCCCGCTACGGGTCAAGATTCAGTACTTGCCCATCATCTCTGGCGACGACCGCCGCGCTTTGGCAACTGCAGCGCGTGCGGCACTCCAAGCTGAACTCTGGCCTCGGAGTAAGGCAGAGGCCGATGCAACTGGTCCCAAGCCTACACCTCTACAATCGTCGGCTTCCTCGCTGTAGCGCAATGGGAAGAAAGGCTGAGCCCCTTAGCGGTTAATGCAGTTCTTAATGAAAGCGTGTCTTTTCTACTGCAAAGGCAGCTAGCCGAGAAACACCGACCAATTTCCATATCGGCTTTTGTTGTTCTTGCGCAATATATAAAGGAGGCATTGCTAGACTTTGCATTGACTGTTTCTCGCCATAGTTCAATGGATAGAACGGGCCCCTCCTAAGGGTCAGATGTAGGTTCGATTCCTACTGGCGGGACCATCGCAAAAAACGCAGACGTTTCCCATTGCCCCTCGCTTTACCATGACATTTTTTTCATTCAAGAACTTATGCATGGCGCGGGGGTTCGGGCAAGCACAGGTGTCGTTCCACTATGAGACTGCGCCGGCGGGCATTTCCAGTGCTATACCGCTACTCAGTCGCTCCGAGCTTAGCAGGCGCCTGTTTCCTCCTGAGTCGATCAAGACGCTGGGCTGCTTGTCGCCCACGCGATCAAGTTGCGGCCTGCCCGGGAATGGGCTCCCTATGCAGATTGACGTCGCCGCATTGCGCGCGGTGGCGTAGCGCGTGATCCATCAGCACGATAGCCAGCAAGGCCTCGATGATTGGGACAGCGCGAAGCCCCACGCATGGATCGTGGCGACCGAAGGTTTCCACGAAGGTCGGGTGGCCCTCGCGGTCGATCGAGCGGCGAGGTTGCCGGATGCTCGACGTGGGCTTGATTGCGATGGAAACTGTGAGGGATTGGCCGCTGCTGATTCCACCCAAAACACCACCGGCGTTGTTACTGAGAAAGCCCTGCGGAGTGAGTTCGTCACCATGCTCACTACCCCTTTGTGCCACGCTGGCAAAGCCGGCTCCGATTTCAACGCCCTTGACAGCATTGAGCCCCATCATGGCGTGCGCGATGTCAGCGTCAAGCTTGTCATAAAGCGGCTCGCCCCACCCAGGAGGCACGCCTGTGGCTTCCACATACAAGCGGGCACCGCAGGAATCGCCGGCCTTGCGCAACCCGTCGAGATAAACCTCGAGATCCGAGACGACCGCAGCGTTGGGTGCAAAAAAGGCGTTGCGCGGGACCTCGTCCCAACTTGCAAAAGGAATGGACACCTCCCCAACTTGCTGCATACAACCCCGGATGCCGACGCCATGGTGCCGGTGCAACCATTTCTTCGCAATGGCGCCGGCACCCACGATCGGCGCAGTCAGGCGCGCCGACGAACGCCCGCCACCGCGAGGATCACGCAGCCCATACTTGCGCCAGTAGGTGTAGTCTGCATGCCCGGGGCGGAAAGTGTCGAGAATGTTGCCGTAGTCCTTGCTGCGCTGGTCTGTATTACGAATGAGCAGCGCAATGGGCGTACCGGTCGTTTTGCCCTCAAATACGCCAGAGATGATTTCCACTTGGTCGGCTTCCTGGCGCTGGGTCACGTGACGCGACGTCCCAGGGCGGCGACGGTCGAGATCGGGCTGGATATCCATTTCGGATAGTTCCATGCCGGGTGGGCATCCGTCGATCACACAGCCAATGGCGGAGCCATGCGACTCACCAAACGTGGTGACGGCGAAGAGCAAACCAAGCGTATTTCCTGACATAGCCCGATTGTAGGCGGCCCCGTGTATCGGCAGGCCTACGCCAAACCCAGCAGCCGTGCCGTCTGATAGAAGGCAAGCGAGACGATCCAAGCCAATCCCAGCGACCAGCCAAGACTCAACAGTGTGTAGGCACCACTGCCCGACTCGCTGCGTAACGTTGCCACCGTGGACAAGCAAGGCGTGTAGATCAAAGTAAAGAGCATGAAGCTATAGGCGGCGGCTGGGCTGATTTGTCCGGCAATCGCATGTTGCAGCGCCTCGCCCTGGAGGCCGTAGATCACGGCCAAAGACCCAATGACGATTTCCTTCGCGACAAAGCCAAAAATCAGCGCAATGATGAGGCTCGGAGGAATGCCTAGTGGCGCGAACGCGGGATGCAGCACGTTCCCAACCCATCCGGCAATGGTGTGAGCACCCGCGGCTGGCTGGCCAGGCGGCAGATTGGTCAGCATCCATACCAGCACCACGCCAACCACAATGAACTTGGTTGCGCGATGGAGGAAATGATAAATCTCGCCCCAGGCGCGGAGCCCGATCTGGCGCAGGGTGGGCAGACGATACGGTGGCAACTCGAGCACGAAGGGCTCGTCGCTTGGGTAGCGCATCTTGAAGATCAACGCGCTCACAAAGGTCGCCGCAAAGCTCACGCCGTACAGGCTGAGCAGCACCCAGGGGGCCACGCGCGGTGAAAACAGCGCTGCAATGATGAACAGGAACACCTGAAGCCGTGCTGAGCACAGCGAAAATGGAATGATGAGCATGGTCAACAAACGCAGGCCGCGGGAGCGCATGATGCGCGTGCCCATCAGCGCTGGCACGTTGCAGCCAAACCCCATAAGGAGCATCACAAACCCGCGCCCATCCAAACCCATGCGTGACATCACACTGTCGGTCAGGAACGCCGCGCGGGAAAAATAACCGCTCTCCTCGATCAACGTCATGAACATGAAAAACAGCATGATCACGGGCACAAAGGCGGCTACGGTGCTTATGCCGTTGTACAAGCCATCCAGAAGAAGTCCATTCAACCACCCCGGGGCCCAACCAAGCAGAGGCTGCAGCGCGTAGCTGCGCACTTGCCCGAGCGCCCAAGCCAAACCGCCCTGAAGCGGAGCTCCAAGACTGAACACGGCGTTGAACACCAACGCCATCAACAGCAGAAACAGCAGTGGGCCAAACCATGGATGCATTGCCCAGCGATCGAGCCGCTGCGCCCAAGTGTCGGGAAGACAGGCGGGCATGTGCACGGCAGCGTCGAGTGCGGCGCCTGTACCCTTCTGCACATCGTGCCGCGCCGCCAGGCCCGCCTGGGCCTGCGCCAGCGGCACTGGTGTGGTTGCATCCAATGTCCGCGCGAGCCGTTGCAAGGCTTCATCGTAGCCGCGGCCGTACTTGGCGCTCAGCGCTGCCACCGGCATACCGATTGCTGCCTGCAGTCGGCCAAGATCAATGCGCACTCCGTACCGCTCCGCCTCGTCGGCCATATTGAGCAACACGAAGCAAGGAAAACCGCTCTCCCGCACCTGCAGCGCTAGCGGCAACTGCCGGTCAAGCTGCGTTGCATTAAGCACGATCGCAACCAGATCAACGCTCTGGGTCTGCAGGAAACGCTGAACCAAGTGCTCATCTTCCGTTAATCCCTGGAGATCGTAGATACCCGGAAGATCCACGACCTGCACCATGTGCCGACCCAGCGGGATGCGTGCTGAAGTGAGCTCAACGGTCAGGCCAGGCCAGTTTCCCACCCAGGCCGATGCGCCGGTTAGGCGGTTGAAGAGCGTGGACTTGCCTGTGTTCGGCAT
>JABBOE010000216.1 GCA_019351955.1 Pseudomonadota bacterium
AAAAACAGGCGTTGACGCGCGCGGCGCGGCGCGCCCGCCGAAGCCCTCAGAAAATCGACCACCGGCTCCACTCGGTTTCAGTCAGCTCCGTGGCAGGTCGCTGGCGCTGGGACGATGCACTCGCGTCCAGCCATGGCGTGCCGCCATTCCCTCGACCGCAACGCTCATCTCCGACTTGCGCTTGCGCTATGGAGTGAGCCAAGCCATCCCGCCTTGCTTGAACGCCTCGCGCCGTGGTGAGCCCTTGCCCTGAACAGAGCGGCGGCCTGTGTCTTTACCCTGTTTAGGGGGCACACATTTCGAAGGGTGGCTCATAGACTCGCTCATAGACTCTTTACATATCGAATCATCAGCGTCGGCGCGTCCCGACCCACCAACGACGATCAACTGTGGAACATTCATGACCGAAAGCCGCTCCGCGATCACCGAAGGACCGCGAACCGTGCATGACATGCTCGCGCACGTCGGCAGGCGGCAGGCGGACCATACAGCACTCGTGTATCGCGGTCAATCCCTACGCTACGGTGAATTGCTCGCGCGAGCCCGCACTATGGCCAAAACCCTGCGCGCGGCTGGCGTGGCACCGAGCATGGTTGTCGGCATCGCCTTGCCCCGCTCGATCGACGCCATCGTCACCGTCGTCGCCATCCTAGAAGCCGGCGCGGCGTACCTTCCGCTTGACCCCAGCTATCCCACCGAGCGCACCGAACACATGCTGCGCGACGCCGGCGCCTGCCTCGTCGTCACCCTCGGCGCCCATGCCGCGCGCTTCGCATCCCTCGCGCCGCTGCTCGTGCTCGATGCGCCGGGGCCCTCGCCCCTCGCGCTGGCGACACCCACGCAGCCCCACGCGCTGGCCTACGTCATGTACACCTCAGGCTCGACGGGCGCCCCCAGAGGAATCGGCATCCCCCACGCCGCCATCCTGCGCTTGGTCATCGCGCCGAACTTCATGCATCTCGGACCCGACACCCGCATGCTACAAGCCGCCCCCCTCGGCTTCGACGCTTCAACGCTTGAAATCTGGGGCCCTCTGCTCAATGGGGGGGTGTGCGTGTTGCATGACGAAGACCTGCCGACGCCGAAGGGTCTCGCGCGGACTATCCGCAACCACCAGGTCAACTCGGCTTGGCTCACAGCCGCGCTGTTTAACTCCGTGGTCGATGCTGGGCCCGAGCATTTAGAAGGTTTGGCGCAGTTGCTCAGCGGGGGCGAGGCACTTTCAGTGCGGCACGTACGCCGAGCCCTTCAGGCGTTACCCGAAACACGCCTGATTAATGGCTACGGTCCGACTGAGTGCACCACTTTTGCCACGGCCTACACCGTTCCTCATGAACTGAGTGCCAACGCGCGCAGCGTCCCCATCGGCAAACCGATCAACGCCACCACCGTGCACGTGCTGGACACGCAGATGCAGCCAGTGCAAACAGGCGAGGTTGGTGAGCTCTACGTCGGTGGCGCTGGGCTTGGCATGGGCTACCTCAATCGCCACGAACTCACCGCTGAGCGCTTCATTCCCAACCCGTTCAACAGCGAGCCCGGCGCGCGCCTTTACCGGACCGGTGACCTCGTGCGTCAACTTGCGGACGGCAATCTTGACTACATCGGCCGCGTCGACGCCCAAGTGAAAATCCGCGGCCTTCGCATTGAGCCCGGCGAAATCGAGGCGCGCCTAGCCGAGCATGCGGCCGTCCGGTCGTGCGCCGTCATAGCCCGCGCCGACGCCGCAGGCGGCACCCGCCTGCTCGCCTACGTCGTGCCGCGCGACCAACCGGTGGCGGCCGCCGAATTGCGCGCCCATCTGTCTGCGCGACTCCCCGACTACATGGTTCCTGCCGCATTCACCTGGCTACCCGCGTTGCCGGTCACGCCCAATGGCAAACTCGATGCGCGCGCGCTGCCCGAGCCCGACGCATCCCGCCCGGACCTTGCCACACGATTCGAGGCGGCTCATACGCCTTTGGAAGCGCGTTTGTGCGAAGTTTTCGCGCAAACCCTGGGCTTGGAGCAGATCGGGCGTCTCGACAACTTTTTCGATCTCGGCGGCAACTCTCTGCTGGTGCTGCGCGTGCTCGCCCTGCTCGGGGGCGACGGCGAAGTGCTCGGCACCAACGCGTTTTTCAGCCAGCCCACCCCAGCGGCGCTCGCGGCACGCCTGCTCGAGGCGAAGCGCGGCGACGCGCCGGCTGCGGCGCCGCGCTTCGCAACCCAGAGTAACGGCGCTCCGGCGGGCGGCGGCAGCGAGGCGATCGCCATCATCGCTGTTGCAGGGCGATTTCCGGGAGCTGCCGACGTCGAGGCGCTGTGGCAAATGCTGGTGCAGGGCCGCGACGGCATCACTCATTTCACCGACGCCGAGCTCGACCCCTCGATTCCGCCCGCGGTACGGGCGGACCCGAGCTATGTCAAAGCGCGCGGCGTGGTCGACGGCGTGGAATATTTCGACGCCGCGTTCTTCGGCATCCCTCCGCGCGAAGCCCAGCTGATGGATCCGCAGCAGCGCATCTTCCTCGAACTGTGCTGGGAATGCCTGGAGCGTGCCGGCCATGCGCCCGACGCCACCACCGGCCCGGTTGGCGTGTTCGCTGGCATGCACAACGCTACCTACTTCCAGAACCACGTGCAACACCGACCCGATCTGGTCGAGGCGCTCGGTGCCTTTCAGGTCATGCTTGGCAACGAGAAGGACTACATCGCCAACCGAGTGGCGAACCGTCTCAACCTCACCGGTCCGGCCGTGGCAGTCAATAGCGCCTGCTCCACCTCGCTGGTGGCCGTCGCACAGGCTGTGCTGGCTCTGCGCGCGGGGCAGTGCGAAATGGCTCTGGCCGGAGGCAGTTCCATCAACTGCCCGCCTCGCAGCGGCTATCTGTATCAAGATGGCGCAATGCTCTCGCCCGACGGCGCCACCCGCACTTTCAGCGCCGATGCGCAAGGCACTGTTTTTTCCGACGGCGCCGCGGTGGTGCTGCTCAAGCGCCTGATCGATGCACAGCGCGACGGCAACCCCATCCTCGCCGTGATCCGTGGCGTGGCGGTCAACAATGACGGGCGCGACAAGGCCAGCTTCACCGCGCCAAGCGTCGACGGCCAAGCTGCAGTCGTCACAGCCGCGCTGCGTGATGCATGCCTAAAGCCCTGCGATATTGACTATGTTGAGGCCCACGGCACGGCCACCCCATTAGGCGATCCCGTCGAGGTCGAGGCGCTGGCGCGCGCGCTCAAGCTGCGCCCCCCGGGCGAGCCGCCCGTGCTGCTCGGCTCGCTCAAGAGCAATGTCGGCCACATGGTCATTGCCGCCGGTGCAGGCAGCGTGATCAAGACCGCGCTGGCACTGGCGCACGAAACAATTCCGCCAAGCATCCATTTCTCCGCACCCAACCCGCGCATCGATTTCGCCCGAGGCGGCTTTGCCGTGTGTAGCGCGCTCACGCCTTGGCCGCGCGGAGCGCGCCCTCGCCGCGCCGGGATCAGTGGTTTCGGCGTGGGCGGCACCAACGCGCATGTCGTTGTCGAAGAAGCCCCACCGCAAGGGCCGTCCGCGCCCGCGGTCGGCCCTCAATTGCTGCTGCTGTCAGCGCGCAGCACAGACAGTCTGCAAGCCCAGGCCGAGGCTCTCGCCAGGCATCTCGATGCCCACCCGGACATCAACCTCGCGGACTGCGCCCACACCCTGCAAGTGGGTCGTAGCGCCTTCACGCAACGCCTAGCTGTGGTTGCGCCGAGCAGCGCCGATTGCGCACAGGCGCTACGCGAGTCGGCGCATGCAGCGCGGGTGCAGCGCAGCGTGCCGGCCAGGCGCCCCGCGCTCGTTTGGATGTTCTCCGGCCAAGGCGCCCAATACCCGGGCATGGGCCGCGGTCTGTATGCGGCCGACCGCGCCTTCCGCGCCGGGCTCGATGAGGCGATCGCCGCATTCGCCGCGCACCTGGACTTCGATCTGAAGGCCGCAATGTTCGACAGCAGCCCCGAGCGCTTGGCGCAGACCGCTATCACCCAACCCGCGCTGTTCTCACTTGAATATGCCCTGGCCCAGGCTTGGCGCGCGCGCGGTGCACAGCCCGCCGCGCTCATCGGCCACAGCGTAGGCGAATTCGTCTGTGCCGTTCTCGCTGGCGTGATGTCCTTAGCGGACTGTTCGCGCCTGGTGGCCCGGCGCGGCGCGCTGATGCAGGAGCAACCGGCTGGCGCGATGCTGTCGGTGCGACTTCCAGTCCACGAGGTACTCGCGCGCATGCCGCAAGGCCTCGCTTTGGCCGCCGACAATGCGCCGCGTGTCTGCGTCGTCGCCGGGCCAGTAAAGGCGATTGCCGCGTTCCAGGCCGAGCTCGCCGCAAGTGGGGTACAGGTGCAGGTGCTGCGCACCTCGCACGCCTTCCACTCGCCGATGATGGATGGCGCGCTCGAATCATTTGCCGCCGCGCTAGACGGCGTGACCTTGGGAAACCCTTCCATCCCCATCGCCTCCACCTGCAGTGGTGACTGGCTTACCGGGGAACATGCCGTCGATCCCGCCTATTGGGTACGACAAAT
>JABBOE010000217.1 GCA_019351955.1 Pseudomonadota bacterium
CGGCACCATACAGCATGCCGTCCTTCCTCTACATGCGCGGCTACGACTGCAGCCTGACTGCATGTACGCCTGTTGATCCGAGCAACGCCGTCACCGCGATCCCGACGATGGGCACGGCATTGAACAGCCGGGTGAAGGGCGCGGACGTGATTACCGTCAGCTATGTCAATCCGACCAGCGGGTGGTCCATCGGTGCGCCGGGTGGCAGCACGCTTGCGACCAGTGGCAGCACTGGCACGATCACGTCGATCACGTTGTCGCCCTTGACCGCGCAGGGCGAGCCGCCGTTGGCCAATTTCACCAGTGGCGATCTGGTGATGCTGGCGGACTGCTCCAATGCGCAGATATTTGCTGCCAGCTTCACTTCGCCCACATTGACGCCACTGACTGATACCAGCAACGGGTTCGGGCCTGCTGCTGGCGTGCCATCGGCTCAGCCGCCCGAGTCGGTGCCGAAGGTGTTTGACGTGAATCGCGATTTTCAGACCGTGACGTATTACCTGAAGGTTGTCAGCGTCAACAACAACGATAGTGCCCCGTTCACCGGCGCGTTGATGCGGCGAGTCAATGGCGGCATCGCCAACGCGGTTCACGGTGGCTCGGAAGACGAGCTGGTGCGCGGCGTCGAACGGATGGATTTCAAGTATGGCGTGCAGGATGCCAGCGGCAACATCAGTTTCCTCACTGCCGCCCAGGTGGATTCTTCCACCAACTGTCCGCCCGCCGAACTCAATGCCATCACCACGACCGGTTGCCTCTGGCGCGGTGTCACCAGCGTCGAAGTCAGCCTGCTGATGGACGGCCAGGCGCCGCTGGCTACCCTGGCGGACAACGATCTGTTCTACAGCTACAGCAATGATTCCAATACCGGCCTGCTGGCACCGGAAGATTCCAGTCGCACGGTCAAGCCGACTGATCAGGGGTTTCCCGATCATCTGCTGCGCCGCGAATTCAATGTTCTGGTGCCTGTGCGCAACTACAACCCGTAATGCCTGCGGCGGTGCGGGTGCCTGCCGCCGAAACACCGAGTCAATGGAGCAAACCATGTTGAGCCATCGCAAGCAGCCATCCCGGTATTCATCTAGTCGCGCGCAGCGGGGCGCGGTACTGGTGCTGGCGCTTATTTTTCTGCTGTTGCTGACGATCCTGGCGATCAGCGCCTCTGGACGTTCGCTTTTGCAGCAACGCATGGCCGGCGGCCTGCTCAATGCTCAGCAAGCCGACATGAGCGCGCAAACGGCGTTGCGCGGGGCCGAGTGGAGGCTTTGGAAAAGCACCAGCAATATCACCGCGCAGCTCAATTGCGGCACCGGCATCTTTACTGATTGCTATATCTACGACCCGGCGCATCCGATTGCCAATGTGGTTGCATTCCGCACCCAGCAAGGATGGGTCACGGCGGGCTCGACCGAGTACAAGGGCTACGCAAACGGTACCGATTACACAGCGGCAGCTGTTGCTGGTCTGGCTCACAACCCGCGTTACATGATCGAGGATCTGGGCGTGGAGTTGCCGCCTGGAGTGGGCGGCGGCCTGCATGAGTCCGGTGCCACGGGCAGCACCGGCACCGGTACGTCGAGTAGCGCCCGGCATATCTATCGAATTACTGCCCGCGCCACGGGTGGCAGCGCCAACACTGTACGAGTGCTGGAAAGCACATTCGCGGCGAAGAGCAATTGAGTCGGAGTATCCAGACCATGTTTATCAAGCGACTTTCCAACTCCCGTTCCAGTCTCGCCGGGGTAGCGTTTTCGCTCACCTTTCTGGCCGGCTTGTCTGCTCCCGGCCAGTCGATTGCCGCCAGTGGCATCGTGGAGCTCAGCCCCACGCCACCGAACGTCACCCAGGCAGTAGCGCCGAATATCGTGGTTACTTTCGATGATTCCGGTTCGATGGCCAGCAACTACATGGGCGACAACCGTCCCTTCGACGGTGGCAGTTGGAGTGGCCCCTGGTTCTGTGCTGGCCTGATCGACCCGCGGGTGACCGACACCAGCAATATTCTTTCCAAGGCCATGAACGGTGTCTACTACAACCCGAATGTGCTCTACACGCCACCAGTCAAGGCTGATGGCACCACGTTTCCTGAAGCCGATGCGACCCTTGCGGCAGTGCCGCTCGATGGCATCGGCATCAATCGGCCCCATTTACCCCAGACGGCTGATTTGACTGCGGCCTACAACAACAACCCCAATGGCACGAATGATCCTTCGGGCCTGACTGACCTCACAGGTACGTTTAGCACTACCAACCCGAACCTGGTGACTACCTATGCCACCTTCGGAACATCATGCGCAGCCAATGCCGACGCAGGTTCGTGCAGCAATTCGAACAATTCCGGTACGAGCGGAAGCGGCAGCAACAAGCGCTACGTCTATTACATAAATGGGGACACCGGCAGCAGCGGTAACGGTACCGGCACCGTCTACTATGGCGCTGGCATGAGGGTGCGGAACAGTTCCAGCGGTGGCTACACGATGGTTGCGGGCGACAAGACCAGCGTCAGCCCCGCCGTGACCAAAAAGTATTCGACCTGGACCGTCACAACCAATCCCTCGGTGACCGTGGACAATCGCTGGGAATGCGGCTACGGCAGTTCGCCGATGGACGGTGTGACGACGGGGCCTGATGGCACGGTCTACCCCAACGGCGGCCCCTACTATTACCGCTACAAAACCACGGCGCCGACCATTGCCGTGGATGCCTATGGCAACCCGACTTCTGCAGGCGCTGCCAATCTTTACACCAAGACCAATTGGGAGGCGGTAGCGGTACCCAACACGACCGTCACGATCAACGGCAAGTCGGTCAACCAATGGCAGAACTTTGCCAATTGGTACGCCTATTATCGAACGCGCAACCTGATGACGCGGACGGCACTTTCGCGGGTCTTCGGCTCACTGGGGTCGGACACCGATACGGGCGGTTATGGAAACAGCATTCGTGCCGCCTGGCAGAACATCAACGACGGCAACTTCAAGTTGCCGAGCACGGCCATCATCACCAGCCTGATTGATGCGGCTGGCTGCAATGCCACGTCGGTCGACCCCAGGAACACGCAACGTTCCGGTGCGGTCAAGGTGTCGCCGGATTGTTACCGCAGCGCATTTTTCAACTGGATTTTCCAGGTGAAGGCGAGCGGTGGTACGCCAAACCGAGCCTCAACGATCCGTGCCGGAGAATTCTTCCAGCGCGGCAATGGCAACACCGGCGGTACAGGCAACCTGCTCGATCCCTATTGGCAGGCGCCGACTGTTTCCGGCGCCGATGGTCTGGAGCTGGTTTGTCGCCAGAACTACCAGATGCTGGTGACTGATGGTTACTGGAACGAAGGTGACCCGGGTCTGCCAAATCCCTTCAAGACCTCACAGGCCGCCGTTACAGGCAACCTTCCCGACGGTACGGTTTATTCGGCGAGCACGCCGGAGTCACGCGTTTACTGGGACGTGCAGGACTCGGTCTACACCTCGTCGCTGGCCAATATCGCGTTCAACTATTGGGCCACGAACCTGCGGCCGGATCTCTACAACGTGGCCAATGGCAAGGTCGTGCCGCCATATATGCCTGACAGCTCCACGGGTGTGGTCAGTGGTGCGACATCCGAGCTGCTGGAGAAATTTTTCAATCCCAACAACGACCCCGCCAACTGGCCGCATCTGGTTCAGTACATGGTGACCTTGGGCGTGCCAGGCAATCTGACTTACTCCGCGGATGCGGATTGTGTGGACTCGACCAACGACCTGTGCAGGTTGCGGCGTGGTCAGACCAATTCCTCGGGCAGCACGGGCTGGACCCGGCCGATCAACAACAACCCGGCGGCGATCGATGACACCTGGCATGCGGCGGTGAACAGCCGTGGCGCCTATTTCAACGCAGCCAATCCACAAAACCTGGTCGATCAGCTGACCAATATCCTTACCAACATCAGTGCTCGCAATGTGCCTGCGACTACCAGCGCGCTCAATACCAGTGTGCTGGTGCAGGGTGCACTCGGCTTTACGGCCGGCTACAGCTCGGGTGACTGGAGCGGTGTGTTCCAGGCGATTACGGCCAATGGCGATGGGACGGTATCGGGGCTGCAATGGGATGCTGGCGTCATTCTCACCGACGCCAGCAAGACCGTGCCCAACGCGCGCCAGATCCTTACTTCCAAGGAGAATGCGGATGGCAGCTTCAATACAGGCGCTCCATTCCGAACCTTCGCCAGCGATCTGGACAATCTGACACCCGGCATGGGTAGCAGCTATGTCAGTGCGCAGACCCTGCTGAGCGAATCACCGCCCCCGCCTAGCGGAATTTCTGCTGATAGCGGTCAGGCGCGCATGGACTATCTGCGTGGTGTGCGAACGTTGGAGGGGGCAACCTACCGGACGCGGAGCAGCCTGCTGGGCGCCATCATCAATTCGCAGGCGATTTATGTGGGTGCTCCTTCGAGTGGTTATCGGAATAATTGGCCTGCAACGAGCAGTGAGGCGCTTGCCATGACCAATGATTCGACGACCTGCGACCCGTCAGCT
>JABBOE010000218.1 GCA_019351955.1 Pseudomonadota bacterium
CGCTTCCCCACTCGCCACGCAGCGAGTGGGGAAGCGCTGCGGTGATGCGTACCTCCACCAGTTCGCCCACGACCCTGCGGGGTGCCGCGAAATTCACGATGCGGTTGTTCTCCGTGCGGCCTTGCAGCTCTGCGTCGCTCTTGCGGCTTGGACCTTCCACAAGCACCCGCTGCGTCGTTCCCACCATCGCCCGGGAGATGCCCTGGGCGTGAGCCTCGATGCGTGCCTGGAGGGCCTGCAGCCGCGCGAGTTTGACCGCTTGTGGCGTGTCGTCAGGAAGCGCTGCGGCCGGTGTGCCCGGGCGGGCGCTGAAGATGAAACTGAAGCTGGCGTCGAAGCCCACGTCATCCACCAGTTTCATCAGTTGCGCGAAATCGGCATCGGTCTCACCGGGGAACCCGACGATGAAGTCCGATGAAATGCTGATCCCCGCGCGCACCGCGCGCAACCGCCGCACGATATGTTTGAACTGTAGCGCTGTGTAGCCACGCTTCATCGCAGCCAAAATGCGGTCCGAGCCATGCTGCACGGGCAGGTGCACGTGTGGCACGAGTTGCGGAATGCGCCCATGTGCGGCAATCAGCCGCTCGGTGAACTCGTTGGGATGGCTGGTCGTATAGCGCAGGCGTTCAATGCCGGGTACCGCTGCCACATATTCCAGCAGCAGGGCAAAGTCGGCGCTGGCACCGTCGACATCGCCACGCCAAGCATTGACATTTTGGCCGAGCAGAGTGATTTCCTTCACGCCCTGCGTGGCCAGTTCCGCCACTTCCGTCAGCACGTCGGCAAGCGGCCGGGAGACCTCCTCGCCCCGCGTGTAAGGCACGACACAATAGCTGCAGTACTTGCTGCAACCTTCCATGATGGACACGAAGGCTGTTGCACCTTCGGCGCGTGCGGGGGGCAGGTAATCGAACTTTTCAATTTCGGGAAAGCTGATGTCCACCTGCGCACGCCCGCTGCGCTCGCGGGCGCTCAGCAACTCGGGCAGGCGATGCAGGGTCTGGGGGCCGAAGACAACATCGACGTAAGGCGCGCGCTCGACGATCGCGGCGCCCTCCTGACTTGCCACGCAGCCGGCCACCCCAATGCGCAGCCCAGGCTTGTCGGCTTTGAGTGCGCGCAAGCGGCCGAGATCGCTGAACACCTTTTCCTGTGCCTTTTCTCGGATCGAGCAGGTATTGAGCAGGATCAGGTCCGCATCCTCAGGCCTGTCGGTTGGCTCATAGGGTTCGTCGGCTGCAAGAACGTCGGCCATCTTGGCCGAATCGTATTCGTTCATCTGGCAACCGAAGGTCTTGATGTAGAGCTTTTTCATTGCAGGGAAGTTCGTTGGCATGCTCGCCGCCACGCACGGTGCAGGGACATGGGCGACGCAAGTGATGGCCGTTGCAGGCCCGAGTCATCCAGCTGTCGTTCAGCCGTTACCGAACAGGCAGTTCGATCTCGCGTGCGGCACGTTGGCCAGCGAAGGATCCTTGTCGTTCACGAGCCAGACGCGAAACACGTTTCCCGAGGCATCGCGAAGGAACACGACATGGCTCTTGATGCCCGGCAGCTGACCGGTGAGCACCACGCGCTGCTGGTCATCGAGTACGCGCACACCAGGGCCCATGGTGTAGGGCGTGCAGTTGACGGTAAGGCCGGGCCATGCGCCGAAACGGGCGCTGCCCTGTAAGCTGCCGGCGGGAAAAAGGCGGAGGATTTGGGCCTGCCCAGTGCCCAATGTCAGCACGCTGAGCAGTAAGGCTGGCAGCAGCCGGCGGCGCCAGGCAGGCGCGGCGCGAGCCGACTCAAGGTGATCGCAAGGCACGCGATTCATGGTGTTGATCCAGAGGCGTGGAGGTCGAGTAGACCCGGAGTAGTGGCGAACATGCCCATGGGGTGAGAGCCCTTTGGCATGCGGGGCTGATCTTAGCAGCTGTGGGTGTCCAAAACGGGCGGCTCAGTCGTACACCACTGCAGAGTGCAGACCGACCGCCGCAGCGTCCTTGGCGGCAAGCTGGGGCTGACCCAGCGCCGCAAGCGGCCAGGCGATGGCCAGTGTCGGGTCGCTCCACACCACGCTGCGTTCATGCTCAGGGCACCAGTAGTTGGTCGTCTTGTACAGAAATTCGGCGTGCTCGCTCAGGGTCAGGAAGGCGTGGCCGAACCCGGGCGGAACCCAAAGTTGGCGCTTGTTGTCAGCGCTGAGTTCCACGCCCGCCCACTGGCCGAAGCGCGGGGAACTCTTGCGCAGGTCCACGGCGACGTCCCACACGCTGCCCGCTGTCACCCGCACCAGCTTGCCTTGGGGTTGAACCAGCTGGTAATGGATGCCGCGCAGCACGCCGCGCGCGGAGCGTGAGTGGTTGTCCTGCACGAACTCCACATCCAATCCGGTGGCTGCTTGAAAATCGCGCCGGTTGTAGCTCTCGAAGAAAAAGCCGCGGGCATCGCCGAAAACCTTGGGCTCCAGGATGAGGACTTCAGGCAGCGAGGTTGGGGTGACGGAGTAGGGCATGGTCAGATGTTCAGCGGATGGGCTCGGAGAGCAGGCGAAGCAGGTACTGGCCATAGCCGTTTTTCTTCATCGGCTCGGCCAGGCGCTGCAGCTGCCCGGCGTCGATCCACCCTTGCCGGAACGCAATCTCCTCCGGGCAGGCCACTTTTAGGCCCTGTCGCCTTTCGATGGTGGCGATGAACTGGCCGGCGTCAAGCAGGCTCTCGTGCGTGCCCGTGTCAAGCCAGGCGTAGCCGCGGCCCAAGGTCTGCACCTGTAAGCGTCCGTGTTCCAGGTACACACGGTTGACGTCCGTGATTTCCAGTTCGCCGCGTGCCGAAGGCTTGAGGCTTGCGGCAATGTCGAGCACGGCGTTGTCGTAAAAATACAGGCCGGTGACGGCGTAGTTGCTCTTCGGCTGGGTGGGTTTTTCTTCGATGCTGATTGCACGGCCGGCCGCGTCGAACTCCACCACGCCGTAGCGCTCGGGGTCGAGTACGTGGTACGCAAAGACTGTGGCGCCCTCCTGCTGGCTGCCCGCTTGCAGCAACCGGGTCTGGAAGTCGTGGCCCCAAAAAAGGTTGTCGCCCAGCACCAGGCTGGACGGCGCATGACCGACGAAGTGGCGTCCGATGACAAAGGCCTGCGCCAAGCCGTCCGGCGAAGCTTGGACCGCATAGCTCAGATTCAACCCCCATTGGCTTCCATTACCGAGCAGTTGCGTGAAGCGGGGCGTGTCTTGTGGCGTGGATATGATCAGCACATCGCGCATACCGGCGAGCATGAGTGCCGATAGCGGGTAATAGATCATCGGCTTGTCATACACGGGAAGCAGCTGCTTGCTCACTGCCTGCGTAACCGGATACAAACGCGTGCCTGAGCCGCCGGCAAGGATGATGCCTTTGCGGGTTGGGAGTGCTGTCATCGGAGTGCGTGCTGGAGAATCTGCGCCTGCAAGTGCGCAAAAAGCCGCACGGTCCAAAGATGACCTGCGGCTTGGCTGGGTAATAGGGTTGCTTGGTGGCGCTTCAGGGATTCGAACCCCGGACCTGCGGATTATGATTCCGTCGCTCTAACCGACTGAGCTAAAGCGCCAAAGAGGGGCAATTATACGCAAGCGCGAACGCCATGCAATTGGCCGAAGGTGACCATGCATCAACGGTTCTCGAACTTCGGCGGACGCTTGGCGAGAAAAGCGGCCATGCCCTCTTTCTGGTCATGCGTGGCGAATAGGCTGTGGAACCCGCGGCGCTCAAACAGGAGTCCTTCCGACAGCGGCGCCTCGAACGCCCGATTGACGCACTCCTTGGCCATGATCACCGCGTGCATCGGGTAGTCGGCAATGCTCTGCGCTGCGGCCAGCGCCTCATCGATAAGCGTGGCAGCGGGCACCACACGTGACACGAGGCCCGCACGCTCGGCTTCGGCGGCGCTCATCATGCGCGCGGTGAGCGCCATATCCATGGCCTTGCTTTTGCCCACGGCACGCGGCAAGCGCTGGGTTCCACCTGCACCGGGAATGATGCCAATCTTGATTTCGGGCTGGCCGAATTGGGCGCTGTCGGCCGCGATGATGAAGTCACACATCATCGCCAGTTCGCAGCCACCACCCAACGCGTAGCCGGCCACCGCGGCGATCACCGGCTTTCGCACGCTGCGCATGCGTTCCCAATTGCGTGTGATGAAATCCTCGCGATAGGCCTGCATGAAAGTCTTCTGGGCCATGGCGGCGATGTCAGCTCCCGCGGCGAAGGCCTTGTCACTGCCGGTGAGGACGATGCACGCAATGGCGTCGTCGGCATCGAACGCCGCAAGCGCGGCGCCGAGATCGTCCATCAGCGCGTCGTTCAGTGCATTGAGTTGTTTGGGTCGGTTGAGGCGAATGAGTGCGACGCGTCCGTGGGTCTCCGTAAGCAGGTTGTCAAAGATCATGGTGTTCTTATATGGATGCCTCCCGGCGATCAAGTGGCAATTGGCGTTGTGCTGTGAAGA
>JABBOE010000044.1:0-24602 GCA_019351955.1 Pseudomonadota bacterium
CAACGCGGAGATCGCACGCATCGTCGGCGACCACCTCTTCTCAGCCGCCTGTGCGGCGGTCAACCCGTCCGTGTTGTCGTAGAGATACCGCCCGATCTTCTCAGCCGCCTGTGCGGCGGTCAACAACTCGCTGCGGTGTTGCCGGAGTAATCCGAGCTTCTCAGCCGCCTGTGCGGCGGTCAACTGTCCGTAAAGAGGAAAATTCCCTTGTGGATCAACTCTCTGCAAACTTTTAAGGATCAAGACCATTTTTTTCCGACCGCGCGTAACTCCTTAATTCCGAAGGACTTTTACGCACGGGTCCGTTCGATGGTCTTCTTGATCGTTTCGATCATCACATCCACGGCACCCATCGACTGCATCGCATCAATGAGCTCATTTCGAAATTCCTGATCCTTCGCCCGCTGCGAGCCTAGTTCAAATGCCACGGGCATCACCACAGCATCCTTTACTAGGTCAGCCACATCGAAGACAAGAGCGCCCCGTCTTGTTTTCCCGTGGAGCAGCGGTAGCGCAAAAGAGATCCCCAATGCATACAGCGCGACCGCCGCATACCCGTAGGCGAGGTAGTTCCCGTGGTCCAGAAAGCTGTTGATTGTTGCGCTGACCCCGTTTTTGCTTCGCCTGCCTTCGTCGCGCTTGAACTCGTCGAGCCTGAACGCGCTAGCCAGCGTTGCGTACAGAGCCTTCGCGAACTCTCCCTCGGCTGCCAGAAGCTGCCCAGTCGAAGTCGCCGCGGCCGATGCTGCTCTGAGCTTTCGCGCAGTCCCGTCGTGAATGCTGGCATTCCTTCGGCGCAAGCTTGCACTCGCACACCAATTAGAGTTTGTGAGTTCAAGTCGGTCGCTCATGAACAGCTTGGCTGCGCTCAGCCGACGTTCCTCGTCTAACCACATGCGCATCCAGTCTTGCATGTATTCCGTCGGGCGATACTCGCTCTGGGGCGTGAGAAAGGCGATGTCGATGCCAGAGACCAGGGGCGTCCCACCGGATCCGCAGAACCCGACCAAGACGCCAGACTCCGCGAGCATGCGTACCGCGCCGTCCGTGATGGAGGTCCCTTTGCCCAACAATACGAACGAAGTATTGCGGTCGGGAAGATTGAAGCCTCGGTCGACACCACGCTTGAACTCGGTCAAATAGATGATCCGTCCGTCCTTGACCATGACGCGTGCGTGCTCGAGATAGAACACGTTTGCGCGCTTGGAAAGAAGGATCTGCGTGTCGGGCACCGTAAGCTCGGGCATGGTCTACATCCCGAGATCTGGCAGATGAATCGGGGACGGGCCGGACAATCCGTAGCTGTTCGGTCGCCCCTCGGCCGTCGGGCTTTCGACGCGAAAACGCCGAAACATCAAGGTGAAGGCATTGGAGTTTGTTGCGCTGCGCGTCTTCACATAGGGCAGCGCAACACCGACCTCCAGGTCTCGTTTGCGGTTGTCGGGTTGGGTGCGTGGAGCAACGCGGAAGCGCCGAAGCGTGATCCATGGGCCGGAATAGCCGTTCGCATCAAATGCCTTGATGCGGCCAATCATGACGAGGTCGCGCAGTGCGGCATTGGCCTCAAGCTGATCGGCCAGATCGTTCGCTGCGGCGGTGTCGGAGCAAAACACGCGCACGAGGTGTCCTAGCTTCCTGAGCCCACCGTCGCTGCTGGCACTCATGGCAGGAAGGTCCATCGCATACTGATCGACGCCCGCTTTGAAAATCGGATGCAAGGCGCCAATGGTTCGCTGTAGAGCCCAGACGCAGGCTCCTCCGAACCCTTCGACATGCGCACCACGAACTTCAATATTGAAGTAGCAGGTTGGTTGCATGATGGATTATTCCGCTGCGTCCACGGTTTCGGACACCAGCGCGGTGTCCGCGGCGTCGGCCTTGGCCCGTGTCTTTTCCTCCTCGCCCAGCACGCCTCCTCGCATCATGATGGCGATACAGAACATGCCTTCTGCGCTGCTTGGGTCGATCAGATGAAGCCGCTTGAACAGCGTGAACGCCGAATCCTTCTTGTCGCGCAGAAAACGCATCGCGCTCAAAGACGCACCCAGCGGCTCGATGGGCATTGGGGCGCCGATGACGGAGTAGTCGGCGTACCAAGTATCGATCGTGCGCAGCGCATTCCAGATCTTTGCGTCACGGAACGCGGCTTGCCCCACGACGCGGACGCCATCGACTTCGTGTTCCGCAACGCTGGCCAACTTGTAGAGCGAACGTGACAGGCCGCCCTTGCCGCTCTTCTTGGTGTCTGGTTCGTAGTTCTGCGAGCCATAGACTTCGATGGCGCCAGTCACTCCGAAATCGATGGTTGCCTTGACTTGGATCGCGCTCATCGATTCGCCGCGCAGTTGCGCCGCCAACACCGCGGCCACGCCCTTTTCCGCTTCGCTGTAACCGTCGAAGTTGCTCGTCGGGATGGTCAGGGCATCAACCGACCACGATTGCTCGTCCGCGACCACGGCGATCTGGACAGCGCTGGCTATGAGGCGGTTGCGCCACAACCAACGCCCGTTCAAGATGTTGCGGGCGGTGCGGCGGCTCACCTCGTCGAGTCCCTCTGACGCCTCGGCACGCGTCACAAAGTCAGCGATCATCTCGCGCAACTGCGCAGACTCCGTCTTAAGTGCAGTGTTCGTATTTGCGCAGGAGTGCAGTGTGTTGGCCAGCGAAATCGCCTTCACCTGAAAGCTGACCACGACCTTGCTCATGTCTGCCCCGGTCTTCGCGCTTTCAATCTCCTGCAGATTGCGCACATCACGTTCGCCTTCCTTTGCGGTCGATGCACCGGGCTTTTGTTTCTCGTTCACGTTCTGCGTCCCCATCGTGCCGTGACGGATAACGTTGACGGGCTTCACGTCTCCATCGCCATCCATGAACTCGAACGGCGCATCGGTGACGACGATCGCGCGGCGGAACGCCAGAACGGAAGGCAGGTGAGTCAGAGCGGGGGTCCGGTTGGTCACGGTCATCATGATCTCCTTGAGTCAGATTGAATATGGGTTCGCTGCACTCGGCAGCCTTGAGGCAGCAGGCGCGGGCGCCTGGCCTCGCACGAAATACGCCCGGCGTTCCGGTTGTGCGACGTAGGACCAGAAGGGAATCGACGGCGACTTGCGTACCGATCGGTATTCGATCAGTCCAACCAACGTTTCCGCATAGGCGTGCGGGAACTCGCCGCGCACACCCGCGCGCTCCTGGGGTGTTTCGAGCGCGAGGTACCCGACAACGTTGGCGGAAAGCCACACTTTGGGTTCCGGGAGAGGATCGAGCATGTATTCACCCTCGCGCTCGACATCCGCCGCTTCGCTATCGTTCTTGGCCGCACCCCCATGCTTGGCACGGGGGCGCGCGATGAGAGTGTCCAGGATGACCTCAAGCGCGTCGGCACCAGCATTGGCGGCTTGCATACGCTCTAGCGTTAGATCAGCGCGATCGACAACGAAAAAACCACTCGTCAAAAGGCCTTTGACATCTTCCTGCGTCGACTTCAACACCGGGGGCCCATGTTCAACAATGGAGCCACCTCCGAAGAAGCCGCTCCACAGGGCTCGGCTGATGTCCTGCGGATCAATCAAACTGCTCATGGGTGTGCGCAGCACCAGCGACATCTCGACATGACAGCGAGCCGTCGGCTGCAGACCTTTGGAAAATCCACCAGCGATGTGGTCTTGCTTGTTAATGTAGGTCGCACCTTGAACCTGTTGGGGGATGACGCGGTGATTCCAGAACATGACGTCCCAGTTCTTGTCCTCCCTGCCACCGCTGGCTCTTTTGGCGTATTCCATGCCGGACAACTCCGCGGCGAGCCAGCGCACGTTGTGGTGAACGATGGCGTAAGCGTCGAAGGCCACACCGAGCTTCATGCCCAGCGCGCGCACAAAGCCACACACCGTCATGGGCGAAGGCGGCCCCATGACCCACCAGGTCTGAAGCGCATTGGCGTGGTCCACGCGAATATGCGGGATGACGACGTAAGAATGCGCGTCGTTCATGACAGGGCCTCCATGATGTAGGGTTCGAGCGAGGGGGCACTCCTTCCGGCAATTCCCGCAAGCCGCAAATCGTCCCGCCCGGTCACGTCGGCGATCTGCCTGGCGAAGGTTCTGGCGAACTGAGCTTTCCACGAATCGTCACGCAAACTGGGATCGATGAGTCCCCGCAGCGTCGGTCTCAATGCCTCGTCGGTCAGCGTCGTCAAGGCAAGGCCCACATGGGGAGCGATCACGGCGCGCGCCTTGTCCCCCCGTTCGAGCAGTTCGTTGACGATGCTTTTGATAAAGTTGGCCTCATCCTCAAGGCGAGGCGCCGTGCGCTTGATTTGCTTGTCGGTGGTCCTTGATGGCTTTGCGTCTTCGGTACGCAGATCTCGCAGCCAATCGCCGTACGCCTGAGCGAGCCTTCGATTCGGGGTCATGGAGATGCCGCGAAAGTGCAGCGCAAATGCCTGACGCATACTGTCGTCGGCCCCCAAGGGCACGGAGAACCGCCAAGCCTGCTGCATCGCGCCAACGAGCATCGCGCGCCCGGCGTTCTGCAATTTATCTCCGCCCACCTTGACGACGGCAAGATCCACATCGAACGGCGCGCTAGCGCCATTGGGCATGTCCTGTGCGCGGCGCACAAGGATGGACTCCATCAGACGCTTGATCCGAAAGCTCATGCCACCGGAAGGCAACGGAGTCAGGCATAGATCGCCGCCCGCCCCGTCGTCCACGAGAATCTGGCGAAGCCGGGGGTTCACGAAATTCGGGGCGAGCACCGACTGCCGGCGCAGAATGGGCGCGACCTTCTCCTGAATGAGTGCGATTGCTTGCGCAGGCACGCCGACGTACCGGCTGAGACCAGCGCCGACCCCATCATCGAAGACCGCGCAAATCTGCTCAGTCAAGACCGACTCGGTCGCGTCGTTCGCATAGCTTAGACCGACCGGGACCCTAGCGTACTGGGCACAGGCATAGGGGAACGTGGGATCGAATGTCGGGATAACGCGTACACCGCCGCCGGGTTTGATGTTCGTGTTCACACCCTTGAATGAATGCGTGACCAGCGCGTGGGCCTGCGCTTGGTATTCGTTCAGCGCGGCCTCGCGCCAAGTCTTGGTCGGCTTGGCCTGGACTTTCTTCGCCGTCTTGACGTCCTTCTCTTGTCCTGCCATTGGAGCTCCTTGCACACCCAAGCCAAAACGAATCACATTTGGTAGCATGTCTTAGGTGATTTTTAATATAGAACCTAGTATTCCTCCACGTCAAGATGACATCTCGCGAACTGGATTTTCCTCCCGAGATAGTGTTTCTGGTCCGGCGCGTCGTACGTTTCGGGCGTGCGACGCGTGCCGAGCTCAAGGAATTCTTCCCGGCACCACCGGCGACACTGTCGCGCTTGACGTCCCGCGCATCAACGGTGGCGGGCATCGAGCGCCGGGGCGCCGGGCGAAGCGCCTATCTCGCGCCAAGTGGCGACACGCCACCAACCTGGGCAAGCTTTGAGCACCTCATGCATGAGGTCGTCAATGGCAACGACCCCCGCACCACTGGCCTCCGGGAAGACGAACTGCCTGTGTTCATTCCCAACTGGGTCAGCAATGCACCCATCGATCCCAACGCGCTGCCCTTCATCGTCCGCGCTCTCGCGCACAGGACCCCCTTTCGGTTGTGTTACGTCGGCACTCGTCAAGGCTCAGACGCCGCGTGGAGAAACGTGTATCCGTCAGGGCTTGAGCGCATGGGAGACCAGTGGAGACTGATCGCCGCCGACCTTGATAACGCCAAAGACAACTTCCCCTTGCGCACGTTTGTACTGGCCAGGATCGTCGGGGTCGCGAAGGCCGACAAGAGTTGCAGAATTCCGCGATCTGGGTTCAGCAGACCTGGCGTGCACGATTGCGAGCTGTCCTTGACGGCAAAATTCAACCCAGCGCTGGCGCCCGACCAAGTCATGATTCTCCTCAATGAACTGCGTGTGCGCGATGGCACGATCAAACTGCACGGCCGCAGCGCGTTCGAGTTCCTGCGCCGCTTCGGCGCGCAGAAGCCATCGGCCGACGCTGTCTGGCCACCTCTGCTCAACAACCTGGATGATCTTGCACCATGATCGACGTCGTCATCGTCTCCTCCTGTCGCAAGCGTGCCATCGCCCGCACCCACGCAATCCTTGACCGTTACGCGTCGCGCATGGGAATCGCGACCTGGACGACCAAGATTACCGCTGAAGGGCTGGAGACGTTGCGGCGCGCGCTCAGGCGCACGGCCTCGCGGAACACGGCCGTCATGTGCCTCAAACGCGAGGGGCGTGGGCCGAACGCTCGCTTGCGACAGGCATGGACCGTCGGCAACCGGGCGTTTTTCAGCCACGACTGGACCACGCCGGTCTTTGTCACTGAGGGGACGACTAGGTCGCGCACGGTTGACCACAACGCGCCGGCCTGGATTGCCGACGCCAAGCGGGTCGCGGCGATCAGCGGCCTATTCCACGACTTGGGGAAGAACAACGCATTTTTTGCCGAAAAGATCCTGAGGTCTCAGCCGATCGCTGATCCCATTCGTCATGAGTGGCTATCAACCTGTCTAGTCACCACCATGCTGGACGCGCCCGAATTGGACCTTGAGCAGGCATGGACGCAGGCGGTGGCCAGTGCGAAAAACCGATGTCTCGACAAGACACATCGCGCCTTACTCCCCGATGGGGTTCGCGGGCCGGCGCAGGCTGTGCTTGCTTGCGTTGCGACACATCACAGACTCTTCGCGGAATTTGGAGACCAATCGAAGATTCTCGGTCCCGGTGCCTTCCTGCGCGATCCCAAGTTGTCCGGCATCAGAACATCGCAGATCAGCCCGGACCTCAACCTCAAAATGGCAAAGCCCTACCCCAAAGACATCAAGGAAGAAGTTGCCAGGGCCATGCAATGGTTGCGCGCCGAACACGACTTCAGGCCCAATTATTGGCGCGCAGTGACCATCATGGCGCGTGCCGGCCTCATCCTCGCCGACCACAAGGTGTCTTCAGAGGCATTCAAAGGCAAACATGCTGTGAACGAGCCCTACGCGAACTCCTCTCAGGGCAAGCTGAACCAACCTTTGCGCTGGCACCTGCAGTCGGTCGGACGTGTAGCCGCGACCATGGTCGAGCGCATGTTGGACCTCGAGAACCAGCTTGACGGGCTCGACGTTCAAGCCATCGACAGCATTGACGGGCCAGCCGAGGGACACTTCGCTTGGCAGCAGAGCGCAGCGGATGCGATTGCCACTGCGCGCATGGAGCGACCGAACTCGCCCATGCTCATCAACGTTATCGCAAGCACTGGCTCGGGCAAGACCCGAGCCTGCGCTCGGCTGGCGGTGCGCGCAGCACGCGGCGACAAAGTGCGTTTCTCGACGCTACTCAATCTGCGCACGCTCACGCTCCAGACCGGCCACGTCTACTCGCAGCAACTCGACGTCAGCGACAGCGACTTGGCGGTCGTGATCGGCGACACCATGACGCGCAAGGCGTTCGACGCGCAATTGAAGCAAGACCTTGCAAATGAAGACGGCATGGTGCGGGACTTCGGTGAGGACATTGAAATCCACGGCGAGCCGGCGTTGCTTCCCGAATGGCTGGAGCACTTCATTGGGGACAAGGCCAATCTGCGCGCGATGATCGGCGCCCCGGTCCTAGTCTCGACCGCAGACTACATGGTCGCCGCCGGGGAACCAGGCGCCCAGACCCGCCACATCATGCCCTTGTTGAGACTCCTGAGTAGCGACCTCGTGCTCGATGAAATCGACAACTACGACGCGAATTCGATCGTGGCGATTCTGCGTCTGATTCAGATGGCGGCCTTGTGCGGACGCAGCGTGATCGCGTCCAGCGCCACGCTAACGCCGACTCTGGCGCGCGCAATCGTCTGCTTCTACGAGCATGGCGCGCGCATGCGCGCCGCGCTTCTTGGAGCCGCCAACCCCGACTTCGTCGTCTCGACACTGTCGGACATGGCGAACCCTGTGCTTGAGTCTTTCTCGACAATCGATGCTGCAGTTGCCAACTTTACGCAGCATGTCGCCAGCATCTGCGAGACCTTACGCTCGAACACAGAACCCGCGCGCAAAGCCCTCATGCTGAATGTGCCGAAGACCGAGAAAGGATTTTTCGAGGCCATTGTGCGCGGCGTGAAGCACCTGCACATGGACAACGCCTGGACCTCCCCCGCACACGACAAGCGGCTCTCGGTCGGGCTCGTGCGCGTGGCCAATATCAGAACCGCGATGAAGGTGGCAAATGCCCTTCGCCGCGACCTGTCCGAGCAGAGGGCACAAGTCGTCTGCTACCACAGCGGCCTGTTCCATGGTCAACGGCTCATCATCGAACGCGCGCTGGACAGCATGCTGAAACGCGGCGCGCATCCCGACATGCCAGTGCGCGGACACACCAGCGTTGGCAGGCATCTGGCCAGACCCGATGTGCAGGAGGGATTGTTCATCGTGGTCGCGACCCCGGTCGAGGAGGTCGGCCGCGACCATGATTTCGATTGGGCTGTGATCGAGCCATCGAGTTCTCAGTCCATCGTGCAGACGGTCGGCCGCGTGCGACGGCACCGCCCCGGCGCCACACCAAAGGCCAACGTTGGCATACTCCAGCATAATTTGAAGGCATGCCGCTATGGGGAACTTGGCAAGGACCAGGACGGATCTCCGGTTTTTGTCCGCCCAGGCAATGAGACACGCGAAGTGGGCGATTGGCCGCATGACATGAACAAACTACTTTGCTGGAAGCAAGTCGCGCATGGCCTTGATGCAAGGGTGCGGTTTGAGGAGCATACGCATCTGTTCTCGGAACTGGACAACAAGGCCATCGAGATTGCACTGGCGGAACCCGAACGGCGTATGCTTTATTGGCCAAGCACTTGGCTCTCAGCCTTTAGTTATGAGGGCCATGGCGGCAAGTGGCGCCTGCGGCAAAACAAACCAAACGACACTTGGCGGTACGCCATTGACGAAGGCGGGCGCGAGTGCGATGGAGTCTGGAGCCGCTTCGACAATCTCGATGGCGGCTGGGCTTTCCACGAGGCGAGTCGTGATCAGGCTAAATGGCTTGCGACAGCCGGGGAGGGTTATTGGCTCAGCGCGCCTTTACAGGAGATCGTCGGCTATGCGCTCGAGCAAGGTCTGACCCGCGAATGGGCGCTCGAAGTTGAGATTGCTTGCGACAGCAAAAATACTCCGTATGAGTTGGAAGCGAATTCCGATGGCGTCATCACCAGACCAATCTGATGATCGACAGCGTGAGCGGCGCTTTTGCACAGCAGTAGACCTAAAGGCAGAGCTTGAGTAGCTTGTCACCAAGCCTCTATTCCTAGTGCCGCCGACGGCGAAATGAGCCAAATCTCGGAGGGTCGCCGACGTGTCGCTGAACCGCTTGCTGCGAGGCGATACCGAAGCTTAATGCGCGTTCCGCAACGATTGGTATGGTTCACCGCTTTGTCGGCGGGTTGGCGCATTTCGCTGTCGGCGGCAACACCTTGGTGTGACGGTCCGCGATGGCCGTGTGCTGCCATTGGCCGGTGATCGGCCTGAACGGTCGTTGGGTACCGCTCGTGGCGTCGACCGCAATGGCGCGGCCAGCGGTCGCTGGCGGCACTAATCTCGTGAACGGCGGCTTCCTGCGTCTGTCAATTGGTGCACTCGACACCTATGCTTAGCACTCAACTATGCGTAGGTCCACGGCACCCGGCGCCGCTTTGCGCTGGGCCGCAAGACGTTGCCGGGCTCTCTGTGCTTTGCATAGTTACAGGCCGCGCAGGAACGTCATAAGGTCGTCGCTGGCGCGGAAGCGCTTGAGCTTGATGTCGGTTCATCCACATCGACAGGTGCGCCACCGCAGCCTCGCAGGTGCGCACGTAGTGGGGGGCATTGCCGCGCTCCGAGAGGTACTGGCGGTACCCCAGGATGTGGCGATCCAGTTGAACACAGCCGCGGCAGCGGCCAGAAGGAACGGGGCGAGAACAAGGCTTGGTACGCATGGCAGTCTCCAGGTTGTGGAGCCGCCAGTGCACGCCGGCGCGCAGACTATGTAAAGATGTTCACGTCATCGAGGCCCTGTAGGCCGCGTCAAGCCTCACCAGCGAGCTTCCCGCATTGCGCAACTACGTATAGTTGAGACCTCGGCATAGGGGTCGCTATGCAAAGCTTTGCATAGCGACCCAAAGCGGGGACTGGAACGCATGTGTTGCGCATCCGGAAGCGGATACTCAGCGTGCAACTTAGAGAGATTGCGCGAGACGTCCGTCGCTTCAAAGCTGTTTCTCGGCTTCGACGATCACGCGCGCGCCGGCACATGGCACGAACAGGTTTGTCGCGGTGGCACGGGCGTGCCCGGCCATGGAACGCCGTGTCACTTCTTCAGCCGCAGTAGCCGCGCATTGATGGCCACAATCACCGTGCTCGCCGCCATCAGTGCAGCTCCCAGGGCCGGCGACAGCACCACGCCCCAGGCGTAGAGCGCGCCGGCCGCCAGCGGAATTGCGACGACGTTGTAGCCCGTGGCCCAGACCAGGTTCTGAATCATCTTGCGATAGGTCGCGCGCGACAGTTGCACGATGGCCACGACGTCCAGCGGATTGCTGCGCACCAGAACGATGTCGGCGGTTTCGACCGCCACATCCGAGCCGGCGCCAATGGCGATGCCCACATCGGCCTGCGCCAGAGCCGGTGCATCGTTCACACCGTCGCCAGTCATGGCCACCAACACGCCACGCGCTTGGACCTCTTTGACCTTGGCTGCCTTGTCCTGCGGCAGGACTTCGGCGAAGTACTCGTCCAGGCCGAGCTGGTCGGACACCCATTTCGCCGTCGCCTTGTTGTCGCCGGTGAGCATCATGCAGCGGATGTCCATCGCCTTAAGGGCGTCGATGGCCTCCTTCGCTTCGGGCCGGACGATGTCGGCCAGGGCGAGAGCTCCCTTCAATTGAGCGTCGACGAGGACAAACACCACCGTCTTACCCTGTGCCTGCAAGGGCTCGACGCGCTTGTCAGCGAGATCGATGTGCTGTTCGCGCAAGTAGCCCGGGCTAACCACCTGGATCTCTTTGCCGTCCACTCTGCCCTGCGCGCCCTTACCCGGGATGCTCTTAAAATTCTCGACCGGCAGCTTCTCCTCGGATGACTCGGCGATCGCCTTGGCGATGGGGTGTTCGGAATTGACGTCCACGGAGGCCGCGTACTTGCGCAGCGTCTCTTCGTCGATGTCCTGGGCCAGCAGCAAGGTATCGGTGACGCCAAAGCGCCCCTCGGTCAGCGTGCCGGTCTTGTCAAAGATGACGGCCCGCAGCTTGCGTGCACCTTCGAACGCCGCACGATTTCGAATGAGCAGGCCGTGGCTCGCTGCCAAGGCCGTCGAGACGGCCACCACCAGCGGCACGGCCAGCCCGAGCGCATGCGGACAGGTGATCACCATCACCGTCACGGCGCGCTCGATGGCGAAGGCTAGATCCCGTTCCATGAACAGTAGCCAGATCAGGAAGGTGCCCGCACCGCTGACTAGCGCAATGAGGGTGAGCCACATCGCCGCAGTGTCGGCGAGGTTCTGCGTCTTCGACTTGCTTTCCTGGGCCTGTTTGACCAAGTCGATCACCTGCGACAGGAACGAATCCTTGCCGGTCCCTTTGACCTCGATGGTCAGAGCGCCTTCGCCGTTGATGGAGCCGCCGATGACCTTGCCGCCGCTCGCCTTGGCGACAGGCGTCGACTCGCCAGTGAGCATCGCCTCGTTGACCGAGCTCTCGCCTTCGATGATGGCGCCGTCCGCCGGGACTTTCTCGCCCGGCTTCACCAGAACCTTGTCATCAACCGCTAGCTCGCTCAGCGGCACGTCCTTCACGCTCCCGTCGTGCATCAGTTTGTGCGCATCGGAGGGCATGAGCTTGGCCAGTTCCTCAAGCGCCTTTGAGGCGCCCATCACCGACCTCATCTCGATCCAGTGTCCCAGCAGCATGATGTCGACAAGGGTGGCCAGCTCCCAGAAGAACACCTTGCCGGTCAGACCAAACACGACGGCGCTGCTGTACAGATAGGCGGTGGTGATGGCCACGGCCACGAGCGTCATCATCCCTGGCTTGAGGGATTTGATCTCCGTGGTCAGGCCCTGAAGGAAAGGCCACCCACCGTACCAGAAGACCGCCGAGGAAAAGCCGAACAGGACATACAGGTCGCCCGGAAATCCGACAGTTTCACGCAGTCCCACCAGCGTTTGCAGCAGCGGTGACAAAGCGAGGATCGGCAGTGTCAGGACCAGCGAAATCCAGAACCGCTTGCGGAAGTCCGCCGCCATGTGCGCATGGTGGTCGTGATGACCCATGTGCTCTGCTTGGTGCTCAGGATGGTCAGTTTTGGTGGCACCGGCGTGCTGCAATTGAGCTTCGGCGTCCGACCAGTTCTGGTCTGCATGTCCTTGCGGACGGCCTTCCTTCACATAGATGGCGTAGGCCTTTTTTGCCACTTCATCCTGGGTCAGTTTGCTCTCCGGCTCGTCCTTGGTGGTGTGTTCATGTTCGCTCATCGGTCACCTCCCAAAAATGGAATCCGGGTGCGGCGAACGAATGTCCCGTACCTGCGGTTCGTGTACTGTGGATCAACACCAACTGGCCCGGTCGCTGGGGTCCATCAGCAACTCGTTGATGCTGGCCTCGATGACTCGGTAGCCGACATCCCCATAGAGCTTCTGCCGGCCTTCGTTGAGCACCAGGGTGGGGCTGCCTTCGACAAGTTGCCGGTCCTTGGCATCGAAGTCCGCGCACAGCGCCGCATGGGCAGCACCACTGTCGATGTGCTGGCGGATGCCGGCAAGGGGCAATGCCATTTCCGTGGCTATCGCTTCCTGAATTTCTCGATCGGCGATGTCCTGCAGGTCGCGGAAGAACCCGAGACGACAACGCCACACCGCCTCTTCGAAGACGCTCTTGCCGCCGAACCGCTGTTCGGGCGCCGCCGAGAGTTCACCGTGTTTTTCCAGCAACTGGATGGCCTTGAGAAACAGGTGGCAACTTGCCGAGGTGGGCGGGGCATTCCTGGTCCAGATCTCGGGATGGATATCGATATGATCGAAACGTGCTGCCATCTGTTGAAGATGCCGCGAATAGCCCCCCGCGCCGCCTTTGTCGCCCCAGCCAGCCTCTATGCGAGCTTCGACATCGCCGAACAAGTGGAGAAAGCGATACTCGATTTGGATCTGGTCACCGAATTGCCGGCGCAACTCATCAAGCTTGATTTGAGCTGCGTAGGCCCATATGCAGAGCACATCGGAAAAGTAAGAAACGGTCAAGGTCGGCTGCATGGTGGCGGTCCCGTGTCGCTGATAAGCACCTCGATAGGAGTCGCAGCCCCCTAGATCATTTGCGTTTTTGCAGGACGACCCAGAGGACGACGGCGACAACGAAAACCAGCAGGGTCGGCCCCCAGTAGCCGCCGTAGCCCCCCATCCAGCCGCCACCATTCATCATGTTGCCGCTCTGCGCAGACACCGCGCCACTGGCGAGCATGGACGCCAAACCAACAGCCATTGCAGGCAAGGATTTCATGGAACCTCCTGTGTGAAGCGGAACGCCTGAGCAACCGCTTCGGGCGCCGAAGCACTATGCAGACGAAGGCGCGCTGCAATCTCCGCGCACTGCGTTCGCACCGCCCCGTGGCGGTCGATCACGACTCTAAGCACCTGCCAAACGCAGGCTAGCTCACGACGCTGCTGCAGTCTGTTGTGCAACGCACAGACTTCGCAGCGCGAAGCAGGCCGCCGTCAGGTTGGCCTTTATGTGCATCGCGAACAGTCGGGTGGTGCACAGCATGCCAATTTTGTTGTGACCAGGCGCTATCCAGCACTGACTCATGGTGACGCACGTACCGGGTGAACACGCCTAATGATGCGTCCGCCGGGGCGCTAATCAATTCGGCATCGGATCGAACACAGTTTGCGGCCAAGCTGGGCTAAACAGCCTTGCTCTTGTCGCATGGACACTGGCTACGCAACTGCTAGGTTGGGTGGAACGGATCGAACCGAAGCTTGGCCTCGATTGCCGACAAGATAATTCGGTAAGCTGATCGATAGTCCGCCCTGTGAAGGTGCCGATAGCACCTCTCCGTGTGCGGAATCTCTGGGAATGTGACCTCCATGAAGTCGTGCAGCCATCTCAGACCGACACGCACGACATATTGCTCTTTGGGTAGAGTGCCTAGCCCACACTCAAGCAAGATGCCAACCCGGAACCAAGCACGAAGGTCTTGTCCCAAGGGGAAAAGGTCACCGGAACGTTCTATAGGCAGATCCTCATCGGCGCGCAACAAGGTCACATATTGATTCGGCATACCAGGGGAGGTTGGAGTTGCCTGTGCTGGTGCCTCAAGGTACTCCGCCAAACCAGATGCAAATTGCTGAACCTGCTCGTACATCGCATCAAAGAAATCCGAGTGTCGCTTTTGGCTCTCGGCATAGTCGATACACAATTCAGCGTAGCGGCCCATTTTCGATGACTCCGGTTATGAATGCGCCCCATCTTACTCGGACTACTTTGAGTCGCCAGTGCAGTAAACACAGGTAGGGTCGACGCCCGACTGAGCCAGTTCAGGGCAAAGTGCCGTGGGCCATGAGCCACCAGAATCGGTAGGGAATCTGTGCCACCTCTTACCCGGCCGGGGGCAAGCGGCTCAGCACAAGATCGGCAAGGTGGCACACGCGGGGATCGGCGTCAACATGCCTGCTATCTCGCGCAGTGATTCCGTGCTGGACTGACGCGGATTCCCATTGATCTGGTGCGCAGTCGGCGTCCGCGCGCGTGAGAATTGCATCAGTCCCCTTGCGCGTGATGAGTCTCCTGTGCACGCAGCAGCACCCAGGCGCCAGAGGCTCCGAGCCATGCAGCCGTGACCCAGAAGGCCGGTACGACACTACCACGCATTTGTGCGATAAGGCCGAGCGCGAGGGCGCCGATGGCATAGCCTGTATCGCGCCAGTAGCGATAGGTGCCGAGCGCCGAACTACGCCACGTCGGATCAGCGATGTCGGCAACCGCGGCGATCAGGTTTGGATACAGCAATGCCATCCCCACGCCCATTACCACGGCGGTGATGAGCCAGGCGACTAAACCCTTGACCAGAACGACTGCAGCGACGCCGATACCGAGCAGCCACAACCCAGCGACTACCGGCGGCCGCCGTCCGATGCGATCCGACAGCGACCCGGTCCACAACTGAGACACGCCCCAGGTCAAGGCGTATGCCCCGGTGACCCAGCCCACCTGCACCAAGCTCAGGCCGTGGCCGTGCAGGTACGAGGGGAACAGCACCCATAGAAGAGTGTCGCCAACCTTGTTGGCGACGCCCGCCTGGCATAGCGCCGAGAAGGTCGGGTGAGCAAAGGAGACATAGCGAAAGATCTGCCACGACGTCGGATGCTCGGGCAGTCCATCAGCGAATCGCGGCCGGAGCCCAGTGCGTGATCCGTTGGCATGGTGTTGGCGTTCGGCATGTGCCCACGGCAAGGTCTCACGCACGAACAGCAGCGCGGTGGACAGCGCGAGCGCAATAACTCCGGCAGCGAACCCGAGCAGTGCCAAACGCGGTCCATACATGTTGGCCAAGTAGGCCGTCGCGAGCCCCGCCAGGCCAACCGCGACGTAGCCGGCGAACTCGTTGATTCCGGTGGCCAGGCCGCGTTGCTCGGCTCGGGTGATGTCGACCTTACTGGTAACGGTCATGCTCCAGGCGAAGCCCTGGTTGATGCCGAGGAACAGATTGGCTGCGACGATCCACCACCAAGATTGCGCAAAGAAAATTAGCAGGGGGATCGGGATCGCCGCGACCCAGCCAAAAATGAGCACCGGCTTGCGCCCGATGCGTTCGGACAGGCGACCGGCGACGAAGTTCAGCGCACCCTTGACCAGTCCGAAGGAAATGACAAAGGACAGCAGATAAAGGAAGGAGGACTTCGGAACGGCGAAGTCCCGTGCGGCCACCAACGGCAGCACGGTGCGCTCCATGCCGATCAGCAGACCGACCAAAAACACCTGTACCGCCTGCCAGATGAACTGGTGCAGATTGGCGCGAATACCCTGCAGGTGGCGTTTGTGCCCCGCGTCCGCCATGCGGGAGGCGTTCATCACACAGTCGCTTCGATCGGCAAGCCGGCGGCCTTCCACTCGGGCACGCCTTCAGCCACCTTGCGTGCACTCAGACCGTGCTGGGCCAGCAGCGTGACCGCGGCTTCCGACATGACGCAGAATGGTCCGCGACAGTAGGCGATCACGTCCTTGTCCTGCGGTAGCTCTTGGATTCGCGCCTCAAGTTCATCCAGCGGTACGGAACGCGCCCCTGGAATGTGTGCCGTGCGGTATTCGCTCTCCGGCCGGACATCAAGCAGCACAACTTCGCCGGCACGCACCTTCTTCAACAGCGACTGCGCGTTCTCTAGCGTGAGCCGTTCGGGCCCCGAAAATAGGCGGTTCATGGCCACCTGTAACTCGGCCAAGCGCGACTCGGCCACGCTGCGCAGCGCAACCCACAGGTCCGACACGTCGGCCCCGCTCAAGCGATAGACCCGACTCTTGCCATCCGGCCGGACATCGACGAGGCTCGCATTGCGCAGCACCCGCAGATGCGCGCTGGCGAGCTTGACGTCGATACTCGCCGCGTGTGCCAGCGCTTCGACGGACTTCTCGCCCTGGGCCAGCACTTCGAGCAGCTCGAGCCGCTTGGGGCTGCCCAGTGCCGAGCCGATGCGGGAAACCTGAGTATAAAGGTGGTCCTTGATCTCGCGGGAGTTCATGCGAACACTCTAGCGGATTTGCGAATGAGCGTGGTCAGGATTTCCCCTCCCCAAAATCCAGCGCATTTGCACGAGGTTGCAGGGCAGCTAGGCCGCGCACCTATCGAATGCGGTGGGCGGCTCGTGAGCTCTTGACCGCGAATGCTCTGCTGGTCTTGTGTTTATCCTTCGCCCGCTGGATCCGGTTCAACCAACGCCCCTGGGGCAGAAGCGGGCTTTCTGAAAAAACACCGGCTACCTTGAAGGTGCCGAATCTAAGTCCCGCGATATGCCGCTGGCATGTGCATCACAAAACACGTGCGGCTGTTCTTCGATGTCACCGAAACGCTGCCGCCATGCGACTCGACAATCGACTTGACTATCGCAAGGCCGAGCCCTGCGCCTTCACCTCGTCGCTGCCGAGATGGATCGACGCGGTAGAAGCGGTCGAAGAGGTGTGGCAGATGTTCGGCCTTGATTTCGGGACCAGGGTTGCAAACCTCGATCGTGACGCGAGAGCCGCTTTGCGACACACTGACAGTCACGGATTGACCTGATGGCGTATAGCGGATCGCATTGGAGATTATGTTGCTCAATGCCCGACGCAGCATCGGGCGATCCCCACGTATCGCGCCAGCGCTCCCCTGCAATTGGAGGCCAACCGTGCGGTCCTCCGCCCAAGCTTCGAAATATTCAAACAGTTCTTGCACTTCGCTCGCCACGTTAACGTCGGCGCTCGCCTGCCTTAACAGGCCCTGTTCGGCCTGTGCCAGAAATAGCATGTCGCTGATCATCGTACCCATGCGCTCGAACTCCTCAAGGTTCGAATAGAGGACTTCGCGGTAGGCGTCGACGTCCCGCGCCTTAGATAGCGCCACCTGGGTATGGGTGGTCAGATTGGTGACCGGCGTGCGCAGTTCATGTGCGATATCGGCCGAGACATTGCGCAGCCGCTGAAAGGTCTGCTCGATTCGCATCAACATTGCGTTAAAGGCGATCACAAGATCGCTCAGTTCGACGGGGACCTGTTGGGGATCCAGGCGTACGTCGAGCCTTTCTGTCGTCATGTCGCGCATCTGCGCGCTGATACGTCGCAGCGGAGCATGACCCTGTTGTACCGCTAGGCGTGCGACGATCACGCTGATGAGGCACGCCAGCAGCGTGCCCGCCCACAGGGCATCCTGCAGTTGCAGCAGATACTGCAGATGAAAGTCAATCACAGTGGCAACGGCAACGGTGTCACGCCCGTTTCGCACAATCAAGCCACGGTAGGTGTGCCGCGGTGTCTTCCAGACGCTAAGCGCATTCAAGCTCAAGTGGTCAGCCACCGAAACATCTCGAATAAGCGCTGAAAGCTCCGGAGGTGTCGTCTCGTAGAGTGGGAGTCCCTGTGCGTCGCGCACAAGAAAATAAACATCATGATTCCCTGCTGTGGCATCGGCGAGCTTGCGCTCCTGCGTTGGCCGGGGCGTTGCCGGGACCATCCGGGCAAGCTCCGTGGTAACCGATTGCCACCCAGCCTTTAGTTGGGCAAGATCCATCTGCGCGAAATGCCGCTCGATCGAGCGTTCGATGCCCCAGGCCGCGATGAGGAACATCGTCGTCGTTACGAGCCCAACCAATAATGTGACGCGCACCGCCAGGGACGTCGGTCGGCGCCTCCTGTTCTCACGGTGCATCAGGAGCATCCAAGGTGTAGCCCATGCCTCGCACAGTCTGGATCAGCTTGGGTTCGAAACCATCGTCGATCTTCGCGCGTAGCCGACGAATGGCGACATCAATCACGTTCGTGTCACTGTCGAAGTTCATGTCCCACACTTGGGATGCGATCAGGGACCGGGGCAGGACTTCCCCCTGACGACGGACCAGCAATTCAAGAAGGGCAAACTCCTTGCCGCTGAGGTTGATCCGGGTGCCTGCCCGTGTCGTGCGGCGCCGCGGCAAATCAAGGACCAGATCGGCAACCGCAAGGTGATCAACCTGCGTTGGTGCGCGCCCTCGTCGCAACAGGGTGCGTACCCGTGCAAGCAACTCGGTGAACACAAATGGTTTGACCAGATAGTCATCGGCCCCGAGCTCAAGACCCTTGACGCGATCCTCCACCGAATCGCGCGCGGTGAGAAACAACACCGGGGTATCGTTTCCTGACTCGCGAAGGGAGCGGAGGATACGCCATCCGTCAATGTCTGGAAGCATGACATCGAGCACGATCAGGTCATACGCGGTGGTCATCGCGTGGTGATGGCCATCGAGACCGTTGCGTGCCCAATCCACAACGAACCCCGACTCTCTGAGGCCCTGCTGCAAATATTCCCCGGTTTTGACTTCGTCTTCGACGATCAGAAGTTTCATCTGCGTTACCCCGCCGACGCCCCGAGACTGAGGCGTGCTTTTAATGTAGTTCGCCGAAACTGCCACGACCATGACAAGTCGATGACATCAATGTAATGCTGCGGCCATTTTCCTGAAAACACGCGCTCAATACGCTTGCCGTTCAATTTTTCTATTGAACGGGAGCAGCCAAAACCATGCAACGCAATCTCATCGTCCGCCCTCAAGGCGTCCATGTTCAGCGCCGACGCTTTGTGCAGGGGATCGCCGCTGGCGGCGTCATGCTTGGCCTGGCTCCATGGGCAGCGCGTGCGCAAACGGCACCTACCGCAACCGGAACAGTTCCGGAACTACGCGGTACTGAATTCAATCTGGCGGTGGCCGAGACGGCCGTCAACTTCACCGGGAAGTCTCGGGTTGCCACGACGATCAACGGTTCATTGCCGGGTCCGACGTTGCGCTGGAAAGAAGGTGACACGGTCACGATTCGCGTGACCAATCGCATGAACCGTACAACGTCGATCCACTGGCACGGCATGCTCGTTCCGTTCCAGATGGACGGTGTGCCGGGATTGAGCTTCAGCGGCATCGCGCCAGGAGAGACCTTCGTCTATCGCTTTCAGGTCAAACAGGCGGGAACCTACTGGTACCACTCCCACTCGGGCATGCAGGAGCAAACCGGCATGTACGGCGCCATCGTCATCGAGCCTGCGCAGGGCGAAACCATGACGGCCGAGACCGATCATGTCGTCCTGCTGTCGGACTGGATGGACGAAGACCCGATGCGCGTCTTGGCCAAGCTCAAGGCCAACAGCGGATTTGACAACTACCACGAACCGACGGCAGTGGATTTCTTCCGCGAAGTCTCCCGTGACGGACTGCGGACGGCGATCGACAAGCGTGCGATGTGGGAGCAAATGCGGATGAGTCCGGGTGATCTTTCCGATCTCTCGGGCGCCACGCTGACGTATCTCACGAATGGCGTCACCCCTGCCGGCAACTGGTTCGCACCCATCGTGCCGGGCAAGGTCGCCCGACTGCGTTTCATCAATGGCTCGGGTGATACCTTTTACGACGTGCGCATCCCCGGTCTGAAACTCGCGGTGGTTGCCGCCGACGGGCAGAACGTGGAGCCGGTGAGCGTGGACGAGTTCCGCTTCGGCCCTGGGGAAACCTATGACGTGCTGGTGCGCCCCAGAGACGAGGCGTACACGATCTTTGCGCAATCGATGGACCGTACCGGATACGCACGCGGCACCCTCGCTGCCCGCCCGGACCTGGCCGCGCCGGTTCCGGCGATGGAGCCGCGCCAGCAATTGACAATGGGCGACATGATGGGCAACGACATGAGTTCGATGCCAGGAATGAACATGGGCGGCATGGACATGGACTCGGGCCCAGCCGCGCGACACGCACCTACCGAATATGGCCCCGGGGTCGACGCTCGCGTCGACCACCCCAGGACCAACCTGGACGATCCCGGCGTGGGCCTGCGCAACAACGGCAGGCGGGTACTGACCCTTGCTGATCTGCACACGATCGGCGGCCCGATCGATCCGCGTGTACCGAGCCGCACGATCGAGATGCATCTGACGGGCAATATGGAACGCTACACATGGTCGTTCGATGGCGTGCCGTTCGGGGAATCGACACCCGTGCATTTCCGCCATGGCGAGCGTCTGCGAATGGTGCTCGTCAATGACACGATGATGACCCATCCAATGCACATGCACGGCATGTGGAGCGAACTGGAAAGCCCGGAGGGTCAATTTCAGGTCCGACGTCACACCATTCCCGTGCAACCTGCGCAGCAAGTCAGCTATCGCATCAGCGCCGACGCGCTGGGACGCTGGGCCTGGCATTGCCACCTGATGATGCATATGGACAGCGGCATGTTCCGCGAAATTCTGGTGTCGTAACTGCTGCGGCAAGAGAGGAAGAATTCAATGAAGTTTCAGCACATTAAACCTCTGCTCATCGTGGCGTTGGCCGGGCTCGGCGCCGGGTCAGCCTGGGCACAAAGCATGGACATGCCGGGGATGCGCATGCCAGAGTTGGGCGCACCCGTTGCATCGGCCGCTGGCCCGGCCGACCCCGCCAGTTCGGCTGCGAAGTCTGGGGGCAAGGCGGATATGAATATGCCAGGGATGAGCACGCACGAAATGAGCGGCACCACCCCGCGTTCAGCAAAGCCCACTCCCTTGCAAACGCCGGTTGCAACGCAAAGTGGCGTCAAGGGCATGGACATGCCAGGCATGCAGATGCAAGGGACGGCAGCGACGAAGCCGTCGCCTCCGGAAAAATCGCAGGGGATGCCGAATGGGGCGCCCAGCCAGCCGCGCAGCGCCGACGCATACTCCGACGGCTACACATTGACCTCCGGCCCGTTCATTCCGCCAGGAGTCAAGCCGCCTCACCTGGATGATCAAGTCGCCTTCGGCTCAGTTCTGGTCGATCGCCTGGAAAAGGCGTACACGCGCAACGGCAACTGGACCGCTTACGACGTGCAGGCCTGGTTCGGCCACGCCTTCAACCGCCTCATGATCAAGGCCGATGGCGACATGTCACAAGGGCGCCTGCAGGATGCACGAACCGAGCTTCTCTGGGATCACGCGGTTGCCGCGTTCTGGGACATGCAGGCCGGAGTGCGTCACGACTACGGCTCCGGCCCCGACCGCAATTGGCTGGCGTTCGGCATGCAGGGCCTTGCGCCCTATTGGTTCGATGTCGAGGCCACTGGCTACCTGGGCAACGAGGGGCGCAGCGCGCTGCGCCTTGCGGCGACCTACGACTTGCTGATCACCCAGCGCATCGTGCTGCAACCGCGCATCGAAGCCAACCTGTACGGCAAGGATGACCCCGCGCGCCAGATTGGAAGCGGGCTCTCGGATGCGACCGCCGGGCTGCGCCTTCGCTACGAATTCACGCGCCAGTTTGCGCCGTATGTTGGCGTGGAATGGAGCGGAAAGTTTTCACGCAGTGCGGACTACGCGCGCGCAGCGGGTGACAAGACAAGCCAGACCGCCATAGTCGCGGGTTTGCGATTCTGGTTCTGAGCCTGAGCCATTGGCATTCAATGAAATGGCTCAGGTCATGCGCCGCGATACCGGCATCGCTCAAGGCTGTCAACCTGAGGTGCACAGTCCTTGAGCGCGGTAAGCCCTGAGGCATACGCACCCGCCACCTCCTAGACTACAGGGACACCAAACTCATGAAACGCATATCGATCCGCCATTCTGTTACAGGCCTGTTGCTCGGGTCATCCATCATTGCTTCAGCCATCATGGCAGTCCAGGGGAAAGCGTCCGCGCAAAGCGCAAGCCGGTCGACCCTCGTCGCACCGGTCAATCTGCCCCATATCCACGGTCTGGCATTCAGTGCTGACGGCGCGAATCTCTTCATACCAGACCACCATGGGCTGGCGGTCTACTGCAAAGGACATTGGTCGACGGTGCCCGGCCTTGCGAACGACTATATGGGGTTTGCAGTGACCAAGGCTGCTTTCTACAGCAGCGGACACCCGGCTCCGAATTCGAACGCTGTCAATCCGCTTGGCTTGATGAAGAGCGTCGATGGAGGTCGGACGTGGAGCTCACTCGGCTTGCGTGGGGAAGCCGATTTCCATCACATGGCAGCCAGCTACGGAACGTCGGCGATCTACGTCTGGAATACGGGTCCGAACAATCGCATGCCACAAGTCGGGCTATACCGAACGGACAATGACGGCTTTCTTTGGTCCCATGAGACCGCCAGCGGATTGACTGGCCAGATCGGAGTGCTTGCCGTGCATCCGAGCAACCCGGCGATCGTTGCAGTCGTCACAAACGATGGTCTGTTCATCTCGATGGATTCCGGCAGCCGGTTCTCTGCGCGCGTCAACGGCGTACAGGTGGTTTCAGCGTCATTTGATCTGGATGGGAAGCATCTTTGGTACGGCAGCTATGACAAGCATGCGGTGTTGACTCGGATCGCCCTTTCCGGCAACTCGCAAGACGCGAAACGGATCGCGTTGCCCCCCCTGCATAACGACGCCGTTGCGTATATTGCGCAAAGCCCCACAAATCGGTCGGAACTTGCGATCGCGACGTTCCAGCGCAGCGTCTTCATCTCAACGAACGATGGTCAGAGCTGGCGAATGATCGCGCGAAATGGCGTGACGTCCTGAGCCGATCCCAAACCACGGCTCTCAAGTCCGCCCCATCCGGGGCATCGGGCTGATGCGGGGCTGGCCAGATTTCGCGCCAACAAGTTCCCAGTGTTGGGGAGTGCACTTCCCGCAGCCGCGGGTGCGCGACCGCCCCGTGACCTTTAGCGAATTTCGAACTTGCCGTACATGCCTTGTTCCGCATGTTTCGGCGTGGGACACACGTACCAAAACCGGCCTGGATCGCGTGCCACGAAAGTGGTCGACAACGCCGCGTAGTGCGCCTGCGCAACGTCCTTTTCGCTGCGCCAGGGCAAAAGGGGCTCCACCCGCACCAGGCCAGGTCCCGTGTACATCATGGATATGTAGGGATATGGCGGCGGCGCTGGTGTAAGAATCAGGCCGTGCTCCATGTTGTCACCATAATCCATGTTGACGACGGTCAGATGCACCGTGGCACCAAGCGGCACGATCAATGTCGGATTGGTAAGGCCCGCAACCTCGAAGGTTTGGTCGTCGTGTCCCGGCTGCACGGCGACCATATTGATGGTCACATCCGGGCCGCTGTACGTTACCGTGTTTGCCTTCGCGTTGACCTTCCCTTGATTGTGGCCGTCACGGATGTAGGTCTGCGCTTGGCCATAGCTCAGCAGCCCGCCGTTCCAGTTCGCATCCACCGGGTGATTGGCCTCTCCGCCGCCCATCATCATTCCTGGTCCCATCCCATTGCCGCCGCCATACATTTGTGCGGTTGACGCTACGGGCGCCCCAAGAGAAAGCGCAACGACAAGCGCCGCTCGAACCCCGATCTGTCTTTGCCTGAACATGATTCAACCTCGCTTGCCTGGATTGCCGTAAAGAGGGCCGGACTCAGCAGCGTGTCGCTCCTTTGCTCGGCCCAGGCCTCACTTCCCTGCGCCTTCGCCTCGGTTTCCAAAGTCACTCGCCTTCCTGCGAATCCCACGGGCCCATCTTTTGAAGCTTGGCCCGCTGCTCCGGAGTCAGCACGGCGTCAATCTGCTTGATCGTTTCAAGGTGGTTACGCAACATTTGCAGACGTACATCTTCCATGGCCTTGGCCGCCTTCATGGCCGCGTCGACGTCAATCTTTCCAGCCTCGAAATTGCGCCAAGATCCTTCCATTGCGGCGCGCATTTGTGGCATTAATGCCCACTGCTTCTTGAACTGCGCATCCTCGATCGCCTCGATCTTCTTCTGCTGGGCGTCGTTCAAGGCCAGGACGGACCCTGCGCCATAGGCCCACATCCTCGGGCCCATGCCGTAGCCGCCATAGCCGCCAAGCAGGATGCCCGATGAAATCAGGTCGCCGACCAGCACGTCGCGTGAGGCTAATTCCACCGCAATCGAG
>JABBOE010000044.1:24612-26285 GCA_019351955.1 Pseudomonadota bacterium
CCCCATTCTTTAGTCCGATACTTCCCCATTTTTCTTCTCCTCACCACCAGCCATGCCTTATTTCTTCCGACCGTCGTCGTTCACATCACACAAACTTTGCGCAAAGCCGTCGTTCAGCAAAATCTCGATGTCGCCCCTCCCTTCCCCGGGCCCATGCCATAGCCGCCATAGCCACCGCCCATCATCCAGGGCGCACCGTTAGCGAAGCCCCGCCCAGGCGATCCCCCGCCATAGGCGCCGGGGCCACCCCGGTGATAACCAGCGCCGGGGCCATAACCGCCACGGCCGGGAGCATTCCCCCACGGACCAGAACCATTCATCATTCCGGGACCCATCTCATAGCCGGAACCATAGGCTGGGGCTGCGGAACTGGCCGGTTCTGCGGCGTGTGCAGCGACGAAGCCGCCTGCGGCCAAGGCCAGTGCAGGAACAACGATCAGTGCACGCATTGTTTGACTTTTCATGATGCTCTCCTTGTATAAAAAGCGAAGCCTGTTGCAAATATGGTCCGCGACCGCGGAGCACGAGAAAGAACCTCAACTCTCAATGTCGGTGCGCCTGCGCTTGTACTCATCAGCATCAATTTCGCCGCGAGCGTACCGTTCGTCCAAAATGTCGCGTGCGCCACTTGACAGCGTCGGGTGCTCACGCCGGTCGTCCCGGAATTGTCTGAACACGCCGAACAACAGCGCCAAGACGACAACGACGATCAAGATCATGAAGATCCAGCCGAAACCACCCATCATCCCGTATCCATAGCCGAATCCGCCCGGTTGGTTGAACCACATCATGATCGTTCTCCTCTTGAAAAGTCGGCGCTGAGCAAAGCGGACCGACATATCCAGACACTGCATGAACACATTGGCCAAGCATCACAGCATCATGAACTGAAGTCGCGCACCCTGCAGTGCTTAAACTGGTACTTCATGTCGACAACTTTAGACGCTGATTGGTGCTGTCAGCGTGACCGGCTGATTACATTTGCGTCATGCTGGGATACTCGGGCGAGATGATGAAGGCCGAGATCAAATGGACCTGCGGAATCGTCCCGGGGAAATGTGGCGGCTAGTCGGATTAAGTCATGGCCTGGCCGTCGCATTGCCGGTGGTCGTTTACGTCAGCTTCGACTAGCACTAGCAATCAGCTAAGAGTCAGCAGTACGCCCGCGCCACCCCCGAGCGTTGACCTGACTATGTCCGGTTACCAGCTATGAGCGAACGCATCGATGCCTTCGTGTGACGGTTCGCAATGGCCGAATGAGGTACTTAGACCGCCTGGCTGCTTTCGCGTGAAGCTATGTGAAAAGTCCGAAGTGGCGATCGGTCAGTCCACCGACGTCTTCCCGCCATCCTCACCCATGAGCCCCATGCTCCAGTCCAAGAATACTTGCCCGATGTGCGGCCATGCAAAGGTCGGGACCATGCCCACCGATGTAAGCCAGTAGTTCTACGCGTGCGAGGAGTTCAAGGCCGTGCTGACGCCGAAGGCCGGCGAATGCTGCGTGTTTTTTCCTACGGCGATGTACATTTTCCGCCCATCTAGTGTCCTGTCCCGTAAATAACTGGCATTAATCTTGCATGCCAGTGCGGTATCTTTGAACCCGAGATACCGCGATGAAAACAGGCAGGCCGAAGGCCGAACTTTTGCTGACGGACGCGGAGCGTTCGCAGCTT
>JABBOE010000219.1 GCA_019351955.1 Pseudomonadota bacterium
TGTTGAACGCCGCCGCCCCGATCGGCCCCTCGATCATGATCTGCAGGGCGCTTGCCGTGTGGGCGGGCTTGCCGATGTCACCCTGCTCCCAAGGCTCGGCCTGCGCGTCCAGCCGCAGGTTGGACACGTGGAACCCGCTCAGTCCCGCCTTGGGCCGCCCGCCCCGGCCGGTGGCGCCCTCGTCGCGAATCTCGCCACCCGCACCCGTGGCTGCGCCGGGAAACGGCGAGATGGCCGTGGGATGATTGTGTGTTTCCACCTTCATCAACGTGTGCGCAAGCGCCGGCTCAGCCATGTAATGGTGCTGCGAGCCCTGCGGCTGCCAGCGCTGGATCTCTCCGCCGTGCATCACCGCCGCATTGTCCGAGTACGCCACGATCGTGCCAGCGGGGCTTACCGCGTGCGTGTGGCGGATCATGCCGAACAGGGACTGGGGTTGAGCCTGGCCGTCGATCGCGAACTGGGCATTGAAAATCTTGTGCCGGCAATGCTCGCTGTTGGCCTGCGCGAACATCAGCAGCTCAACGTCTGTGGGGTTGCGCCGGAGTTCCCCGAGGAAGGCGTCCATCAGATAGTCGATCTCATCGGCCGACAGCGCCAGACCCTGCTCCACGTTGGCACGCACCAGCGCAGCGCGCCCCTCGCCCAGCAAGTCCACGGTCTGCAGGCGTTTGGGGGTCAGGGCGGCGAACAACCGGTGCGCCTCGTCGCGGGCGAACACCACGGTTTCGGTCATGCGGTCATGCAGCAGCGCCGCAATCGCCTGCAGGTCGTCGGCACCCAGGCTGTCGGCAGTGCGCGCAAACAGGCCGCGCGCCTTCATGCTGAATCGGTATTCCACTGCGCGCTCCACCCGGCGCACCGCTGCGCCGCAGTTGTGCGCGATATCGGTGGCCTTGCTCGCCCACGGCGAGATGGTGCCCAGACGCGGGATGACCAGCAGCGAGGGCCCTTCACTGGGGCCGTCGTAGGGCGTGCCGTACTGCAGCAACGCCGCCAGACGGTCGCGCAAGGCCGCGTCGGGCTCGGCGTCGGTAGCCACGAAGTGCACCAGGCGCGCATGCACCTCGGCAATGGACGCCGCCAGGGTCGGATGCGTCTGGTGCAGGCGCTGGAGCAGAGCGTGGCGGCGAAACGGCGACAGGGCTTGACCCCCATCGAAGGTGGAAATGTGCATGGACGGCGCGCGCAACGGGTGCGGAAAGGGGGATGCGAATGTCAAGCGAATGCGTGAAGCGGCACGAGCGTGAAGCGGGACGAGAAAGCCGGGAATGCAGAGCGACAGTGGGGCGTGCTGGCTTGAAAAACACGGGCCAGGCGCGCGCAAGGCCATGCGAGCGCCTCCGGTCGCGCACGCAACCCGGATCATGCCCCGGTTCGGCCGTGCGCCCGACGCATTTTAGATGGGACGTCCCCTTACACGCGATGCGGATGCTGCACGGCACACTGCCTGCGCGCGCAGGCAGTGAGATAATGCGACCGCTATGAGTATTTCGATCAAAACTCCCGAAGATTTCCCCAAGCTGCGCGTTGCCGGCCGTCTGGGCTCCGAGCTGCTGGACTACCTGACGCCATACGTCAAGGCCGGCATCACGACCCGCGAGCTCGATCGCTTGGCCCATGACTACACGGTCAATGTCCAGCAGGCCGTCCCCGCCCCGCTGAACTACGCCCCGCCCGGCTACACGCCCTACCCGGCGTCGATCTGCACCTCGGTGAATCATGTGGTGTGCCACGGCATTCCAAACGACAAGCCGCTGAAGGACGGCGACGTGATCAACATCGACGTCACTGTCATCAAGGACGGCTGGCACGGCGATACCAGCCGCATGTTCATCATCGGCAAGGCTCCGGCCCACGTCGAGCGCCTGTGCCGCATCACCTACGAGGCCATGTGGCACGGCATCGTGCGCGTGCGCCCCGGCGCGCGCCTGGGAGATATCGGTCATGCCATCCAGACCTTTGCCGAAGACGCTGGCTACAGCGTGGTGCGTGAATTCTGCGGTCACGGCATCGGTCGCAACTTTCACGAGGATCCCCAGGTCCTGCACTATGGAAGGCCCGGCACGCTCGATGAGTTGCGCCCGGGCATGGTGTTCACCATCGAGCCGATGATCAATGCCGGTCGGCGGGAGATCCGCGAGATGCCCGACGGCTGGACCATCGTCACCAAGGACCGCTCGTTGTCAGCGCAGTGGGAGCACATGGTGCTGGTGACCGAAAAGGGCTACGAAGTCCTCACCGTCTCCGAAGGGACTCCCGCACCACCCGACTTCGCTCGGGAATTCGCGACTGCCAGCTGAGCGCGCCGCAGTGGCCGCCGTCCCCACGCTGCAGCCTTCGGCCGTTGCCGTGCCCGACGTCGCCGGCATTCGTGCCGCCTGGCGCACGGCGCGCAGTGCCCTGCTGGCCGACTTCACCGCCCACCCTCAGCGCGTGCGACCCCTGTTGCAGGGCCTGAGCAAGGCGGCAGACGCGGCGCTGCGCGCGCTGTGGCTGCACGCCGGCATGCCGGCCGATTGTGCCCTGCTGGCCGTCGGCGGCTTCGGCCGCGCCCGGCTGTTCCCGCACTCCGACGTGGACGTGCTCATCCTGCTGCCAGACGCGGCTGATGCCAGCACCCAGGCGGCGGCCGAGCGCTTCGTCGCGGCCTCTTGGGACACGGGGCTGGAAATCGGCCCGAGCGTGCGCACGGTACTGGCCTGCATTGAGGAGTCCGAGCGCGATGTCACGGTGCAGACCACGCTGCTGGAATCACGCGCGCTGTGCGGGGACCGGGCGCTCGTCGGCCGTTTCCACAAGGCGTACGAGGCGCATCTGGATGCTCGCGCGTACTTCCAGGCCAAGCTGCTGGAGATGCGCCAACGCCATGCGAAATTTGAAAACACGCCGTATGCCCTTGAGCCCAACTGCAAGGAAAGTCCAGGCGGGCTGCGCGACCTGCAGATGCTGCTGTGGGTTGGACGTGCCGCCGGGCTTGGCGCAAGCTGGCAGCAGCTTCGAGCCAGCGGCGTGCTCAGCAGCTACGAGGCGCACAAGATTCAGACCAACGAGCGCATGCTCGAGCGCATCCGCGCGCACCTGCACGTGGCCGCGGGTCGGCGCGAAGACCGCCTGGTGTTCGACTTGCAAACCACTGTGGCTGCAGCAATGGGGCTGCGTCCCGACCCGACCAAGCGCGCCGGCGAAGGGTTGATGCAGCTGTACTACTGGGCGGCCAAGGCGGTCGAGCAACTCAACCAGATCGTGCTGCTCACCATCGAAGGCAGACTGTGGCCGGAGCTTGCGGCGCAGCCGGGTCGGGCGATTGCGGGCATCCAGGGCGTACAAGACGGCCTCTTTCTGGACAAGGACGGCCGGCTGGAGCCCGCCGACCTGCAGTTGTATGAGCGTGACCCTCCAGCAATTCTGGAGACGTTTCTGGTATTCACGCAGGCACCAGGCATCCGGGGCCTGACGGCGCCCACGCTGCGCGCGCTGTACCACGCGCGCGAGCGCATGGACGCAGCCTTCAGGAGCGACGCGCGCAGTCGCTCAGCGTTCCTGCGCATCATGCAGTCGCCCGAGGGCGTGACCCACGCGCTGCGCCTGATGAACCGCACCAGCGTGCTGGGGCGCTACCTGCTGCCGTTTCGGCGCATCGTCGGGCGCATGCAGCACGACCTGTTCCACGTCTACACGGTCGATCAGCACATTCTGATGGTGGTGCGCAACGTGCGGCGGCTCTTCATTCTCGAACATGCGCACGAGTACCCGTTTTGCGCCCAGCTCGCTGCCAGTATGGAAAAGCCCTGGCGGCTTGTGCTTGCCGCGCTGTTCCACGATATCGCCAAGGGTCGCGGCGGCGACCATTCGGTGCTGGGCACTGGCGAGGTGCGCCGCTTTGGCAAGGTCCACAACCTGAGCGGCGAAGACATCGACTTCGTCGCATTCCTGGTCGGGCAACACCTCACCATGTCACGCGTGGCGCAAAAGGAAGACCTGAGCGATCCGGATGTCGTCACCCGCTTCGCCGCGCTGGTGGGCGATGAGCCCCATCTCACAGCGCTGTACCTGCTGACCGTGGCGGACATCCGCGGCACCAGCCCCAAGGTGTGGAACGGCTGGAAGGCCAAGCTTTTGGAAGATCTCTACCGCACCACACTGCGTGTGCTCGGCGGGCAAGCGCCGAACCCACAAGCCGATCTGCAGCAACGCCAGCAGGAAGCGCGCCGCCTACTCAACCTCTACGGCATCGACGAGCACGGCGCGAAGGCGTTGTGGGATACGCTGGACGCGAGCTATTTCCTGCGCCATGACCCTAATGTCGTGGCTTGGCAAACGCGCCAGCTCATGCGCCGCACCACCAGCCCCGAGCCGGTGGTGAGCTCGCGCCTAGCCCCGCATGGCGAGGGTAGATCGGAAGAGCAC
>JABBOE010000220.1 GCA_019351955.1 Pseudomonadota bacterium
TTCGTCTCTCGTGCAGTACTTCTCGCGACTGCTTGCGGGCGTCTTCTTTTTCCATGCGTAGTAAGACACTACAGACACATTAAAGTTCACGGATAAATCGTGCCGTGTCTATAACTAGAACAACTATTTTCACATTCGAAGAAACGCATGAGTTTAGCCACAATGCCATCCGACAATGCATCTATTCCATATGACTCCGTTGCAGAGACAGGGAAGATCGGAATATTTGGAAATCTCAGTCGAAGCTGGAATAATTTATGAGATAAGCTTTGCTTCTGAGCATGCGTCAACGTTCCACTAGCGTCACGATCGAGGGGCTCTATTTTATCGATTGCGTTGAGAACAATTACAACACGCTCACGCGCTTTCTTCTCAAAAATAGAATTAAATATTCCATAATCGACTGAGAAATCCCTCTGATCAGCACGGAGAAAATACAAAATGACATGCGCCTTTGGGATTGCCATTTCATACATTTCCCTATAGAGGGCATCTGCCTCTCCATTTTCTCCGAAGCCAGGTCCATCGATAAACGATAGACTGTGTTCTTTTGTATTGCTAAAGAGCGTAAAATCAACCGACTGCAAGGATTCCGTGCATGCCTCCACAGCACTCGATTTAAAGGCATTGAATCCTATAATCTTATTAACGGTCGTTGATTTTCCATAACCAGTCTTCCCCATCGACAAAACGATTACGTCATGTGTGCAAGACACCGCATGAACGAATTTTGAAGCCGTCTCCTCGACCGGGGACAAGCCCCAGATTGGAGAGAAATATGGATTCGCATTAATTAAAGCCGATATTTTGCGCGAATGCAGAATACTGATCGAACTTACTGACATATTTTATTTATGCGGCAGCCCATCCAAATATTGCCCCTAAAAAAGCTCCAACCAGGGCCCCAATGGGCCCAATAACGTTGGCCCCCAATAGTGCGCCTGCAGACGCAGCAGTTACGACTTCGGCGAGCACGTCTTTTTTAATTGTTTCCTTACTTTTATTCGAAAGAAGAGATTCATCGTTGCTGCCTATCGCACGGCCTAGCGACAGTGCCGCACCCTTAGGCGCCGCCAGAAGAACCGTTTCCACCAATTCCACTAGGCCGTAGCCCTCAGCAGCCGAAATGGCATGAACCTTTGTTTTTGGGACTTGAAACAAATCTGAGATACCTTTTATCTTGGCATTGATATTGGTTAACTGGGTTTTCCCTGGCAACCCATCAGCCGTATTCCATTCGCGAAAGGGCTCAATTTTATCAGCCTGAGTTAACACAAATATAATAGCTTTGCCAGCCTCAATATGTGGTTTAACGATTTTCTTATAAAATTCAAGATCTACCGAGTAAGCCCTGTCGTCTGCCTTCAAAGCCCACAATATAACATCAAATTCAGGGAGGGTTTTCTCGTAGAGCGCCTCATACTCACGATCGCGCTCTAAGCTCTCTCCTACACCTGGCATGTCAGTGAGTGCAACCCCATATTTATTTTTATTCGCAAGCAGGACTTTTTGTGGTTGTCTTGTGCAAGCTTCAACGTCGGATATTTTACAAACATCTGTTCCAAATAATGCATTACATAGCGAAGATTTTCCGGCACCCGTTTTACCTAGAACACCAACATTGGGAACATATCCCTTCAGGCTTATTAATTTATCATTTACCCTATCTCTTATGTCAGCAGGCAAAAGTTTCTCCGCCAACCTCAATGCTTCCATCACTTTATTGCCTGCTGCCACGTCAACTCCTTATTTATGCTTGAAAAACGTAGGTCAGACGATCTAAGCGTCTTATGAGACATGCACCAAGTCCGCCAGGTTTGGCTTGCGGCCTGGGCGCTGCCACCCTCGATACCCCCAATCCTCAGCGCCGAGCGGGGCCCGGTGCAACACCTCCCGGTGCATCCTCCACGCCAGCATGAACGGCCCCATCAAGACGGTGAACCGCCCACCATGGCTGCGTTCATGCAAACGCACCAGTTCATGCACCAGGATGTACTCCAGGCTGGCTAAAGGCTTCTTGGCCAACTCCAGATTGAGCCAGATCTGCCGCGCTTCGACCGTGCAGATCCCCCAAGCCGGTCTTCATCTTCTTGCTGCCTCAATCGGCCAGCTACACCCCGAAAACTTTCGGCCATTGATCCAACAAGGCCGGCACCCGTGGCTTTGAACTGCTGCCCATACAACTTGCGGAAAGGTCTTCTCCCGTTGAGCTGCACTGCTGCCTGAGCGTAACTTCAACTCCCGGCGGCGGTTGCGACAAATGGTGACTTGCGCTGCTTCATCATGTTCGAGCACATGCAGCCGGTAGCGTTGGCCCAGCCAGTAGTGGGTCTCCCCGCTGATGTACTCCCGCCGGGATTGCCGTTCCTGATCCCGGTAGCGCAGTTGCTGGCGTTTGATCCAACCCAGCCGGGTGATCACGGCCAGGCGCACCGCGTCATCATTGACCCGCAAAGGAGCCAATGTCCTTGCTGCCTTTGAGAGCCACCAGGTCGGCAAGCTGCCCCCCATCAATCAGTGCCTGGCCCAGAGCTGCGTATTTGTCGGAAACACATTTTGCGCATTTCAGCGATCGTGGACGGCTGTTTCAGTCTGATCGTGGACGGCGTTTCAGCGCGATCGTGGACGCGCCGGGGGTGCGCGCAAGCGATGGGTTCAATGTTAGTCAGTCGTCCACGATCAGCCTGAAACGGCTGTCGCGAAGCGCTTCGTGATGGGGCGCTGCGCAGCCTTATCCACGGTGGCGGACGGCGCTTGCGACGGACCGGCCGCCGCGGTGGATAAGGCGTGTTCGGCGACGTGCTCGGGGTGGTTTCGCGTGCTCATTGGTTCTTGTCCTTTTCGCGCAGCGATTGGCCTTTGAGTTCGATCTTGTGGCTGCTGTGCACGATGCGATCGAGGATGGCGTCGGCCAGCGTGGGGTCGTCGAGGTAGGTATGCCAGGCCTTCACCGGAAGCTGGCTGGTGATCAGCGTGGAGCGGCTGCCGAGGCGATCGTCGAGCAGTTCGAGCAGGTCGTTTCGCTCGGCAGCGCCCATCGGCGAGATCGCAAAGTCGTCGATTAGCAGCAAATCAAGCTTGGCCAGTTGGGTCATGCGACGGGCATAGCTGCCGTCGCCGTGTGCGACCTGCAACTCGTCGAACAGGCGCGCAGCGCGCGTGTACAGCACGCTGAAGCCCGAGCGCGCGGCCTGATGCGCCAGGGCGCAACCAAGCCACGTCTTGCCGCAACCGGTGGCGCCCGTGATGAGTAAATTCTGCGCGCTGCGCAGCCAGTCGCCGCCGGCCAGGTTGGCGACGAGGTGGCGATCCAGGCCGCGGCTGGCGCGCCAGTTGATGTCCTCCACGCAGGCTGCGGAGACCTTGAGTTTGGCGGCCTTGAGCAGGCGCTGCATACGGCGGTCGTCGCGCCAGGCGATCTCGCTTTGCACGAGTAGCGTGAGCCGCTCGTCGAAGCCCAGGGCGGTTGCTGCCGTGCTGCTTGCCTGGTCCGTCAGGGCGTGGACCATGCCGTCCAGGCGCAGTTCGCGCAGTTGGTTGAGCGTATGTTCATTGAGCATCGTTCTTCTCCGTCAGTGGTAGTAATCGGCGCCGCGCACGTTCTCGTGCTCGGGCAAGGTGGTGGACGCCTCCGTGGGGGTCGAGGCGTGCTGGCGGTCCAGCCCGCTCTTGAGGATCGAGGCCACGCTGCGGTAGGTCGGCGAGCGAATCGCCATCGCGCGGGCGCAGGCCGCTTCCAGGCGCGCCGGGGTGTACTCGCGTGCAAGGCGCTTCAGGCCCAGGCAGGCGCGGTAGCCCTGCTCGGGATGCGGGCGGTTCTCAAGCTGCCAGGTCACGACGCCGGCGGCGGCTACGCCAATGCTGCTCCCCCACTTGATGAGCTTGGCCGGGGTCCATTCCAGGTGCGCGCGGTGCGAGGCCGGCATGTGCTCGGGCAGGGTCGTGTGCTTGCCTTGCCGGGCGTCCAGGGCGTGGCAGGCCACGCGCTGGTTGGCATGGAAGACCTCCAGCAGCCCGGCGCCCGCGCGCATCTCCACCGCGCTGCCCACCAGGCGGTGCGGCACGCTGTAGTAATGGCCCTCGAACTCGACGTGGTAATCGACGTTGACCTTGGCCTGCTTCCAGCTGCCGACCGCGTAGCGCGTGGCTGGCAGGGGTGAGAGCGCCGGGGCGTCGAGCGAGAGGAATGCGTCGCGGCGGCAGCCCGGCAGCTTCTGGAACGGTCGCAGGTTCAGATCAGCAATGAGCGCGCCGATCGCCGCATTGAGTTCGACCAAGCTGAAGAAGCGACGATTGCGCAGTCGCGCCAGGATCCACCTCTCGACCAGCAGCACCGCGCCCTCGACCTTCGGCTTCGAGTAGATCCAGAACTGCATGTCGTGCAGCGACTGAAGCGACCGTAGAGGT
>JABBOE010000221.1 GCA_019351955.1 Pseudomonadota bacterium
ATCCGCAGCGCGCATCCATGAGATCAGCCCCAGCCTGGAGGTGATCATTGACGACGGGTCGCATGTCTCCTCCGACATCGTGCGCGGCTTCGCCCGTTATTTTCCGCTCCTCACGGATGGCGGCACCTATGTCGCCGAAGACCTCCACTGCAGCTACTGGCATCAATACCAAGGTGGACTTTTCGCGCCCAATTCTGCGATGGCCTTTTTCAAGGCCCTTGCCGATGTCATTCACTTTGAGCACTGGGGGCTTGCGCGCGAGCGCGTCTCGGTGCTCAACGCTTTTTTCGACCATGATGGGCTGCACATTAGCGACGACGACTTGGCGCAAATACACTCGATCGAATTCGTCAATTCGATGTGCGTCATCCGCAAGAAAAAGCTGCAGTCCAACGAACTCGGCCCACGAGTCATCGCAGGGACGCAAAGCGCGGTTATGCCCCAGGTGGCAAGCCTTGGCGGCACGCGGCAAATTGTGCCCGACCAGCAAGGTTCTCCATGGAACCAGCCACCGTCAGCGTCAGCCAACGACGAGATCGCGCGCCTGCGCACGGTGGTCGACGCCCTCAAAGGGGAACTCCTGCGCTTGCGCGCGTCCACCGAACCAGGCTCAGCATCTCCATCGGCCAAACTGACCCCGCCGCCGGCTTTGCCCTGGATGCCTCAGGGTCGCTGGCTGCCAGCGGAGAGACAATGGGCATCGGACCTGCTCGCGGACGTTCGATTCACCGCGCCAGCCACCGCGCTGGCCGTAGCCAGCCACGGCACCATCGGTCGGGCCCCGACTATGGCCAGTTTGCGCGAGCAGTGGCTGCAAGCGTTGCCAATTGAGTTGGAAACGCCCGGCGACGCGCAATCCATGCTCACTACGGCCAATACCACCCTACTGTCCAGCCAGGCCGACTGGTTCGGCCTCATCGACGCCGGCGACCAACTCGCCCCCGACGCGCTGTTTCGCATCGCCCACGCGCTACGCCACCACCCCGAGTGGCAGATCGTCTACACCGACGAGGACAACCTTACCGCCGACGGCCAGCACGTCAACCCGCATTTCAAGCCCGATTTCAGCCTCGACTATCTGCGCAGTTTGCCCTATGTCGGGGGACTCCTGCTGATTCGACGCGATCTTTTTGAAACGCTCAGCGGTTTCGACCCACAGGCCGAGGGCGCCGAAGATTACGATTTGCTACTACGCGCTTGGGAGCACTTGCACGCCCATGGCCTTGGCGACGCCTGCATCGGCCATGTACCCGAGGTTCTCTATCACCGACTGCAGGGCTCGGGACACACGCAAAAGTCGGTGCCCGAGATTCTGGAAGCCGGACAGGCGGCGCTTCAGCGCCACTTCGAGCGACTGGACGTCGCGGCGCAAGTGCAGGCAGGCCCCTTTCCGCCAGCGTTCCGCGTGCGTTGGCCGCTGCCCGAGGTGCGCCCGCTGGTCTCCGTCATCATTCCGACGCGTGACCAGTTGCCGCTATTGCAACGATGCATTGAATCGCTGATCGAAAAAACCAAATATCCAGCTTACGAAATCCTGATCGTCGACAACGACAGCCAGACACCGGAGGCACGCAACTACCTGGCCGCCATCGAGGCCAAGGAGGCTGAGCTTGGCGAGCGCCTGCGCATCATTCGCCAGCCGGGACCGTTCAATTTCTCGGCAATGAACAACGCCGCCGCGAGTGCTGCGCGCGGGGAATACCTGCTGCTTCTCAACAACGACACTGCGGCCCTGCACGACGACTGGCTCGATGAGATGATGGGCCACGCCGTGCGACCCGACGTGGGCATCGTGGGCGCCAAGCTGCTCTACCCGGACGGCAAGATTCAACATGCGGGCGTGATTCTCGGCATGCGAGGCCCTGCCGAGCACCCCTTCATCAGCCGCCCGCCTGAAGACCGCGGTTACTTCGGCCGCGCCCAGTTGACGCAGAACTATTCCGCCGTCACCGGCGCCTGCCTGCTCGTACGCAAGAGTGTGTTTGAACAGGTTGGAGGACTGGACGAAGGTGACTTCAAGGTGTCGTACAACGACATCGACTTGTGCCTGAAGGTGCGCGAGGCGGGCCTGCGCATTGTCTGGACGCCTTACGCCCTGCTGATGCATGAAGGCTCAGCCAGCCAGAAGGGCCAGGTTGAAGGCAAGCCGGACGCAACCAAGCTCAAGCGCTTCGCCGCCGAAAAGGACGCGATGTACGCCAAGTGGCTACCCAAACTTGCGTTCGATCCCGCGTACAACCGGCACCTGAGCCTGGCCAGCACGGAGTTCCTGCTCGAAGACCAGCCGCCGCTGTCGTGGGACCCGGCATGGCGACCGCGCCCGCGCATTCTGGTGCACCCGGCCGACCGCGAAGGCTGCGGCGAATACCGCATCATTGCGCCGATGCGCGCGCTCAACCGCGCCGGGCTCACTCAGGGCTGGGAGACCATGCGCCTTTATGAGCCCGCAGAAATGGAGCGCATGCAGCCTGAGAGCCTTGTGGTGCAGCGTCAGATGGAGTGGCCGCAGATCGAGGCGCTGGAACGCCACGCCCGCACCAGCAAAGCTTTGCGCGTGTTCGAGATCGATGATCTCATCACCAATCTGCCGCACAAAAGCGTGCACAAGAGCAGCATCTACAAGGACATCGCCAAGCGCTTCCGCAAGGCGGCGGGCCTGTGCAACCGGCTCGTGGTGGCGACCGAGCCGCTGGCCAAGGCCTACGCCCATTTCACCGATGAAGTCATTGTGCAGCCCAACTATCTTGAGGCCGCGCGCTGGGGGCATCTGCAGCCCGTACGCGCCGAGCGCAGCAAGCCGCGCGTCGGCTGGGCAGGCGGCATCGGCCATACCGGCGACCTCGAACTCATCGTGGACATGGTGCGCGATACGGCCACTGAGGTGGACTGGGTGTTCTTTGGTCTTTGTCCGGATCAATTGAAGCCGCTCGTGAAAGAATTTCACCCCGGGGTCCCGCTTGACCAATACCCGGTCAAGCTCGCGGCTCTCGACCTCGACCTCGCTGTCGCCCCCCTGGAGGACAACGCCTTCAACGAAGCCAAGAGCCACCTGCGCCTTTTGGAGTACGGCATCCTGGGCTACCCGGTCATCTGCTCAGACCTCACCCCGTACCAAGGGGACTTCCCAGTCATCCGTGTAGCCAACCGCTACCGGGACTGGACCCGTGCGCTGCGAGACGCCATTGCGGACCGGCAGGCCCTGCGCGCGCAAGGCGATGCCCTGCGTGCCAAGGTTCTTGCCCACTGGATGATGGAAGATCACCTTGATCGGTGGCTCGCCGCATGGACGGCCTGACGTACTCCATGACGGCCGCGACGATGCGCCTCGTGGCTGGTGCCGCCCGTCGTGCAGGACTTGATAGCATCAAGGCCACTGTTGACGTAACCCAACCGAAGCTGCCGACCGCTTATGCAAACTCAGCCTGACACGCAACGACGAGATACCCCGGCCACTGTCGCCTCACCCGAAACCGACGGCTATACGTACATTGCACGCCAGCCGCTTGTTGACCGCAAGCAACAGATCATTGGCTATGAACTCCTCTCGCGCGTTTCGGCCACAGCCACCGAAGCGCCGACGACGCACACGCGTGCGTCCGACACGGCGTTCTTGTTCAACGCCCTGTCAAACATCACCACGGAAAACCTGTTCGGCGACAAGCTCGCCTTCATCAACGTCCGTCTGGAGGATCTGAACGGCGAGCATTTTGAAATCGTCTACCCCGAGCGCATCGTGCTCGAGCTACCTCGCGCCGCGGGCGACGATGCGGCCGTCATCGCTGATGCACTCCCGCAGATGCAGGCTCTGCGCGAGCGCGGGTTTCGCTTGGCGGCGGGCGTGTTCGCCATCACTGCACCCTACGCCGCGTGGCTGCCGCTGCTTGCATTCCTGGAGGTGGACGTCAAGGCGCTTCCCGCAGGGGTGCTTCCCGCGCTCATGCGCAAGCTGGGATCGTCGCCCAACCTCAAGCTCATCGCCGAAAAGGTGGAAACGCTCGAAGCCTTTCGGGAGTTTCACGACGCGGGCTTTCATCTTTTCCAGGGTTACTACTTCGCACGCCCGCAGACCGTCAGCGCGAAGGTGCTCAACCCCGCGTTTTCCACCGTGCTGCAGCTAGTCGACCTGGTGAACAAACAGGCCGAAATTCCCCGCATCGAAGAGGTTCTCAAGCGCGACCCGGCGCTGTCGTTCAAGCTGCTTCGCTACATCAATTCCTCCGGTTTCGGGCTGATGTCGGAGGTCACCTCGTTCCGCCACGCGGTGATGATGCTTGGTTACAAGAAGCTGTTTCGCTGGCTCGTCCTTCTGATGGCCACCACCCCCGGCAACAGCGCCGCATCCGCGATGGCCCGCAATGCCATTACACGCGGGCGCATGATGGAATTGCTCACCACGGGCACGGTG
>JABBOE010000222.1 GCA_019351955.1 Pseudomonadota bacterium
CTTCCGATCTACGCTGTGTCCACCGCGAATTCCGACCTTCGCGAGGCTGACGCGCATTACGCGGTCAGTCGGGACCAGTTCCAGGATCAGCAGCATGCCCTGCGCGAGGCGAAGCGCCGGCCAGCGAGCGTCCGGTCGCTCTTGATCCATCCCGACTCGTCGGCCGTCGCATTGACCTTCGACGACGGGCACGTGAGCAATGCCTGGGCCGCCCAGACATTGCTCGACGCCGGTGGCACCGCCGATTTCTTCGTCAACACAACCACCATTGGCACGCCTGGGTACCTCAGCTGGCAAGCGCTTCGCGAGATGGCCGATGCCGGGATGTCCATCCAGTCGCATGGACACACGCACCGCTACCTGGACGAGGTCGCCCCCGCGGAAGTTGACCAGGAGCTGCGCACATCCAAGGCAATCCTGGAAGACAAACTGGGGCGCCCTGTGGAGTTGTTTGCGCCGCCGGGCGGGCGCATGCCGCCCGATCTTCCACAGACCGCCTCGAGCATGGGCTACAAGGCGCTGTGCTCCTCACGGGTTGACCTTTGGCATGAGGGCTCCCACTACGACATTCCCCGCTTGGCGGTGCTACGCAGTACACCAATTTCTCAATTCGCCAAATGGCTGGAGCAGGATCGCATGGAACTGCTCAAGCAAAGGCTCCGCTATGGCTCGCTGACCTCGGGCAAACGCGTGCTCGGCAACGCCAACTACGAACGGGTACGGCGCGCCCTGCTGCATTTCGCGTCAGGCGGTGGTTGAAGTGACCGCATGGCTCTTCTGGGCTTCCGTTGCCCTGCTCGTCTACACCTATTTTGGCTATCCGGCCTTGGTCGGCCTATGGGCAAGACTGGCGCCCCGTCCGGTAGCGACATCACCCGACTATCTGCCGCGGGTCGCGATCATCGTGGTGGCGCGCAATGAAGTCCAGCGCATCCAGGCCAAAATCGAGACTTGCCTGGCACAGGACTACTCGCCCGAGCGTCTTCGTCTGCTCATTGCCTCCGACGGCTCCGCGGATGGCATGGAACAGGTCGTGCATGGTTGTCCCGACCCACGCGTCAGCTTGCTCGCCTTCCCCGCGCCGCGCGGCAAGGCAGCTTGCCTCAATGACGCCATCGCCGTCTGTGACGAAGATGTGCTTGTGCTGACCGACGTGCGCCAGCGACTGAACCCGGAGGCGGTGCGCTATTTGGTGAGCAATCTTGCTGACCCTCAGGTGGGCGCAGTGAGCGGTGAACTCGTCTTCGTGAGCGATGACCCGACCCCATTCGCCAGCGGTGTCGGTGCGTACTGGCGCTACGAGAAGTTTATCCGGCGCAGTCAGGCAGCCATTCACTCAACGCCCGGTGTGACAGGGGCGCTATACGCGCTGCGCAAGAGTTGTTTCAGACCCATAGCACCCAACACCATCCTTGATGACGTGGCAATCCCGATGCAGGCCGCCATGCAAGGCAAACGCATCGTGTTCGAGAGCCGCGCCATTGCCTACGACGCTCCATCCACGCAGGCGCGGCAGGAGCGCCGCCGCAAAGTTCGCACCCTGGCCGGCAATTTCCAGTTGCTCAAGCTGTACCCCCAACTCTTGCTGCCGTGGCGCAATCCCATCATCATGCAATTCGTCTCACACAAGGTTTTGCGCCTGCTGGCTCCCTGGGCGATGATTGTGGCACTTGCATGCAGCGCGTTGCTCGCCGCCCACTCAACTTTTTACGCAGCGCTGCTCGGCGCCCAATTGGGTTTTTATGCGCTGCCGCTCCTTGGCGAACTCATCCCGTCCCTGCGCAAGCGCGCGCCAGTGAAGCTCGCTACCACCTTCATCGCACTGAACGCCTACGCCATTCTCGGACTTCTCGAATTCCTCACCAATCGCGACGCCCACCTCTGGCGCGCCGCCGCGCCCGAACGGCCGAGCGCCTGAGCATGCAAAGGCCGACCAGCATGCGGGTGGTGTATTTCGTCTCCCTTTTTCCCTGTTGGTCGGAAACGTTCATCGTGCGCGAAATCACGGCGCTCATGGCACTTGGGGCGGACGTGCACATCGTCTCGCTCAAGCCGGCCAGTGAGGCCTTGGTGCAGTCGGACGCCCAGACACTTCTGGGCCAGGTACTCTATCCGCCTGGCCGGGCAAGCTCGGCTCGACTTGCAGCAACCGAAGTGCTGCGCCACCCGCTGCACTCGTTGGCGGATCTCGGGCAGCTGATACATGGCTTCATGGGCAAGCCGAAAGCCCTTGCCAAATCGGTGGTCGCCTGGTGGCGTACTCTCGCGATGCTCGGCACCGTCAGGCGCCTGAGGCCCGACCATCTGCACGCCCATTGGGCGACCTACCCATCCACAGCGGCCATGTTTGCCGCGCGACGGCTGGGTTTGCCGTTCAGCTTTACCGCGCATGCGCACGACATTTTCCTGGAAGACCACCTTCTAGCAGCCAAACTCAAATGTGCCGCGTTCAGCGTGACCATCTCGCAATACAACCGCGAGTTTCTGGCTGCCGCGGTGGGGCCCGCCTTCGTGAGAAACATGCGGGTCATTCACTGCGGGGTTTCGCCAAGCAATTATGCCTTTGCCCCCGGTGAGCGCCAGAGGGGACTTATCCTTGCTGTGGGTCGTCTCGACCCCATCAAGGGCTTTGCATACCTCGTGGATGCCTGTGGTCTGATGGCTGCGCGCGGCATCGACTTCACCTGCCGAATCGTCGGCGAAGGCCCGCTGCGCTCGGCGCTGACACAGAAAATTGCCCATTTGGGGCTGCAGCACAAGGTCGAGTTGCTGGGCGCGCGCCAGCATGAGGATGTTCGCCAGCTGCTCAATACCGCCGCGGTTTTCGTGCTGCCAAGCGTCATCACCCCGCAAGGTGATCGCGATGGGATCCCGGTGGCTTTGATGGAGGCCATGGCCTGTGGCACGCCCGTGGTCTCGACCCGGGTTTCGGGCATTCCTGAACTCGTCACTGACGGGACGTGCGGTCTCCTGGCTGCGCCGGGGGACGCGATCGATCTGGCACACTGCATTGAACGTCAACTTGGCGCCTCTCCCCTGGAGGCATCCTCACGCGTGCAGCAGGCACGCCAAGCCGTCGAGGTTGACTTCAACGTGACCACTGAAGCCGGCAAACTGCACGCAGCGATCGTTGAAGCAGGCACCTATCACCGGAGCGTTCTCACGCAAGCGCGCCATGCCTGAGGCCCAGCGCAAGATTCGCGTGCTCATCGTCACCGATGAGATGGAGGTTGGCGGCACGCAGCGCCAGATCCTGCACATGGTGCTCGGGCTCGACCGCGACCGATTCGAACCCACGGTGCTGTATTTCCGCAATCCCTCCTTTTTCGTCGACCAGCTTGAACGGGCGAACGTTCCCGTCTTGCGGGTGGACAAGCATTGGCGCATCGACCCTGCATTCATCCAGCGCCTGCGACGCGTTGTGCGTGATGGCCACTATGACGTAATGCATTGCTTCGCGCTCACAGGCGAGTTGTGGGGCGCTGTGGTGCACGCCCTGGTCGCGCCCGAGCGTCGGCCCGTGCTGTTGACTTCCATCCGCAATACCTTTGACTGGGATCGCCCTCTGCATCGCGCGATCAAGCGGTGGGTCATGCGCCGATCATGGCGAGTCGTGGCCAATTCCGAGGCAGGGGCACGCAGCGCGCAACAAAGCATGCGCCTGCCGCCTGAGTTGATCCGCGTCATCTACAACGGGGTGACGGCACCGGCGCTGGCTCCACAGGCCGCAGCGGGCATGCGCACCGAACTCGGCGTCGCCCCGAATGCGCCGCTGATCCTCTTCGTGGGCCGGTTGGTCGAGCAAAAGGACGTTTCCACTCTACTGCGCGCGATGGGCCGACTGGGCGAGCCGCGCTGCGTACTGCTCATCGCCGGAGCCGGACCGCTGCGCCAGGCACTCGAAACGCAGGCTGCAGTCCTTGGAGTGGGCGAGAGCGTGCGCTTCCTCGGCCAGCGCGATGACACACCCGCACTGATGTCAGCAGCCGACATGGTGGTGCTTCTCTCCCTGGTTGAGGGGCTGTCAAATGTTGTCCTTGAGAGCATGATGTGCGGGCGTACAGTAATTGCGTCGCGAACCGGGGGCAACGTGGAACTGGTGGAACACGAGCGCACGGGGTTGTTGTTCGAAGTGGGCGACGACGCATCTCTGGCGCGGTGTATGCGGCGGCTTGTCGACAATCCGGGTCTACGTGTCGCGCTTGGCCAAGCGGCGCGCGACAAGGCACTGCGCGCCTTTAGCGTGCCGGCAATGGTCGCCGCGTTTGCCGCGCAGTACGAAGAAGCAGCGCAGGGGCGCGTGCCGCTTTCCTGAACACCATTCCATTTCACTGGCGATCCTTTTGTGATGTCTGGCGTGCTTGGCGATTTTCTGGT
>JABBOE010000223.1 GCA_019351955.1 Pseudomonadota bacterium
ATGGCAGATGTAGTGGTAGGGTTCTGCACCCACCTGAATCTCGAATGCCTTGTTCGCTGGCACTGCGAATTGTTGGCTTTCAGCACTCGTTTGCCAGGCAGGGCTGCCTTCGAGCCGCCACTGACATGAACCGCCCACACATTCCATGATTTCGGGCGCTTGCGTCGTGAAGGTGAGCGTGCTTGCCGGCAGAATGACGCCCACGCTCTTGCGGGTACCGTCGGCGAGTTGGAGGTTGTGGCTGACACAGCGACCTTCAAAATAAACATTGGCCCGCGGTGTGACTTGCGCTTGCAGAATCGTTGCGTTCGTCATGATTGTTGTCAATGCGGCTCGGAGACGGCCTTGGCGCGCTTGCCCGAACCGAGTTTGGTGGTGGAAGATGCCTTCTTGCCGCTGGCGGAGTTACCAGCGGATTTGACTTCTGGCTTCGCACTGCCTCGAGACTTGGCGGCGCGCTTGGCCTTGGCGTTGGCCGCGATGCGCAGTCGAAGTGCGTTGAGTTTGATGAACCCTGCTGCGTCCGCTTGGTTGTATGCGCCCCGGTCATCGTCAAAGGTCGAAATCTGAGGGTCAAACAGGCTGTCAGTTGCCGACTCGCGCCCCACGCACATGATCGTGCCCTTGTAGAGCTTGAGCCGTACGTTGCCGTTCACCGTCGCCTGCGAGGCGTCGATCAGCCCTTGTAGCAGTACGCGCTCGGGCGCAAACCAGTAACCGTTGTAAATCATGCGGGCATAACGCGGCATGATGTCATCCTTAAGCGCTTGCACCTCGCGGTCCAGGGTGATGCTCTCGATGGCCCGATGCCCGGCCAGCATGATGGTGCCACCCGGAGTTTCATAGCAACCGCGGCTTTTCATGCCGACATACCGATTTTCCACCTTGTCCAGTCGCCCGATTCCGTGGCGCCCGCCGATGGCATTGAGGGTCGTCAGCACTTGCGCTGGCGATAGTGGTTTGCCGTCGATGGCGATGATGTCGCCGCCGGCATAGGTCAATTCAACAACTTGCGGCTTGTTTGGCGCCTTCTCGGGCGACACCGTCAGGCGCCACATCTTGTCGTCGGGTGCGTAGTTCGGATCTTCCAGAACACCGCCTTCGTAGCTAATGTGCAGCAAGTTGGCGTCCATCGAGTACGGCGCACCGCCGCCTTTGCGCTTTTTGAAGTCCACGGGGATGCCATGCTGGTCAGCGTAAGCCAGCAGCTTCTCGCGAGACAGCAAATCCCATTCTCTCCAAGGGGCGATGACCTTCACCCCAGGCATGAGCGCGTAGGCGGTGAGTTCGAAGCGAACCTGATCATTGCCTTTTCCAGTGGCGCCGTGCGAGATGGCATCGGCTCGCGTCTTGCGTGCGATTTCAATCAAACGCTTGCCGATCAGCGGGCGTGCGATTGACGTGCCTAGCAGGTATTCGCCCTCGTACAGTGCATTCGCACGGAACATCGGGAACACGAAGTCGCGCACAAACTCCTCGCGCAGGTCCTCGATGTAGATGTTCTCGGGTTTGATGCCCATTTTGAGGGCTTTGGCGCGCGCCGGTTCCACTTCCTCGCCTTGGCCGATGTCGGCCGTGAAGGTGACGACCTCGCATTGGTATTGGTCCTGAAGCCATTTGAGAATGACTGAGGTGTCCAGCCCGCCGGAGTAGGCGAGCACTACTTTTTTGATGGCTGACATGATGTTGGATTTGCCTTTTTGATGAAACTTGAACCAGCAATCCATTCTAGGAGTCCCTAGGGCAGGAGCGTGAGTCGATGGCAACGGGAGTGGGTGTACCCATGGTCACCGTCGCATTGATGCATCGTGCGCTCGGTAATCTCCGCGCAGATCCTGACCGAGCGTATGGGGGCGTCGTGTTCAGCGCACGTCTTTGCGGCTTCGACCGCAAAAAGCGACTGCTGGGCCACACCACAACACAACCCGCGTGAGGCAGATCCCAGCCATCGGACTAGGTTGTCGGGCGAACGCGCGGGCGGCGACCTGGGCTCGACGCTTGAGTTCGCCCATAGCGGGCGCGTCGATGTTGAGCTGTCAGTGCTGAGGGAAAGAGGTGCCCAAAGTTGATCTTGGTCAATCGCGGGCAAGCTCCTGAGCTTTATGTTGCGAGCGAGGGTATCCGTTGATTTCCATATCGAGAGTTTTACTCAGGAGAACGCCATGACATCCACAAAACCGCTGCTGACAGCGATCGCCGCCAGCTTGGTACTGGCAACCGCGGGCGTGAGCACGACAACCGTCTGTGCTCAGCCTCAGAAGCAGGAGACGATTTACGGTAGCCAATTGATGACCCAGCACGAGCGCGACGAGTACAGGGCGAAGCTGCGCGAAGCAAAGACACTGCGGGAGCGCGAACACTTGCGGGCCGAACATCACAAGCAAATGCAGGAGCGTGCGAGGGAGCGCGGCGTGACCCTGCCCGACAACCCGCCGGCTCAGCGCATGCACCAGGGCTTGAGTCCTGGCGCCGGTATGGGTCCGGGTGCCGGCAGGGGCCCTGGAGCGGGCCTGGGCGGTGGTGGCAAGCCTTGAGACCTCTCAACGTGCCCGGCTTCCCCTTTCTTTTGCTGGGCCTAGGCCAGAGGGCATCCAGCCGGGGCTCGCGTCTTTGCGGACGCAAAGCCTCCAAAACCTAATCCGCCAAGGTTGAATAGTCCGTATAGCCACGCTCGCCACCCCCGTAAAACGTCGTGGCGTCCGGTTTGTTCAAGGCGGCGCCTCGGCGCAGGCGCTCCACAAGATCCGGATTTGCGATGAATGGACGGCCGAATGCCACCGCGTCGGCCAAGCCCTCACCAATGCGGGCCTCTGCGCTCGCAGCCGTGTAGTTGCCACAGGCGATGAGACGCCCACGATAGGACTGGCGCAACTGTTTGCGGAAGTCAGCGGTCAGCGGCGGGCCGCCCGCCCAGTCGGGTTCGGCGACATGGATATAGGCCACACCGCGGCGGTCGAACTCACGCGCCAGATAAAGGTGAATGGCCTCGGTCTCTGTATCGACAATGTCGTGCCGGGTGAAATGCGGTGAGATGCGCACGCCAACGCGCTGGCTACCGGCCACATCGATGATGGCGTCCATGACCTCCAGGACGAGCCGGGCGCGCTTCTCCAGGCTGCCGCCGTAGGCATCGGTGCGTTGGTTCGTATTGGTGGCCAGAAATTGCTGCAGCAAGTAGCCGTTGGCGCTGTGGAGTTCCAGCATGTCGAAGCCGGACCGAAGGCCGCGTTGGGCGGCATGCGCATAGTCCGCCACGATGCCTGCGAGTTCTTCCGTTTCCAGCGCACGCGGCATGTCGCAGGGCACGCGCTTGGGACCCTCGGGCAGGACAACGAAGGACTCGCCCGATTCGCTGCGTAGGGCCGACGGTGCAACCGGGGACTGGCCACCTTCCTGCAAGAGATGGTGAGAGATGCGCCCGACATGCCAAAGCTGCAGCGCCAAGCGTCCGCCAGCTGCGTGCACTGCGTCGGTCACGATATTCCAGCCACGCTCCTGCGCATCAGTGTAGATGCCCGGCGTGAATGCATATCCTTGGCCCTGACGACTGATCTGCGTGGCTTCGCTCACGATCAGGCCAGCTGCGGCGCGCTGGGCGTAATACCGTGCGTTCATTTCGTTCGCCACATCGCCGGGCTGACTGGCACGCGAGCGCGTCAGTGGCGCCATGACGACGCGGTTTGGCAGTTCGAGTGCGCCCACGCGGAGTGGGCTGAAAAGGGTCTTGTGCATGATTGGAATGTCTGGGTAGGGCAGAGGCCAGATGCCAGATTCGATCATCGGCCTCCGCGAATGTTGCGCAAATGTGCAAGCCAGCATCGTAGGCACTCAGGGCATGGCTTGCAGAGGCCATGCCCTGACAGGTTTGTGTGTCTCGTGCTAATGCATGGGGCGTTTCCATCGAAAAAGCTGCTGATCGTCAGCGAAACATTGCGTTGGAATTCATAGGCCGTGGGCTCTACGGTTTAGCCTCCGCTCCGAACAATCCAAGACATCCCATGGCCTGGATTACCGACGGTATCAACCGAGTGTTCTCCAACGGCACGCCGCTGCATGACCCCATCGCGAAGCCGCAAGGCGAGACCCAGGTCAAGTCCACCACGTGCTATATGTGTGCCTGCCGCTGTGGGATCCACGTGCATGTGCGGGACGGCGAAGCGCGGTTCATTGAACACATGCTCGCGCATTCCCCTTCCTAGCCCGGCCTAACGCGCAGCGTCACTTAGGCGAAGCCGACCGGGCAGGAGGGGGTCAAGCGAGCGGTTTTCGCTTGTGGACTTCCTATTGGCTGGATAAAATAATGGGCTATCCATTTAGCTCCACAAGGCGGAAAATAACGGGATGACTGATGTCAATCCCGTAGCT
>JABBOE010000224.1 GCA_019351955.1 Pseudomonadota bacterium
CGTGGGTGCCGCCCTGCGCGGTGGGGATCAGGTTGACGTAGCTCTCCTGCACCAGCTCGCCCTCGGGCAGCCAGGCCAGCGCGACCTCCATGCCTTCGGCGTCGCGCGCCATCTGATGCACGAACAGCTCATTTGGAAGCGCCTCGCTGCCATCGAGCTCGGCGCGCAGGTAGTCGCGCAGTCCGTCCTCGTAATGCCACTCGACGACTTCGCCACTGGCCTCGTCGGTCAGCTTCACGTTGAGACCCGCGCACAGCACCGCCTTGGCGCGCAGCAGGTGCTTGAGCTTGCCCAGCGAGATCTTCGGCGAGTCGAAGTACTTCGCCTCGGGCCAGAAGTGCAGGGTGGTGCCGCTGCGCTTCCGGCCAACCGTGCCGATCACTTCCAGCGGGCTGACCTTGTCGCCGTGCTCGAACGCCATCGCGTATTCCGAGCCATCGCGACGAATCGTCACCTCGACGCGGTCGGACAAGGCGTTGACCACGGACACGCCGACGCCATGCAGTCCGCCGGAAAAGCTGTAGTTCTTGCCGCTGAATTTTCCGCCCGCGTGCAGCCGGGTCATGATCAGCTCGACGCCGGAGACGCCTTCCTCGGGATGGATGTCCACCGGCATGCCGCGGCCGTCATCGCTCACCGAGACCGAGCCGTCGGCGTGCAGTACCACCTCGATCGTGCTGGCATGGCCGGCCAGCGCCTCGTCCACCGAGTTGTCCACCACCTCCTGCACCAGATGGTTCGGGCGGCTGGTGTCGGTATACATGCCCGGGCGGCGCTTGACCGGATCCAGGCCGGACAGGACTTCAATGTCGGCGGCGTTGTAGCGACTGCTCATGCGTGTGTTTCGGGTGATTCAAGACAGCGAAGCATGGGGCGCGCGGGCGGGCAGGGTCAAGCCGGAGGCTGCGAGTGCGCAGCGCACGAAACAGTCGGATCAAGATAATCCGTTGCGCTGCATGCTACTCAAAGTCTGTAGCATCAAAGTCATCGTCCGAAAAGAATGGCACTCCAGACAACTGTTCCGACGATGCCAAGAGCACCAAGCCCCTCACTTCGAGCCATCCTTGCGAGCAACGTGCGTGCGTTTCGCAAACAGCACGGTTATTCACAGGAACAATTGGCAGATCTGTGTGAGCTCCATCGAACGTACATCGGATCGGTGGAGCGCGAGGAGCGCAATGTTTCCTTGAGCACGCTCGAAGTCCTCGCCGAGGCTCTCGAGGTCAGCGTCCCGGAACTGCTGACCCAGGGAGAGGACGGTGAGCGAGGAAAAATATCCTGATTACAAGGGCGCCATTGCGTCATCGGGCAAAGGCATTTGTGAGCCCATTGATGTAGGAGATGCCGAATACTGGATTCCGGCGCATCGCCTGGAAAAGTTGCTCAACGACGGACTGTGCGGCAAGAGCCTGGCGGGTTTGCCTCTTCGTACCCGGTCCAAGATCGTCAAGAGTGCCGTCTGCGAGGCGCTTGGCTATCCCGTGCCGAAATCTTTCAAGAGCACCCAGCCACGATTCCTGGGGCAGCAGCTCGACGTCTACGTGCAGAAAACGTTGAATCTGCAGATATGGAACGAGCAACTCTCACCTGCTCGCCGCTACGCGATCATCCAGGTGAGTCCGGATGACGTGATCACCCGGGTGAAGGTCGTGGGAGGATCGCAGCTGGCTGTGCTTGATACGACGGGAACTGTCACGATCAAGTATCAGGCACGGATCGAGCCGGGTTCCCGAACGCATGAGCTTGTTTCTTCGCAAGATACCCAGCCAATGTTGCAACACGTCAGGAAGGGTGTGTCGCCCGGTCCGTCGGTCAGTCCTGCCCAACAGGCACAGAGTGGGGCTTTGCTGCCGATTCAAGAGATTTTCGAGAGGCTCTCGCCGCTGGTTGGTCAGAGGTTTCCGGATCCGGGTGTGGATCAGGAGCGAAATCGCGGCTCTGCACTTCACCGCCTGGTCTGTGAACGGTTGGGATACCACGGCTACGAGGACAAGGGACAGTTTCCCGATGTTCCGCATCAACTGCTTGAAGTGAAGTTGCAGACGTCGCCAACGATTGACCTGGGTCTCATCCAGCCCGCGAGCAAAGAGCGACTGGATGTACACAAAAGCGGTTCGCTCCAGCCACGGCATTGTGATGTGCGCTACGCCTTGTTCTGTGCCATGACGAACGGTGTGCAGGTCACGTTGACACATCTGTTTGTCACTACCGGAGCGGACTTCTTCATGCGCTTCAGGCGCTTCGAAGGAAATGTCACCAATGGCAAGGTCCAGATTCCACTACCCCGGGACTTTTTCGAGCGTTAATCCAAACACCTGCCATACGAGTGCATTGAGGTCGGAGGCCAGCCGTGCGCTATCGGAGCAAGGCAGCGTGGCATGTATCGTCCGGACCAGTTCCACGATGGCTCTGGCCTCCCTGCTCTCTGGATCCGGCAGGGGGAATTGCTCGACATACTGGGTGATGAAACGGCGGCGGCCAGCGTAGAGCTTGTTGTTGAAGCGGTGATCATAAAACGCTTCGATGAAGGTGGAGTTGGCAACGGCGAGGGCCAGCCAGAGCAAGTCGTCTTCGTCCTCCTTCGCGCACTGCAGCCAGTAACACTCGCCATTTACCACGCCGCCATCGGTATCCATCCAGAACACGGGCTTCTCGGAGATGTCGGGAAACACAAGCTTGGGTGATGACCAGGCGGCGGGATCCTGTGGTACCCACAACTCATACCACCGACGTCCTGCCTCGATGACATAACTTCGCGACTCCAGCACGTCCCGATGTTGTTCAAGGTAGCGCTCTGCCTTTGGATAGAGACTCAGGTCCACCGCTCCGCGCCCGCCACCAACCACTTCATGTGGATACAGGATCTCCTTGATCTGGTGTGCCTTGGCCGGCACTTCAGCCTTGAATCGCCGGGCGCAATGGCGGGTGATCAATGGTCGTAGCAGTTCCGGTCGCCCGCCCGGAAGACTGTCCCAATCGCTGCGAATGAACACCTTGTCGGCGGTGGATTTCACGCCTACCCGAATTTTGCCGATCCTGCGGAATGTCGCCCAGGTATGGGCATCGACGGTAGCGAGCCACTGGTCGCTGGTGTGGGTTGCGATGCGCCAGACACCTTCCGCGTCCCCGCCGTTGTCCAGGTCACCGTGTCGGACGCGGAAATGGCGACCATCCGGGACGGCCACAACGGTATCGTCATCCGCGGCAACAGCCGCCAGAGCGTCCGATGCATCGGACTGGGCGGGGTCGCGGGTTTCATAGATCGAGGAAAAAAGGATCCGATCGGTTTGTGGCTCTCCTGGATCGCTCATTCCCCGTGCCAAGAGCACCGACGGCAAAACCGCCGCGTCGAAGAGTTTGGTATCGCCCAGGTCCCATGCACGCACGAGTCTGAAGCGCGACAGCAATTCACGGCGTACCGCCTGGCCCGATCTGGTGGTCATGAACCGGTTGGAAGTGATCACACCCGCGATGCCATTCTCGGCGAGCACCTTGGATATGCCGAGAAGGAATGGGTAGTACAGATCAACCCGACCGGTGAGGCCGAATCCTTGAGCCAATTGCTGAGCTTGTCTCGTGCCCATGATCTGGGTACGAACGTACGGAGGGTTGGCGATTACCAGATCGAAAGGCTGTTGGACCTCTCCGGTGGGGAATAGATCACTGCCTCCTTGAAGATTGAGGACGTGATCAAGAAAGTCCTTCTGTTCAAGGCGAATTTTCAGTCCGGGAAAATCTCGATCCAGTCGTTGCGACGCAACTTCGACGGCAGATGGATCGATGTCGTACCCACGGATTTCAGCCCGCTTGCGGGTTTCAATCGGCAAGCGCTTGATCAGAGCATCAAGCAAGGACCCATCGCCAACCGCTGGATCGAGGATGCGGATTGTCCCGCGAGCCGGGAGCGAAGCGATCTGCACCATCTCATTGGCGACAAATTCCGCGAAAAATCCCGGTGTATATGTCGCGCCTGCGGATTTTTGTTGGCCTACCTGGCTATATCGCCGCTGCTTGATCAAATGCGTGCCAACCCTTTTGTGCTACTCATGGTCATCATATCAGACGTGCCTGCATTCGCCAGACATCAGCATTGAAATCGGCGATTGGACCTGCTTTCGAATGTTAGACGAGTTGACTCGGTATAGCCGGAGGGCAGACAGGTCGTTTCTCTTCGAGCATTACCGATACCCCTGCGCCTGCAGCGAGAACAGATGCGCATAGTGGCCGCCCAGCGCCATCAGCTGCTCGTGGCTGCCGTGCTCGATGATGCGGCCGTCCTGGATCACGATGATCTGGTCGGCCATGCGCACGG
>JABBOE010000225.1 GCA_019351955.1 Pseudomonadota bacterium
CTGCCCCAAAAGCAGCCAGTCCCACGTGAGCGTGGTGCCTGATCGAGCGGTAGAGGCAATAAGCTGAGGATGGTGTCTACTGAGCAAGCAGCAGTCCAGAATGATCGGTCGCGGGGAAGAGAGATGATCCACCACCCTTCAGAGCGACGACCAAAACGGGGCAGAACTCCCTAAGGAACGTGACGGATCGTGTCGCACGGTTCTCGGGCTATCCGACAGCCGCTGAGACTTGACGGCCTCGGAAAAGGTCTCCGGTTACGTGGCCTTTCCTATGCACGGTGCCGTGGATTGCCGAACAATTTCCGCGCTGTGGCCTCACCGACACGCCAAGGGTATTCTTTGGATGTAGACCATGACATTCTGTGGAACAAAAGTCTGGTAATCGCGCGGCATTTGGCAGACACCTGTGGGCGCAGCTTGATGCATCTGGTTCAGGAGGAGTAAATCCATGAACGAAGATTCCGATGCCGACGCGGACGCTTCTGCCGACGCGCCCTGCGATGCACCATTGCCCCCGGGGCGAGATCCCGCGGCATCACCGGAAGTCCGGCACGAAGCCTATCTGGTCCCGGGTTTTGACGCGGTGGCGCGCATGCTCTGCGCGGCGCTGCACGTTCCCTTGGTGGCGTTGGTCCTGGTCGAGGGCGGAACATTCTTCTTCGCTCCGGGCAGCTCGAAGTTGCCCGCGGTTTCGGGCCAGCTGCAGGATCTCCTTCTCAGCGCCATCGCCCGCGATGCTTCGCGCGAAGAGTTGGATGTGCACGAGCACGCCGGCGCCGAAGCGGATGGCGCATCCACGCCGCTGCGTTTTTTCGCCAGCGTGCCGGTTCACACCCTGACCCATCGGCATGTGGCCGCCCTATGTGTGATCGACTTTGACCCGCGCGCCTCGCTGAGCGAGGCGGACAGGGTCATGCTCGCCGATGCCGCCACTCTCGCGGGCGCAGCCGTGGTGCTTCGAAGCTATATCAGACGCGTCGATCCGGTGACGCAGCTACCGCACCGCAACGCATTCTTCGAGGACCTTCGCGCAAGGGCAGAAGGGGGCGCCCGGAGTCTCGCCATCGTGGCCATCGAAGTCGCGCCAGCGAGCCGCTTCAACGCTTTCATACGCGCCATGGGACATCAGTATGCTGACGCCCTGGTCCGTCTGGTGGCCATGCGTATCCAGGAGTGGATGGCCCAGGACATGTGCCTGTACCAAGTGGGCGTGACGCGATTCGCGTTACTGCTTGCGGATACGCTGGCCTTTGCGGACTCGGCGTCCTTCGACCGCCTGGTAGCCCGCTTGCGTGAGCCTTTCGACTGCCAGGGCATTCCGCTCACGATCCAGCCCGGCGTGGGCCTGCTAGAGATGCCGGCTAGCAAACTCACGACCGGTGACGCGCTGCGCCTCGTGATGAGCGCCTCGCATACGGCCCAGCAGAGCGTGCGCGGTTGGAGCCACTACGAACAGGCGCAGGATGAGCTGCATCAGCAGGAATTTTTCCTGGTCACCGAACTGTCGGAAGCGCTGAACAACCCCGCAAGCGTGGCTGCCAACGAACTGGAACTGCACTTCCAACCGCGGGTGGATCTGCGCAGCGGCCGCTGCGTAGCGGTTGAGGCCCTGATGCGCTGGCATCATCCGAGCCTGGGCTGGGTTTCCCCCGCGCGCTTCATACCACTGGTCGAGCAGGCCGGCCTGATGCGGTGCCTTACCGATTGGGTCTTCCAGCGCGGCTTGCAGCAGCTGTCATCTTGGCTCCGCGACGGGCTTGATATCCATCTGTCGATGAATGTCTCAAGCACTGATTTCGAGGCGGACCTTGTGCCCCGCTTGCTGCTGGCGGCCGAGCATTTCCATGTGCCGCTGCGTTATATCGAATTAGAGTTGACCGAGGACACCTTTATGCATAACAGCGAGGCGGTCCAGCAGCGCCTTGCGCAACTGAGCGAGCTGGGCGTGAGCATTGCCATTGACGATTTCGGTACCGGCTACAGCAACCTGGCCTACATGCGCAAACTTCCGGCGAGTACGCTGAAGATAGATCAGTCCTTCGTTGCTTCCATAGACGAGAGCGCTGACGACGAAATGATCGTGCGTTGCATCGCCGGCATGGCGCGCTCACTGGGATTCCGGGTAGTTGTGGAGGGTGTCGAGACGGCCAGCATCTACCGGACGATCAGAGACATGGGCTGCGACGAAATACAGGGCTACTTCATCGCACGCCCCATGCCAGGTCGTGACCTCGCACCGTGGCTGGCCCGATTCGAGGCCGATGGCATTGTTGAAGGCGACGCGCTGTAATCCATCAACACTCGGCGGCGCACTTCGTAGCACCAAAGCCTGCAAATCGTCTCCTGATGACCCATCTGTTGCATCCATGTTGCAAAACGCCAGCCAACTTCGCCACAGCAATTGACCACCTTCGCCAGCGGAACTGACCATGGCCGGCATCGAACATGACCACCTTCGTCAGTGGAATCCTGCCATCGATTCCACGCTCAAACCAACCACCTGAAATGCTCTCAAACCGGCCAGCCCTTGCGCTCTCGAGTCTGCCTCCGTGAGCGCATGAATCCCTCCCTCCGGTGAGGCCTTCGGATCGGGTGTGCACCGAGCACGGTGCCGGCGCGACGGGCAGGCACCGGCCAACTTCGGACGGTCAGCTGCTTCGAATGCGCGCCGCAAAGCAGCCATCCAAAATCGGTTAAGCCTCACCAACAAGGTCGCACTTCAAAGCTGAGTTCGTCGGTGTTCGACCATGTGCTCACTCCTTTGGTCGGGCTTGTCCAATCGCGAAAGTTGCCTTGATGATCTCTCCTGACAGAACTTCATAGATACAGATCATTTCGATGGTCTCTAGTCCATCTGGAAACGTACGAGTTACAAATTCGTGGTCAACAACGACGTTATCCATGACCATGCGAGAAACAAGCCTTGCATGCAACGCTGGGTCGGCGAATCGATCAACCATTCGCTTTCGAATTGCCTCCCGGCCAACGGCAAGCGGACCAGCATGCAGCAAGTGCTGCTCTGCTTTATCGTGGTACGTAGCCAGCAACGCCTCGAGATCACGCGCGTTGTATGCGTCGAGTTGCCGCTGAGCAACTTCTTCGGCGGGAACCCTGGCGGCAAGATGTTCAATGGCTGATTTCATAGCAGAGGGATACATGCGAAGGTTAGGAGAGTTGAGTTGATTTCGGCCTCATCCAGCGTGCCAAGTGCCGTAGCCCCAGATTTCAGTTCCATCAAGTAGGCGGAACTCATCCCATCCATCGTAAAGCGTGCTGACATGGCGGATCTGGAGGCTCGGCTCCGGTAGGTTCAGCCGTCGGGTGAACACCGTCGCGTGCCCCTCAGTAAGCAATTGCCCTACCAGAAAGCGGGTGTCGAGCGGCACGACTCCCTGCACTACCAGGCAGCCGCGGGCATCGGGGCGTGGCCCGAGTTGCGTGAGCAGCGCCCGCGCGCGACTACCAGCAATCAATGCCAGTCGCGCCGTCTCGCTTGCGTCCAGCCGCGTTTTGACTTCCGCCAGCCTATCTAGCTCCTCACGCGAAAGTACGATCGTGGCCGCGCCATGCTCGGCTGCAACCGACACGCAAGGTACCGGCACGTTTTCGGCCAGATGGACCTCTTGGGTACTGATTCGCGTATCGTTCTGCGAGCTCGCCGCGCCACTTGCCGTTGCGGTCGTGGCCAGGATCCATGCCACCACCATTGCGCTTCCTCTCACCATATCTTCCTCTCTGCTCACAAGCTGCGACGCCAGACCAAGTCTTGGAGGCACGACGGGGATCGTCCTACACCAAGCCTACTTGTGTCGTCGCTGCCTGCCGCAGCTTGCCGGGGCGTCTTCAAGTCAACATGGGTCGTGTAGTCCAACGAACCGATAGCGGAATTGCAAAAGGCTGTTGCTTTATCTTTTAGACATCACATACTACCCCGGTACGCGTTACTCGACTCAATCGGGTCGATCCGTTCGTTGCCATCAAAGCCATGGACAGGCGCGTCTTCACCCACATCATCAGACGAGGGAACGAGCATGGCACTGACGCGACAGGTAATCTCGACATTGCAAGACGATGGCACGGACATCATGGGTCCGGACATCATGGCGTATCACTACCCCGATTCGAGCATCGTCTCCGGCAGTCTTCTCACCGTGGAGGCCAACCACTTCGCCGTACTCAAATCGCGCGGCGCGGTGTTGAGCGTCTACGACACCGGGCAATATCCGATCCAGACCCCGGACAAGCCGCTGATGGGTGGCTTCGTGACCGGCTTCTTTGGCGGCTCGTCACCTTGGCAGTACGAGGTGC